>VGSS01000098.1 GCA_016874935.1 Deltaproteobacteria bacterium | reverse complement strand
GGTTAAGAAAGAATTTCAAAAGTGGTTCTTTGATTTTTTTCCAAAGGATTATAACCTTGACCGCATTTCCTTGATTTCGCTGAGCCCACCGAGGGGGATTAGACCGCACACCAACCGCAAAGCATTTTTCCGACCCTTCCGGGGTCGGACCAAGGCAAGCCCTTGATTTTATGAGGCAAGTGTTTAAAAAAGAGGCTGATTTTGGCCTTAGACTGGCATTTTCGAACGTGAAATAACAATTCTAAGGTCGCTCTATTGCTGTTGATATTTCAGAGTCGTTTTTTGGCAAAGGCGCGGCCGGAGCCTTCTCCGGGTGGAGTAAATGGTTACATACGATGTCCATTAGATATGATGTCCTCTTTTTTGGATCGAGGTAAAGCTTTTATCTGTGCTTCTCGAATAAGAGCTTCGGAATGCGTCAACCCTGCTTGTTGATAAAGCAGCTTGACGGGCAGGCGGGTTCGGGTGTAGGTTGCTCCCCGACCCTCATTATGTTGCTTGACCCGGACATGTACATCTTTTGCTATCCCCGTATAGAATGACCCGTCCCCACAGAGGAGCATGTAGACTGTCCAATCCTTCTGCCCCTGTCTCTTCATTCCCTGAATCATTCTTAGGTATTTGGTGTCCACATCGATCCCTTCTCTTTTAGAAAACGGGTTTACCTCCGCCAGAAAAAAGCTCCTGCAGGGCTGACATGAATTCACCGAGCTGCAATTCGGGGCGATAGTATCTGCTTTCCCTCATTCGGATCATGCCCAAACGGTCAAGGGCGGAAAAGTGTTCAGCGACCAGGCGCCCGGCTTCTATAAAAAATGGATCACCTTCTTGTCGCTTTTGGAATTCAATGGCCTGGTTCCACTCCATCTCCATCGTTGTGGCCAGGATGGTGTACAAATCCAGGGCATGGTAGCGACCGAACTCTTTATCGGCATCGTCAAGCCGATCCCTGAAAGCGAATAGCTTCATCATCAGGAAAGTGTAAGGATGCGGGAGGAAAACCTCAGCTTGCCAGGACTCCCCGGAACTCAGTTTTCCCGTCAGGGATTCCGACAATAACCCTTCCTCCAGCGTCGGTGCTTCGTCCACCGGATGGGCGTGAATACCAACGGAAGGATTGGGGCGCGCACGACGGTCATCCGTTTTTACTCTCGTACCCTGAAAACGGCTTTGCGGGCCAGTGAGAATGTCTATCTTGATGCTGCCTGTTTCAACACCTCCCGGTCCAGGTCTCACGAACTGATATTTCTCGGCACCAGGAACCACCTGATAACCTAACCTGACAATCGCCTTTGCCAACGGTTTTAATTTTGCTGATTGGATGAGCAATTCTGGCCGTAGATACAGATCGAGATCATTGGTGGAACGTGGCTCGGGCCATTCGCTAAGAAGTGTTCGTACCCCCATCCGGCGCACGTGATTGGTCTTGAGATAGATGCCGAACCCACCGCCGATGATGAGTTTGATGTCCGTACCTTTCACTTCATGGAGGAGGTCGAGCAACGCCGTTTGAAGGTCAGGCATCGTAATCATTTCTGCACCGGCTGAAGATTCTTCAGGATGAAGGACTTCACCTGTTCGGCGGTCTCCCGATCGCGCTTGTCACCACCCATCAACTCCAGGTACACCTGTACAGGGGATGCCCACCAGGAGTTGCCTTCCTGTCGGGTATCGAAGTAGACCGTTTCATCTCCTGTCTCGATGAGTTCGAGATTCGGGAAGCGATCCGATGGACTCCCTGGCAGCCTGTCCAGCAACATCTCCAGACGCGGACAGTAGACAGATAACACATCCCCCCGCTGCATCACGGCATATTGCGTAACCGAAGATGTCCCCGTAGCTACGAGGGGGAGGTTCAGGTCCTGAGATTGCTTTTGGAGCAATTCCCAGAGGGTCCCACTTTCCCCCGGGACTTTGAGGCGGACTCGTTCACTGATTTTTGGGGAAACGTAATTTTCACTCAGCTTTTCTAAGAGCTTGTCGGGCTGGACAAGGCGAATGGTGTCCATGCGCTCGACAATCAGGTCTTCCTCCAGCGTCTTCAATGATTTCGACACCGTTGACAGGCTCATGGGCCTCCTGTTCCAACGGTTAATGAGCATATTTCGGCGGTTGATTTCCGAGCAGATCTCCTGAACGGTGCCGTAACGGGGAAGGACGAGAAAGACCCTTCCGACCATCGAGCTATTTTTCCGGTAGATGTTCTTGATCGGGGCTGAGGAGGAAAAACGATTCTTCGCACCGTTGCGGAAGACGGAAAACATGCCAGGCACGATCACCACGCCATTTCCGCACAGGTCGATGCCGCTGATCCCTTCCCGATCGAGTTCCTGCAATTGTAGGTCGCTGAAAAATGGCATGATGAGCATCGGCCGGTATCCCTTTGGGAGAGACATTGACCTTAGCAGGTTGAGTCCATCCCTAAACGCCCTGGGCGTCGAGATGGACTTACATTTGATGGCAAACCTCGCAGTGTTTTTCCGCCAGGACGCCTCGACATAAGCATCGAGAGCCTTCGGCTTTTCTTCCAGAAGACGAATAGAGAGGGGAGGCAATGAGACCTTGCCTCTCCGCAACTGCTCGATCATCTCTTTAACGGTGGGTATTTTCCTGATGTTGTCCATTTTCTTAATCAAGAAAATAGCATTATTTAGGAAAACAATCAAGGATTATTTTTTACTTATCACGACGCTGTCGGAGGCCTGCAAAGAGATCGGAGTAAAGGTGAGTCTTTACAGGGGACGAAGCATTCATCGGCTACCGATCTGGCAGATGATTGGTGTCAGGTATAACTAATTGCTTATTAGATTTCAGCCATGTCCGCTGTCAAGGTCAAACTCCTATCCGCTGTCCCTAATAACAATCATTGCCCGCCTTCGCCCAATTGGCTTCGGCGCAGCAGACTTCGCTTCAGACTACGCTTCTCACGTAGCTCGAATTAAAGTTTAGGGCCTGCCGAGACGTAGCTTCGGACTTCATCCTGAGGTCTGAAGCTACGTCTGCTGGAGGTGGCGGGAATCGAACCCATCTTCCTGAACAAAACTTCTGGTTATTCTCAAACGGCTTTCTAAGGATCGATCCTCTTTTCCCCTGGCCTCTATGCAGTTTTTTTGGCAGGAGGTTTGATGCCGAGCCGTTTTGCCGTATGGTCCCTGCCCAAATAGAAATTGATCCAGGAAGAGGTCTGCCACAACTCCCAATTGCACGGGGGAACGATATATTCTTCTAAACTCTGTTCTTCCCGGTAGGCTTTCAGTCGGTCGTATGCCTGAACCCAGACGCATTTCTGCTTATCCGGGTAGACCTCGCACCACCCCTGATAGCTTCCTCCGCAGGCGCCGTTTCTCTGGCCCTTCGGGCACTGCGACATGGGACAGACAAAGGCGACATCAAAGAGGGCGCAATCGCCGCAATTCAAACAATGGAAAAGCGCTGTTTTGGCCATATGTTCAAAGAATTCCAGAACCGCTTTGGCTCTCGGCGAAACGTCAGCCCATCTGACAATGGGACGAAGCATTTTGAAAACTCGGCTCTTCTCTTCAAAAAGTGTCACATGAGCGATCCTTGAAAGCTTATAGATGAAAGGAACCTGGGATTTTGAAGGTCTCTTGGCCCATACGTCCGTATTCAAACCGGTCTTCGGATCTTTCTCAAAGAGATAGAAGCCGTCCGGCTGGGGATAATCAAACTCAGGGACCAGTTTCTCCCAGTCCCTGGAGAGCTCCTCGCCCTTGGTGATGATGTATTCCACCATATCGGGTGAAATGCCGTGCCCTCCGATATGGGCGCCCGCATACCCCATGCCTTTGGCAATGCCATAAAGCTTTGCTGCACGCAGCAGTCTTGCCGCTTTCCCCTTATCCGGAGCTTTCGTCTCTTCTCCGAGCTCGGAGACCAACTTGTCCGTGACGACACAACCCGGGATCTTATTGCTGTTCATCATCTTGGCGGTGGGATAAGGCAGGATATAAACATTCACCAGAACCGGGATATCAAAACGGTTCACCCGCAACCATTGCAGAAGCTCATGATACTTTCTGGCATCGTAGCCGATCTGGGTGATAATAAATTTCGCTCCTGCTTCGATCTTCTTCTTAAGCTTATAGTACTGGGCCATCAGCTCGGATTCCTCTTGCTTGAACGGAGAGACACAAACCCCGACAAACAGGTCCGTCGGAGAGAGAGCCACCTTCCTTCCCATTGCATGGTGTTCCAACCCCTTGTTCATGGCTGCGGCCAACCGGACCACGTTCACCGGATCCAAATCGAAAACAGGCTTGGGCTTTCCCTCAAACCCCTCGGCTGAGGGATAGTCCCCTGTAAGGGCGAGGATATTTCTCACACCGCTCGCGGCCAGCCCATAGAGCATGCTTTCAATCTGGCTCCTGTTCTTATCCCGGCAGGCAAGATGAACCAGAGGCTCTGTGCCCACTCGCTTCACCTCTGCACATAACATCTCCGTTGAGATGGCAGGGTTTCCTCCCGGGTTGTCGGTGACGCTGATCGCATGGATCTTTCCAAGTTCCGCCGCCTTCCGGATATTGTCGAAAACATGCTCCTGCTGGATTTCAAAGGCCCCCCTTCCGGGGATCTGCTCCCAGGTCACACAAAAAATGCTGGGGTTCAGAATGGCTTCCTTAAGCGGGTTGGCTCTTTCCCCGAGTCGGGTGTCAATTCTTTCGAGCAACTTCATGGCCTTGACCGATTCGGCCACTGATCCGGCATCGTCAGGAGAGATCATCAGATATTCTTCCGCATCCATCTGCATGGCTTCCTGACTGGTCCAGGCCCTCTGCGGCTGTCCCGGAAAATGCGCATCCACAATCAGTTGGGGAATGTGCTTGGTGATCCACCCCTCCCTCAATTTCTTGTGGAGCCTGAACGAGCTTCCCCGGGGGTCAACATACCCTAAGAGAATGATGTCAGGACGTTCCCCCCTCGCTTTGTTAAGTCCTTCGCTTTCGCTCAAAGCACCGATCACTTCACACTGGTCCTCAAGTGATCCTCCGATGAGTTCATGAAATTCTGGAATACTGCCAATGACGAGTACTTTGCGGTTTTTCGAATTCTCCATTGAGGTCCCCCAGCCGCCTATCTTGATGGATTCGTCTTGCTCAAGAATGCAGTCATTCCCCCCTCCGCCTTTCATTCCGGTTTAAATCTCCCCGATGGACCGCTAGTGTAGTGTTTCAACAATGGCTTGACAATGTTGTCATTCCGGACTTGATCCGGAATCCAGTGTTTTCAATGCCTGATCCCTGCTTTCGCAGGGACGACGTCTGGATTCCCGCTTTCGCGGGAATGACATGGCCAAGGCCATTGTAAAGCCGTTACTGTAACCCTACATTAGGATTCGGACTGAAAGTGCGTTTGGAGGCCGTGAATAATTCACGATCTTTATACAACATTTATTCGAAACTTTCCATTCAATCGAGAGGTTATCTCAATGGAGGGATTGGGAACCGGCGGTTCTCAAAAGGAAGCAGAACGGGCAGGGCAACGGCATCAGGGATAACACGGGAAGGGGAAAAAGTTCTTCCAATCCGGCCGCCTTCAGAGGGGTTCGGCAGCCGCTTCAAGATACGGGTGAAGCCTCTCCACTGACCCCACAGGGATGAAATGGACTCCCTGGCAGACCTCTTTCAGCCCCTTTACGAGATCCCGGACAATCTCGATGCTGGTGGCTTCCTTATCAGGGGTTTTTGCTAATTTTTCAATGATATGATTTGGCACCAGGCCGGGCCTTACATATTTGTTAAGAAAGAGGCCCATGCTTGCCGATCTCACTAAAATAATCTCTGCGATGACAGGGATCTGAATGGGACCTACCCGGTTCATGAACTGATGGAAGGAATCGATGTCGAAGACCGGGGTTGTGAGAAAATAGTGAGTTCCCAGGCCTGCCAGCGTTTCCATTTCCCTTAATTCCATATCCGGGACTTTCTTCCCCCAACTGGCATCGACCCCTGAGCCGATACAAAACTTGGGCTTGAAACCGATCTCGTTTCCAGAGACGTCATATCCTTGTCGGAGGCTGTTGACCACCGAATAGAGTTTTCCCGTATCAACATGGAAGTACATGATCTCCTGAAGGCTGTCTCCGGTAATCCGGTAATCTTGGGTGAACGTTAGGATATTGTCGATCCCCGATTCTGCCGCTTTCAAGAGTTGTCTCTCGATTTCCATCCGATTCTTTTCCCTGCAGGAGGTCTGAAAAATGGGTTCGAGTGCTTGCTCCTTCAGAACACGGCAGGTCCCCATGGTATCGGTGACTAACCCTTCGATATTCAAATCCGGGACGGTAAGGGCATCGACCTTTCCACGAATACGATTGATATTTCGAAGGAGTTCATTGGCATCCGTTTCGATCGCCGGCTGAATTTCAGAAGTGACCACAAATTTCTTCTTAAGACATTCTTCCAATTTCATGGCTTCCTCCTTTTTTGATTCAGGCCCGGGAGCCTTAGCACCCAAAGCCTGAACGGTCCTAAGATAAGAAATTATAATCAACCAAGGCTTAGCAAGGAAGATTCAGAAATTACCGTTATTATAGAATTTACTAATATTATAAAAATTTCCGTTTGTCAAGAAAAAAATTTACTGGTCGCCATTTATTTATCAACTTATTGAATTTAAAGATTTTTCACTATTCAGACTTAAAGTAGCCTAATAAGTGTGTAAAGCAGTCATTTCCGATGATATCGTTTGGGTATCATTTGAAATACTTCTGAAATGCTTCGGATCGCCCTTCCCAATTTTAAAAAGTATAGGTTGACAGAAACCTGCAGATTTATTAATACCTACTCAATGATAACGATCGGGTCAATAGAAATTGCAGGGAGATAAAGATGGGAAGCGTTAGGGATCTGCTGGAAGGTGTGGGAAGGGGCCGGATGGCTCGTGTGGTGATGGGAAAGCTGGCTATGGATATTGATCTTTTGGAAGGGATTGAGGAACTGGTTAAAAAGGAAAGAATCCGAACCGGCGTGATCCTCTCGGGTATCGGGGCCTTGAAAAAGGCCACTTTTAGAAATTTAAAGATATTGCCCCTGGATTTAAAGGTGGAGAAACACCATCGCCTCTACCTGGATTTGGAGCAGCCCATGGAGATCGTTTCCCTCACCGGCTGGATCGCTACGCGGGAGGATGGAGAGCCGGAGATCCATGCCCATTTCTCTGCCTCCACAGTGATGAACGATCAGGTGGTCACGCTGGGTGGTCACCTCACGCCCGGAACCCTGACCTCTGTGAAGGTGGTGATTGCGATTGGCATCATTGAGGATACAAATATAAGGGCAGGTCTCGATCCCAGACTCAAACAGATCGATGTGAAATTTTCTGATCGAGATCTCTGAAATTTAAAAGATCTGGAATAACGCCTCTTCGTTCTGCATAACCGTTTTGAGGTTATTTTTTAGGGGACTCAGGAATAATGCGCTGGTAGCCTGCTGGAGGCAGAAAGACTTCCCCTGACAATTCTTTCTTCTCAACTTTTCTAACCTCCATCACATTGATGGGGCCTAAGCCATAGGTGAGCGTGTAGTCTTTGATTAAAATCGGGATCCCGTAGGATTTCAGTTTCTCGTAGATCTCCCGGCCTTCTTTCATCTCGACCTTGAAATCCTTTGAAAACCCCTTTGCCACCCTCTCCATCACCTTCTCCACCTCTCGGAAATCAACATCACGGGTCATCCAGTTCTCCTCGATCAACTCTCCATCAGCCCAGATCTCGACCTTCTCCGTTTGAAATCCATTGATTAACGCCTTGGCTCCGGTTCCTCTCACAGTGATCCGTCTTTCTGTTGTTTTGATTTCCGGCATCGATTTTTTGAGCCTCTCCGCCACTTCCTTCTCCCACCGGGAGAATTTGATCTCGACATAACTCCGGGATGGGTGGTCGATCATCACCATGCGGTCTCCTTTGAAGTCAATGATGGTTGAGACCCCTCCCTCCGGATGGTCTGTGCGAAATTGGTCTCCCGAATAGAAACGGATGATCCTGCCCATCCTACCCTCCATATCCCTGTGAAGTTCTTCAATGACCACTCCCGCACGACATACCGGAATCGAAACAACAGATAGAAGAAACCCGATTAATCCCGAAATAACCAGAAGTCTATTTTTCATTTTTTACTCCCCCTCACTCAGAGACTGTGTCGTAATATGAAAAAACCGACTTTTTGAAAAGGGGGAGAGGCGGTCGCGTGGAAAAGATTTAGGGCGGCAACCTTTAGCCGTTCGGATTCAGGCGTGCCAAGCGTATGAAAACATTCGATTATATACAAGTGACAATTTCCCATCATCTAAAAGACCCGCATTCTAAAGCTTTGGAACCTGACTGCCTCTCCCCCTTTGCTTGCAAGTACGACACAGTTTTTCAGGATACACTAAAAAGGGCAACCCATACAAGGCCAGCAATCAAGATCGAAGCGACCGGAAACCAAATCAGACGATAAACCCCTCTCCAATCGGCCCGAAAATACTCCTTCGTCAGAACGAGACAGAGGTGAAGAGGAGAGAGCAATACCCCGCATATCCCTCCGGCAAAGGCCAACATCATATAATAGAGAAAATCTGGATGGGTCTGAAGCAGGGGGATGAGGATTGGGAAACCGATTCCGATCGGCGCAATGGCCACTCCGGTCATCAGGCCGACAATCATCGGAACGACCATGGCAATCAACCAGAGTGGAATTCCCAGGGAGGATAAGGCTTCGGAAACAGCGGGAATGGCCTGAGACGATTCCAGCACCTTCTTAAAGCCCATGACAAAAGCCACGGTCAGGAGGAGTTCCACCCCGATGCTCTCTTTAAATCCTTTTAAAATATTTTGTCTCCCGATCCTGAAGAAAAGGATCATCCCCACAATTGTGATGCCGAAAGCATAGACAAGCTCCACCTTAAACCCGACTACAAGGATGAGGGCGAAAAGGAGGGGGGCGAGGTTTTTGAATAAATTCCAGAAGGCCCTTCTTCCTGATAAGTTTTCATATGACTTTGTAGATCTTGACACTCCCCAGTAGCCAACCATGATTCCGCTGAGGATGGCGGCAGGCGTGAGGGGAAGGTTGAGCCAGCAGAGCTTTCTAACGGGAATTCCGATCAGGGAAGCGGCCAGGACAAGGGCCGGGTAGGTGGGAAGGATGTATTCCCAGAGATGGCGGAACCAGTAGTTGATGAAGGTTCTCCGTTCCGGTGTGAGTTTCAATTCATCCGAACCCTCTACAACCATGGGAGCGGAGACCAGCGCGCCTCCCACAATGGGCATCAAACCAATGATCGCCGGAAGCAATGCAATAACGAGCCGGATATCCTTCAGGGTTGATCGAAACCCTTCCAGGATCTGGTTCATTCGGCCCGTCTCCTTTAAGAGATTACTGAAGAAGAGAATGGATACGAAAGCTCCGAGGAGAAAAAATGTCTTCGTATCGACGATCGAAGAGACGATGTCCATCGAGATCGTCGTTATGGGGAGACGAAAAAGAATACCGAGCAAAAAGGTGGCCGATAAAAGGCTTAACCAGAGGCTTATCTTCCGATACATCAGAACAATGATGACGGCAAAAACAACACCGATCTTAATCAACTCAACCACAACCGATTCCCTTTCTCTTCTAAATTAGGTTTTAATTCCGCAATCCGCAATCCCTGCCTGCGGCAGGCAGGCACATTCCGCATTGCTTTTATAGCTCCGATTCCAGTTCTTCGATCTTCCTGTTCACTTCTTCCAACTGTCTCAATCGATGAGGATCCTGAACCTTTTCTTCCATCCCTCGCCGCCTCTTTAATTTCCTGCGAAGTTTTTTATAGTTTCTATCCAGATGCCTCAGGAGAAGATGAAGCGTCTCTTCAGGCGCAACTTCTTCTTCCCTCGCTTCTTCAGATATCGGCCTTTCTTCGGGGGCGAAGAGAATTCTTTTCTCTCTCCACCGAGGCGCCTCGGCCTTTAAATGAAACTGCTCACGGATGAGCTGACTCAGTTCCATTGAAACCTTTTCTTCCCCGTGGACCACAAAGACCTCAAGCTTCGGATTCTCAAAATGAGAAAGCCATTCGAGGAGCCCTTTTTGATCGGCATGAGCGGAGAATCCTCCCAGAGTGTGAATATGGGCTTTTATCGCAATCTCCTCTCCGAAGAGTCTCACGCTCTCTGCCCCATCGACAATCCTTCTTCCAATCGTCCCCTCCCCCTGATAACCGAGAAAGACGATATGGGACTTCTCCCGCCAGAGGTGATGTTTCAGATGATGCTTGATCCTTCCGGAGTCGCACATTCCGCTTGCAGAGATGATGATCCCCGGCCCCTCATCTTCGTTGATCGCTTTTGACTCCTCAGTTGTCCGGGTATAGATGATCTCTGGCAGGTCCAAAGGGCTTCCCCCCCGTGAAAGGATTTCTTTTGTCTCCTGGTCAAAGCAGTCCGAATTCTTCTTGAAAATCTCAGTGGCTGAGATCGCCAGCGGGCTATCGATATAAACGGGGAGAGATGGAATGAGCCCCTCCCTCATGAATTGGCCCAGCGTATAGATGATATTCTGCGTCCGTTCCACGGCAAAGGCCGGGATGATCACCTTGGCCTGATGTCCAATCGCCTCCTGAACGATCTTTAATAACTCCTGAACAGTCTCCTCTCTCGATTTATGGAGCCGGTTTCCATAGGTCGATTCCAACCAGAGGAGATCCGCCTCTTTAATCAATGAAGGATCCCTGACAATGGGTTGGCCTGAATTTCCAAGGTCTCCTGAGAAGACCAATTTCTTCTCTTCCCCTCCCTCTTTAACCCAGAGCTCAATGATGGCCGATCCCGGGATATGACCTGCATCTTGAAACCGGACATTGAGCCCATCGGCCAGAGAAACCATCTCGTTATAATTTACAGTGAAGAAGCATTTAAGGCTTTTCTCCGCATCCTTAACCGTATAGAGAGGAGCCGCCCCTTTTCCGCCGGACCTTCTATCCTTACGGCTTTGCCATTCCGCCTCCATCTCCTGAATATGGCCGCTGTCTCTGAGCATCACCTCGCACAGATCAAGGGTGGCCTTTGTGCAGACCACCTTTCCACGAAAGCCTTCTCTGAACAATTTGGGTATGAGGCCGCTGTGGTCGATATGTGCGTGAGTCAGGAGGATAAAGGAGAGGTCGCTTGGATGGTAAGAGCCGGTATGATAATTCTTCTTCTCGATCTCTTTCCCACCCTGGAACATCCCGCAATCGACCAGCCACTTTAATGACCCCTTTTCAAAAAGAGTGGCTGAGCCCGTAACCGTTCGGACGCCTCCCAAAAATGTCACTCTCATGATCTTTTCTCTCTTGGTTTGAGGTAGTGAGTTGAGGGTTTTGCTCCGAACTCCCTACTCCGAACTCCGAACTTCTTATTTAAAACTCCCTTCTTCCTAATATAAAACCCCTCAATTTTCAATAAAAAACGCCGATATTAAAGGAAAGGGGACATTGACGAAAGGTCAAT
>VGSS01000097.1 GCA_016874935.1 Deltaproteobacteria bacterium | reverse complement strand
GGAAGAGAAGGGCTGGACGAGGAGGAATTGAAGAAGGTCAGGCGAAGGAGAGAAGTATCAGCGGCGCTCAAGATATTTTGTCAACTGGCAGTGCAGAAATATGGGCATCCAGGGGCGAGTGTTGCACGATTCTTGGGAGTTACGACTTCGTTGGTGAATCGGTATGCAGCATCCAGTTCAGATGATTCTCCTTAACTGAGAGGGCATACATAAGTTGCATTTGAACCAACGTCCCCATTTGCCGTCCTCGTCCCCATTTGCCGTCCCTGCCTTCTTGATGCTGGAAAGGATGGGCAATAAAAAAAACTTCTGGATTGACCTTGCCAGCTGTCCGCCGATTGATCCAGAAATGCTTGATGTTATACAGGAGCATATGTCCAGTTTGTAATACCGTCATCTTTGATGACTCATAACTACTTAACGTAGTAGTATTAGATGTTTGAAATAAATTTTTTAAAATCCCTCCCCACCTCCCTTTTCCAAAGGGAGGAGAAAGGTTTCCTTCTTTTGATAAAGGGGGTTTAGATAACTTTTTTCAAAGAGCTAAAGTGATACAAGAAAGGATTTGAGATGAATCGACGGGAATTTCTTCGTTATGCCGGTCTGTTTGGAATTTCATTCACATTTGAAAATCCTTTTCCCCATCGAGAAGCTTTCGCTGAACCCGGAAATGTCAAAGCTGGTATAAAAAATATTCGGATCATTGATGCCCATGCCCATCCTGACCGGCATATCCCCCCGGGCCGGAACGCATTATGGCTGGATAAGAGCTCGACGCTTAAGAGCATCAAAGCCCTGGGTATGGCGGCCAGCTCTTTTGCCGCAGTGGGAGATCAGGTGTTTCTCGGCCGGGCCCGATTTCAGGAGACCGAGTTCAATAATACGAAGGCCCAGTTAGAATGGTGGCTTGAGGGGGTTATCAAATCGGGTCAGGCCAGATTGGCGCTGAAGGCTTCGGATATTCCAGAGCGTTCAGGGCCGAACCGTCCTCCAGGAGCCATTCTGTCTATTGAAGGAGGCGACCCTCTGGAGGGAAAGCCTGATCGTGTGAATGAATTTTATAAAATGGGAGTCAGGATGATGACCCTGATTCACTATCGAAACAATGAACTGGGAGATGTGATGAGGGTGTGGAGGGACCTCGATCCAGGGCCCCGAAACCAGGGGTTGACTCCGGCCGGACGAAAAATTGTGGAGCGGATGCAGGAGCTAGGTATGGTGGTCGATGTTGCGCACGCCCAAACGGATACTTTGAAACAGATTGTTAAGATGAGCAAAAAACCCCTGGTGGATTCCCATACAAACCCGTGCTCTTTTGAAGACCCATCGAGATGCGGTCGGCTCCGGACATGGAAGGAGATGGAATGGGTGGCCAGGACAGGAGGCGTTGTTTGCACCTGGCCATTTGCCTATAGAAGGGAGTCCATCAGCCGGATGACCTTTCTGGACTGGGCCGGAGAAATTCTTGAGATGAAAAGACGATTGGGGATGGATCATGTGGGATTGGGAACAGATGGCGGAGGACACCTCTCCAGGTTCATCGAAGGTTATAGAGATGTGAGAGATTTAGTCCATCTGACCAAGGCCATGCAGGAGGTCGGTTTCGCTCAGGACGAAATCGCTGCCTATATGGGAGGAAACTTCTATCGGGTGCTCCAAAGTTGTATCGGTTAGTGAAATGAAAGGGGCGTTATGGAAAGAGAACTAACTTTAAAAAGAATCCAGTTTTTAAAGAAGGATTATTCAAAAGGTTTTATTGAAGATGTGGGATATAAGGCGGTCAACTATGACAGGGGCTATCTGGAGTCGCGGTTGAAGATATTGAATCGCCATCGTCAGCAGGACAATTACATCCATGCCGGAGTCATCGCCACAATGGCCGACCATACCGCAGGGTATGCTGCCTTCAGCCTCGTCCCGGAAGACCATCGCATCCTAACGATCGAATTTAAGATCAACTTTCTCCAGCCCGCTTATGGTAAGACCCTCATCTGTAAATCCCGGATTCTCCGGGAGGGAGGACAGATTTTAGTGGGAGAGAGCGAGGTATTTGATCAGAGGACCGATGGATCAGAGTTGGTTGCCAAGGCCATGGTGACTTTAAGATCGATTCACCAAAGCAAAATCAAATCCGTGAGGACCTCCTAAACTTCTTATCTTCAGACGATGGAAATTCCTGACCTTTTTCAGAACTCTCAAAAAAGGGCAGAACAAATTGTTCCGCCCTTTTCTTCTGTTAGTCACAGCATGCGTCCTCTAGCAGGCAGGAATGGAGACGCTACTTACTCATCAAATAGTCGTGAATGGAGTTGGCGGCCTTTCTTCCGGCGCCCATGGCGAGGATGACGGTTGCCGACCCGGTGACGATATCTCCTCCTGCCCAGACTCCAGGTTTGGAGGTTTTTCCGGTCTCGAGGTCACCCACAATGTATCCTCTCTTATTCAGTTCAAGTCCCGGGGTGGTCGTGGGAAGAAGCGGATTCGGGCCTGCGCCAATGGCAACGACCGCCAGATCGCACTCCAGTTGAAATTCCGAACCTTTAATCGGAACCGGCCTTCGCCTTCCTGATTCATCCGGCTCCCCTAGCTCCATCCGCAGACATTCGACGCCCGTGACCCACCCGTTATCGTCTCCCAAAAATTTGATTGGAGCCGTGAGAAGGTAGAACTGGACGCCCTCTTCCTCTGCATGGTGAATCTCCTCAATACGGGCGGGCATCTCATCCCTGGATCTCCGGTAGATGATCCGGACCGTATCCGCCCCCAGGCGGAGGGCGGTTCGCGCCGAATCCATGGCCACATTTCCGGCTCCGAAGACAGCTACATTCTTCCCCCGAGCGATGGGGGTATCATATTGCGGGAAGAGGTAGGCTTTCATCAGGTTGGATCGCGTCAGATATTCATTGGCTGAATAGATCCCGCAAAAGTTTTCGCCAGGGACATTTAAGAACTGCGGAAGGCCTGCGCCCAGCCCCAGAAAGATAGCGTCATATTCCTTGAAAAGTTCATCCACGGTCTCGATTCTTCCGATGACGCAGTTACATTCCACTTTTACGCCTAATTGTTCAAGATAATTGACCTCGGCCTGAACGATATCTTTGGGAAGCCGAAATTCCGGAATGCCATAGATCAGAACGCCCCCGGTTTTATGGAGGGCTTCAAAGATGGTCACCTCATGCCCTTTAAGGATTAAATCCCCTGCCACGGTTAATCCCGCGGGTCCGGACCCCACCACCGCCACTTTTTTACCTGTGGCGGGTGCCCTTTCGGGAATAAAGACCTCTCCCTTCTCTCTCTCCCTATCCGCCGCAAATCTCTCCAGACGGCCAATGGCAACAGGCTCTTCTTTCTTTCCAACAATGCAGACCTTCTCGCACTGGTCTTCCTGAGGGCAGACCCGACCACAGATGGCAGGAAGACTGTTTCGTTCCTTCAGTTTCCGGGCCGACCCGATAAAATCTCGTTCCAGAATCAGTTTAATAAAGGCAGGGATATCGATTTCCACCGGACACCCCTCGATGCATTTCGGTTTTTTACACTGGATACAACGGCTCGCCTCCAGCTGGGCCAATTCAGGCGTATATCCAAAGGGGACCTCGTTAAAATTCTTCGCCCTCACTTTGGGTTCCTGCTCAGGCATCTTCTGCCTTGGAATTTTCGGTTTCTCCTTTTTTTCTTTCTCGGCCATCTTCATCCCCCTTTACCCTGTTAAAAAGTCCCGCCATTTTTGGCTGGGGCGCAATCAATAAGTCATTCCCATTAGAAAGGTCGGAATTAAAAGCTATGTCCTTTCTAACGGGGGTTATCTCCCTATCTCTTTAAATCGATCCATCGAGGCTTTCTCTTCTGTAAGATAGGCCCTCTGTCGTTTGACCAGTTCATCATAGTCCACTTCATGGCCGTCGAATTCAGGACCATCCACACAGCAGAACATGGTCTTGCCTCCCACAGTCACCCGGCATGCCCCGCACATACCCGTGGCATCGACCATAATGGGATTCAGGCTGACCATCGTCTTCACCCCGTACCCCTTTGTCAACTTGCACAGGAACTTCATCATCGGCACCGGTCCGATCCCCACCACCAGTTTCACCTCTTTCTGATCATCGAGAATCTTCTTAAGCACATCCGTCACAAAGCCATGGTGGCCGTAACTTCCGTCATCGGTTGTCACCCTTAAATCGTGACTGGCCTCCTTCATCTCGTCTTCGAGAATGAGAAGATCTTTGGTCCGAGCCCCGATGATGGCGATCACATGGTTTCCCGCCTCTTTGTAGGCTTTGGTGATTGGATACATCACGGCCACACCTGTTCCGCCTCCCACGCAGACCATAGTTCCAAGATTTTCGACATGGGTCGGCTTTCCAAGAGGTCCGATAATATCCTGGATAGCATCTCCCACATTGAGAGTCCTCAGAAGAGCGGTGCTCTTT
Source organism: Deltaproteobacteria bacterium (assembly GCA_016874935.1). Lineage (GTDB taxonomy): Bacteria > Desulfobacterota > BSN033 > BSN033 > UBA1163 > RBG-16-49-23. The sequence goes on along the minus strand of VGSS01000097.1, from coordinate 7,049 downwards.
CCAACGACCTGAAAGATCAAATCGATGGTTCCATTCGACGGGTCGGTCCCCCCCATAGTCAGAGGAATCCTCTCCCCTGTCTCATTGGCTTTTAAGACAACGAATTGCCCTGGCTTCGCTTTCCTGGCAATACGGGGCGCATCCACCTTGAAGTGGCAGACCGTGTTCTCAGCCATCTCTCTTTTGTATGTGATCTTATGCAATATCCCCCCTCCTTTCTGATAAATATTTCACAAAGTCTGCTATTATATAAATCAGACAAAAAACAATGTCAATTCTTTTAATCATTTTTTTGTGGGGGAGAGCCCTGAAAAACCAATATATGCTCCCTCAATTACACAGATTCTAATGATTTCTCAAAGCGTTTCTTTTCTCTGTGTAATCAGAGATTTCAGGACTTTTTTAGAAATCTCCTGGATTTAACTTGACAGATGATTAAGTTTCGATTATAAAAGGTGGGATTCTGGCATCATTGAGACTAATCTCCTGAACTTAATAAAAAGTTTTTGGGAACCCCCAGAAGCTCTTTAGAAAGTCTTGGGGATTTTAAATTAAAGAAGGAGGGGCATGATGAGCCAAAAACTTTATGTAGGGAATCTTCCCTTTGGGGCTTCGGAGGAGGCATTGAAAAACCTCTTCGCAGAAGCAGGAACAGTCGAATCAGTTAAAATCATTACCGACACCTATTCAGGACGCTCGAGAGGGTTTGGTTTTGTAGAGATGGCCTCAAAAGAAGAGGGTGAAAAAGCGATTTCACTGCTCAACGGCAAGACTTTTATGGAACGGGCCCTGGTTGTGAATGAGGCGAAACCCCAGAAGAAAAAGGGTGGAGAGTTCAGGGGCAGCAGAAGGGATAGAGACAGGTAGTCGTTCAACGGAGGCTAAAGGTAAAGGCTTTGGAAGTTAAAGTTCAAAACAATCAGATCGAAAATGCCATCAAGGCTTTGAAACGCCAGCTCGCCAGGGATGGCATTCTCAAAGAATTGAAAAAGAGAAGAGCTTACGAGAAGCCTTCTGTTAAGAAGAAGAGGAAACAACAGGAGGCGAGGAGGAGAAGGCAAAAGGCTGCACGAAGATTTCCAAGATAAAGAGACCTTTTTCATCACACCCCCCCCCAAGTTTTCCCGCCAATCGTTCAACCACAGGGTTAATCAGGAGCCCCGGATGGGTTGTAATAATTCTTCTTATAGGAATCTCTCAACAGGGTGAGCGATTCTTTGACCTCGTTGAAGGATCGCTTTAATGCCTCATACTTTCTCTCCATCTCGGCATTTTGGGCCAGAGCCTCTTCGAGTCGGGACTGGAGTTCCCGGTTCTCTTCATGAAAATGGGAAGCCTCTCGTTCATTCAATCTTCCTTTGATCTTGACCAGTTCGTTCTGATTTATTTGGGATTCAAGTTCGCGAATTCGGCCTAACGCCTCATCCCTCTCTCTAACCGTCTTTGTCAGGTTTTCTTTCATGCTCTTGAATTCCTGCTGAAACTCCCGTATCTTCTGAAGGGCCTCCTCGTTCTCCTCTTTCAGGTAGACCGACTCGGCATGGGCCTCTCTGAACCCCTGAAGTTCTTTCCTCTCTGCCTCCAGCTCGGTTCTCAAGTCCTTATTGTCCTGAGCGAATTGATGGATGGTCTTCTGGTGAGAGGTCAAATCCATTTTCAAGGCCTTCTTCGCCCGGCTTGAGACAAGAAGCTGGGTGTGAAGGTCCTCGATCAGCCTGAACACATCGAGATTCTGGTCTGACTCCGTGGCTGACCTGGAGGGTTCGAAAATAGCCCCTTTTTCGGTCGGTTTCTCCGGAGATTTTATCTCTTGAATCACTTCAGGGTGACCCTCTTCAGGGGGGCGAAGCTCCTCTTCCTGTTCCTGAAGAAGAGGTTCCTCCGATTTCCTCATCTTCGGCATCTTTTCCGCCACGCTCCGGTCGAATCCATCAGCCGTCAAGACCTGTGTCTTTATCTTCATCTCCCTGCCTCCTCCATACCCTGATTCATCCCTTGCATTAAAAGGTCAAAAAGGAAGTTGAGGGTGTTGATTTATTTGAGCCGTTCCCTCATATAGTCTTCCATCGCCCTTAACATCTCGATGATCCTCTCCACTTCGGACTTGATCTTATTGACCTCCTCCAGAACCCGGTTGGCCCGCTTGAGGTCGAATTCCAGAGCGGATCGCACGGTCAGGGAGGTGCGAAGTTCTGAATAGAGCGTATGGATCCGGTCTGTAATCTCTTCGTGTTTGGGTTCTTCAACGGTTTTTTTGATTGGGGAGACCACCTTGGATTCTGCAACATCCCAGGGTTTTTCGATCGATTCTTTGTTCAGGGTGTTGGGAAATTTCTGTGCGACATTGTTGGTAAACTCATCCACCATTTCCGTTTCCTTTCATTCCAAAAATTTCTCCGATCAGGTTCTGTATATCCTCTGCTCCTTTTGAGGACTTAGCAAAGAGAAAGATGGGGGTTCCCTGACTGGTGGCCTCGGCTATCTTCGTATCCTGCCGGATGACCGTGTTGAGGAGGTACTTCTTGTAATGGGTCTCCAGGGCCTTCTTCGAGCGCCTGCAGATCCGGTGAGATTCATTATACCGGTTTAAAAAGATGAAGATGTTCTCAAAGACGAAAGAAAAATCCTCTTCAATGGTGGAGAGGGTCTCGAAGAGGATCTTGAGGCCATGATAGGAGAGGAAATCGGCCAGAACTGGGATGAGGAGATCATTGGAGGCAAGAATCGCATTAAGGTTTAAAAGCCCGATGCTCGGAGAGGCATCCATTACGATCACATCATAACTCTTTTCCATGGAACCAAGCAGTCGTTTCAACCGGAACTCCCTCGAGTTCATTGAAAAGAGCGAAAGTTCCACGGGCGAGAGATTGAGGTTCGATGGGATGATGTCGAGCGTGGGGAGATCCGTTTTGACGATGACCTTTTCGATCTCCTCCTTTTCGACAAGGGCATTGTAGAGGGTCTTGGAATACTGTTCATTGTTGAGACCCAGGCACTGGGTGAGGTGTCCCTGCGGGTCGAGATCGATCAACAGGACCCGGAATCCCATCTGGGCGAGACGAAATCCATAAGAAGCCGAGAGGCTGCTCTTTCCTGTCCCGCCCTTAAAGTTGAGGAAGAGCTGTTTCCGGACCAATGGGATGGGCGATGAAATGGACAGGTAGTTGCGATATTTGACCACATCCTCCGGTTTGTAATACCGTTCTTTTCGCTCATTTCTCTTGGCCGGAGGGAGGATGCCCTGTGATTCCTTTTCGAGAAGTTCCTGCCTTGAGATTCCGAGCAGCTCGGCAAAGACCTGCGGAGAATAAACCCTGTCCCCAAAAATCTGGGCTTTTTGAATCGGAGGAAGAGATTGGGTCGCCATTGTTTTCGGTCTCAACGTCACCTCGAAAGGGAAATGGATCTTTTCGTTGTCGGTCTTTCGATCATTCTATTTAATTGGTCTCTTGCCCATTTCCGAATATCCGGGTCCGCATCGCTCATCGCCTCCATCAACCGTTGTTCTCCTTCCTCGGGATAGAGGGTGACCAGCGAGAAGAGGGCCGCCTTTCTAACTTTTGAATCCTCATCCTTCGACATCTCCACGAGGATGGGCAAGACCCCTTCGATCTGATTCCATCCTAGAAGAGTGGCGATCTTCCGTCTCACCCAGGGGGAATCGTCGCTAAGAAACTGCATGAGAAGATTCAGATCCATCTTCTCCTTGAATCGGAACATCCCGCTGAGGGCAACCATCCTGACCATGGGGTCAGAATCCCTGAGATGTTTTTTCAAAAAGGGAGAAACGATTGGGCTTCCGAATGTGATCAGGGTGGAAAGGGCTTCCGCCCTCACGCTTGAATCTGGATCGGATAAAACTTCCCGAAGGAGGTCCAGAGTGATGGAGAGATGGGATTTCTCGAGATAATATTTTACGGCGAGAATCCTCACTTTCGGGTCGGGGTGTTTGAGGTCGGCTTTTGCCTGTTTCAGAATCTCCCTGGTCGCATGCGTTTCAGGAACAGGGTTATGTGATGAGGCAAAAGATCTGTCTGGATTTTTCACCTCATCAGGTGAAGGGGGAATCCGATCCAGTGGGTTATTTTCCAACCCTGTGGATTTAAGATAGACAAGTCGAAAACGGTCTGTCAAAATGATTTCCTCTTAAAAGCCAAGATCTTTCTGAACCGCTCTCTCTTTGAAGGAGTCTTTGAATTCAAACTTCAATTGTTCAGAATATTTATCCAGGAGCATATCCAGGGCCTCTCTCACATAGACAGCCTGGGGAACCTTCGTCCTGTCGGATAATTTCTTCAGGGCTTCTACCTGATCGCTGTTGATATAGATTGTCCTGGCAACCTTTGTCTGGGACAAGCAAATCCCCCTCAAATAGTTTAAAACACAATACAATACAATACGTTTATTGTCAAGAAAAAAGTTTTTAGTTATTTAATGATGGTGATCTCGTAAAAAGTCTGAAAAGGAGACTTTCTGTCATTCCTGCGCACCCAGGAATCCAGTGTTTTCAGATAGTTAGAATTTTCTGGATTCCCCTGCCTACCAGCAGGCAGGCGTTTTCACGGGAATGACGACTTTTTACGAGACCATCAATGCGTCAGAATTTGTAAAAAAATAGCTAAATCTATCTTTTGCATAAAATTCCTCAATGATTTTAAAGGGCCTGTTATTGAAGTCTTAATTTTTCACGGTCTCTGGTTCATTCGGTCCATATTGACCCTTGACAAAAACCTATCGATTTGAATATCCTCATGACAACAACTGATTTTTCCAACAGAGAACCTGAGAGATGCGATTCGGTTTCCATATTTCCATTTCTGGAGGATTTTCAAAGGTTGTTGAAAAGGCTGAGATTCGAGGCTGTGAGACCATTCAGTTCTTCTCCAGAAATCCGAGGGGATGGAAATATGATTCTCTCGATCACGATGAAGTAGAAACTTTCCGGACATCCATCCAGTCATCCAATCTCTCCCCCCTCTTTCTCCATCTACCTTATCTTCCGAATGTGGCTTCTAAAGAATCAAATTTTTACAGCCGCTCAATCGATTCGATTGTGACTGACCTCGAAAGGGCGGAACAATTAGGGGCCTCCTATTTGATCATCCATATCGGTCACCGGATGGAATCTTCTGAGGATGAAGCGATTGGGGCTGTTGTTTGTGCGATCAACCAGGCTTTTGACCGGGTCAGAAATTCAACGGTCATGCTTCTTGAAAACACCGCTGGCCAGGGAACGGAGATCGGTTATGAGTTCGGTCAAATCAAAAAGATCATCGAGGGGGTTGAGGTGAGAGACAGGATTGGCATCTGCCTCGACATTGCCCATGCCTTTGAGGCTGGATACGACCTTTCAAAAAAAGAGGAAATTGAAAGGACGCTCGAATCCTTCGATCGGATGATCGGCCTGAAACGACTCCATCTTCTTCACCTGAACGATTCAAAGACTCCCCTGGGATCGAGAAAGGACCGGCACTGGCATATCGGCGAGGGCTACATCGGACTGGAGGGATTCCGGTATTTAATCAACCATCCCTTATTAAAACATCTCCCCGGCATCATGGAAACTCCGAGAAAGGATACGGTTGAAGATCTGAAGAATATGAAGGTGATCAGAAGTCTCGTCGAGTAACGGAAAAACCTCCTTAGACAAATGCTCCTCATTCATCCTCCTGTTGTAAAACCGTGCGAACCTCCAGCGGGTATCGCCAAGCTCTGTGGTACCCTGGATCACCACGGAGTAAAATACAGTGTTTGGGACGCAAATTTAGAAGGGCTTCTCAGCCTTCTGAAGGATCCGCCTGCGTCACTCGATACCTGGACCTCACGGGCACTTCGCCATCTTTCCGGACATCTTGATTCGTTGAAGAGTTTGGACGTTTATAGAAATGAGGACCGTTATCGCCGGGCAATCAAAGATCTGAACCGGCTGCTTGAGATGAAGGCACGTTCCAACAGTGTACGCCTGAGTCTGGCAAATTATGAGCACGAAGCGCTCTCTCCCGCAAGAAGCAGAGATCTTTTCAGGACTGCAGAAAATCCGGAAGACAATCCCTTCTACCCCTATTTTAAGAAACGGCTCACCGAACTTTTGAGAAATGAACCGCCTTCCCTGATCGGATTCTCGCTCAACTATTTAAACCAGGCTCTGTGCACATTTGCAATGATTGGTTTTCTCAGACGGGAGTGGCCAGGGATAAGATTGATTTTGGGCGGGGGGCTTGTGACTTCATGGATGAGAAAGCCTCATTGGCAAAATCCTTTTGAGGGTCTCGTGGATCATCTTGTGGCCGGACCAGGGGAAGTTCCATTGCTTTTACTCATGGGGGTAAGGGAGGCCGGAGATATTCCTGATACACCCCGTTATGATTCTTTTCCTCTCAAAGATTACTTTGCTCCCGGGCCCATTCTTCCCTACAGCGCTTCAAGCGGGTGTTATTGGAATAGATGTTCATTCTGCCCGGAAAGGGCCGAGGGAAACCCTTATCTTGCTGTTTCCGTTGAGAAGGTAATCAGCGATCTTCTTAGCCTGGCGGATAGACATCAACCGATTCTTATCCATTTTCTGGACAATGCGATCAGTCCATCGCTGATGAAGGCAATTTCTGAACATCCTCCCGGTGTTCCCTGGTATGGCTTTGCGAGGATAACTCGCCATCTCACCGACCAGGATTTCTGTTTGGCCTTAAAGCGATCCGGATGTGTAATGTTAAAACTTGGTTTGGAATCGGGAGACCAGGCCGTGCTCGATGATCTGCAAAAGGGGATCGATCTTGAGGAGGCTTCGTCAGCGTTAAAGAGCCTGAAAAATGCAGGGATTGCCACGTATGTCTATCTTCTGTTTGGAACTCCCGTAGAAGCCCTGACAGAAGCACGAAGAACCCTTGCGTTTGTCGTTAAACATCATGATCGCATTGGTTTCCTTAATCTTGCCATCTTCAATATGCCGATCTACGGGGCCGAAGCCCATCAGATGGAGACGAAACAATTTTATGAAGGAGACCTCTCTCTTTATACAAGCTTCAATCACCCGAAAGGATGGAGCAGGCCAT
>VGSS01000096.1 GCA_016874935.1 Deltaproteobacteria bacterium | reverse complement strand
AATGTGCGGCGATCAAGGCGCCTGGTTTCGGTGACAGAAGAAAGGCGATGTTAGAGGATATCGCTGTCCTGACAGGCGGAAACGCCATCATGGAGGATGTCGGAGTCAAGCTTGAAAAGATGAAGCTCGAAGATCTGGGCCGAGCCAAGAAGGTGGTCATCGATAAGGACAACTCCACGATTGTGGAGGGAGCGGGGTCTTCCTCGTCGATCGAAGGCCGGATCAAACAGATTCGCGTTCAAATCGAAGAGACCACCTCGGATTACGATCGGGAGAAACTTCAGGAACGGCTCGCCAAACTGGCAGGAGGCGTAGCCGTGATCAAGGTGGGAGCAGCGACGGAAACCGAGATGAAGGAGAAAAAGGCGCGGGTTGAGGACGCCCTGAATGCGACACGGGCCGCGGTGGAAGAAGGCATTGTTCCCGGCGGCGGGGTCGCCTATCTGAGGTGTCTGCCTGTTTTGAAAAAGGTCAAACTTGAGCCGGATCGCCAGACCGGCGTCGATATCGTTCAGAAGGCCCTTGAGGAGCCGATCCGGCAGATCGTTGAAAATGCCGGTCTGGAAGGCTCTGTGGTGACACAGAAGGTAAAAGAGGAAAAGGGAAATTTCGGGTTCGATGCCGACAAGGAAGAATATACCGATATGATTGAGGCCGGCATCATCGATCCGACGAAAGTGGTCCGCCTGGCCCTTCAGAATGCGGCCAGCGTGGCTTCGCTGTTGATCACCACAGAAGCGGTCATCGCGGAGAAACCCAAAAAAGAGCAAGCAGGTGGTCCACCCATGCCACCGGCTTATTAATTTGAAGAAAAAGAAGGGCGGGTTTCAGACCCGCTCTTCTTTTTCATGAGTGACGAGGGGTTTTAAATGACCAATGCCTCTCTTTTAACCTTGCCCGAAGATCCGAAAGAAGCCCGAAAGCTCTTCCAATCCCTTTCCCTTCAGAATCAATTGGAACTCGTTCTTCGCAGTCGCGGAAAAGAGCGGCTTCACCCTCTCTTTCTTTCCGAACATCCGGAAGAGTTGGTTCAATCCCTCCCCGAACAGGAAGTTTTCTTAACCGTCAAGGAAGTCGGCGAAAAGGATTGCCTTGAACTCATCTCCCTTACCACTCCGGAGCAGTTCCAATATCTCCTCGACATCGAGTTCTGGAAAAGGGATCAGATCGATCCGGAGAAGGTCCTTCACTGGGTCGAGATCCTTCTCGAGTCGGGCGAAAAGAAAGTGGTCGAATTTATCCGGACAACAGATTCTGAATTTGTCGCCCTCATTCTTAAAAAGTTTATCCGTGTCACCACGCTGGAGGGAGACCAGACCGAGGAGATGGACAGGCTCCCTCTCTCAACTCTGGACCAATACTATTTCATCGATTTTAAAGGGGTGAAGACGAAGGAGGTCCTTGAGCCTTTCTTGAAGACTTTCTATCGAGTCGATGGCGGAGGCTACCGGAGGCTGATGGAGGCGCTCATCTGCGAACTGGAATCAGAGCTTGAGGAAACAGGATATCGTTTGCGTAATGGCCGGTTGAATGATTACGGATTTCCCGATTTTGAGGAGGCATTGGAAATTTATCATTTTATCAACCCTGACATTCTCATGAAGAGAGAGGGACTCCGGGCAGCGGAGGCTCCGGAGGCGTTGAAGAAAGAAGGCGCCAGTTACTACCTCACCTTCCACAGCGAAGGCCCTTTTTTTTCCGCCATCCTCTCTAAGATGGATGATCCGGAGGAACTGGATCGAATAAGGCAATCGATCACGGCTCTCTGCAACAAAGCCATTGTGGCAGAGGCGATCGACCTCTCCAATATTTCCGGAATGGAGAGGGTGGTTAAGAAGGTCTATCATTATTTGAACCTCGGCCTTCAATACCTGAGCAGTGAAGAGGAAAAAAGAGCCATTGAAATCCTCCAGACTCTTCCCATCCAGAAAATATTTCAATGCGGTGTAAGTTTAACGCTTCTGTTAAGGAGAAGGGCCGAGACAATGTTGAAGGGGCCGTGGTTTGGAGGAGATCGGGAAACCCTCGTTCTTCTGGACCCTCCCCATTTTGAAAAAATCGAGGGTATTTTGAGGAAACGCCCCGCCCTTTATCGAGATGGGGTCTCGGAAGACTTTAAGAACCTTCGGGATTTAAAAGAGGCGGAGGTTTTTTTGGAATCTATCGAGTCGATTGTTAACTTTTTTGGAAAGGAATTGAATGTCCATCCCCCTAAGTTGAAGCAGAGGGATTGGAGCGGTTGCCATCCGGAGAAATGGGGGGAAATCACCCTCTCTACCCTCTTTCTCACCTCTTTGGCCAACCAAATTCTCAAAGGGACTTTTCAATTTGAACCCATTGAGCAGGCTCAAATGCAAGACCTTCTTTCACATCTTTTTGAAAGAGAGGATCAGGGGAAAAGGATGATCAGAACGGAGCTCCGAAATGAATTGAAAGAAAGGTTGTGTTCAATTGAAACCGACCCGCAGAGGCTGAAACATCTCGTTACCTTCCAAAATTTCTGTCTCGATCTCTTTGAGAAAGAATTTGGAAAGGTTCCTCCCGGAGAGGAGATCGATCCCCGATTTGTGAAAGGGCTCCTCATTCGCACCTGAAATATCTTCCTCTTTTCACTCTCGCTCATTTCACAAGTCAACCCTTCGACTCCCCAGCATAAATGCCAGGGCCCCAAGCAAAGCCGTGGGGCGAATGGGTCAATCGTATGAGCCTGAACTTTTCAAATTATTATATCTCAAATTATTATTTCTTTGTTGATTTAAGATTTATGTGATATATTAAAAAAATGAAGGTGGATAAGGTTTGTATCAAAAAACAGGCTTTTAAAAAAGGGGTGAGATTTATTGTTCTCTTCGGGTCTCAGGCCGCAGGGAATGGGCGTGACAATAGTGATTTCGATGTAGCGGTCCTGACCACAAAAGAAAAAGACCTCTCCACCCTTGAAAATTATAGCGAAATATTAGAATTTATTTCGGAAGCATTCGGTATCCCTGATTACAGAATAGACCTTACCAATCTGAATAAGGCCAATCCTTTCTTAAAATACGAAGTCGTTTCTTCGGGAAAATTGCTTTATGGAGATGAGGACGAATACGCTGATTTCAGGGCAGGTGCATTCAAAGACTATATCGACTCACAGCCTCTCTTCGATCTTGAAAAATATTTGATTAAGAAACGGCAGAGACTTCTGGGAGAATTTTTAGTCCACCACAAATGATCAGGGAAAATTTCGTATTGAGAAAAATAACGTTGATCCAGGATGAGCTGGTGAAACTGGCCGATCTGGCAAAGTATTCCCTGAAAGAGATTACCAGCGACTTTGTGAGGCAGGCAGCGTTGGAGCGATATCTGGAAAGAATCATCAACCGTGCTATTGATATTAACCAACATATGATTGCGGAAATAGCGACCAAAGAGACAAGCCCGCCGCTTGATTATAAAGAGACCTTTCTAAGGCTTGCTGACCTTGGTATCTATACGGCAGACTTCTCACAACGAATTGCTCGAAGCGTTGGGACGAGAAATATCCTGATTCACGAGTATGATGCTGTTGATTATGGCAGCATTTATTCTTCGATATCGGATTGTTTGAGGGATTATCACGAATATTGCAATTATATTCTAAAATTCCTGGAGCAATCCCGGGGCAGTCCCAAAAAAACCGTATTAAAAGTTTAGCTCAAACTTCTGCTCGATGACCTTTTTCCCCCATTGCATCCCTTCAGCTTGTTGGACGAGCTCAAAACCAAACTTCTCATAGAGGTGGCGGGCAGGATGAAGTCCTTCAAAGGTGTGGAGGTAGACCCGCTTGTAATCATTCTTTTTACAGAAGGAGATGGCTTGGTCCATAAGCCGATTTCCAAAACCACGGCCCTGTGTCTCCGGCGAGAGGATGAACCACCTGAGGTGGGCTCCTTCTGTTGTCGCCTTAATCCCATCGATAGCAATCCCGCCCTCAACCCGGTCGTTTTTGTAGAGGGTCCAGAGGCCATCCCGAGACTCCTCATATCGACTGAGAAACTCAGACATTTCCGTTGCCACTCTGGCCTCGAAGAAGAGCCCGAACCCCCAGTTCTGTTGGTAATAGGTTCCGTGGAGCTCCGCCATTCGTCCAATCGCCCCTGGGATATATCCTTTCAGGATCACCTCACCCATTTTGACCTTCCCGGAATTTAGCATAGGATAAGTGCGTTTTTGTGTCAACAAGGAAAGAGGTTTGGGGTGAAAGGATCAATGAGGACATACCTTTTTTAATTTGGAGTTCATGGACTCATCTCATCGCGATATAATGAGCATGCACACTCAAATTATCGAAAACTGAAAATTGAAAGAAATCCGTTCTCAGAAAATTAGCCATTGGATGGCTAAAAATTAACCGTAATACAGTTATATTGAACGGGGCGGAAAACTGGCAGCCATCGAAGTCAAAGGGTCGCACCGGATTGATGAGTCGGATATCACGAGGTTGAAACAATGTGCCGAAGATTTTAAAGGTAAGCTTCTCTTTTCCGTTATTCTTTACTCAGGAGCTGAGATCGTTCCCCTCGCCCCCACAATGGTCGCCATTCCATTTCTGTCTTTTTTGGAATTGAGATGTAGGCCTCCGTCCCTTACAAACCCGATCTAAGTAAACTACATTTCCTTCCCGAGAACTTCACCTAATGCTCATCTAAATATAGGCAGAAGAGTTGATGATTAATGGTTGAAATCGTGGATAACGAGTCTGTAGGAAAAGTTCTATTGACGAGTCAGAACGATATTTTTGGGGGTCACTTGACCCTTCCCAAGTATGAGATCGTTGATTGTAGCGCATTCTGTGAGGTTATTTTTTTCTACTTCTCACCCAAAAATCCACTTAAGACCTTTTTCTACAGATTCAACGATTTAGGTCAGCGGTGGCTGTAAGCCGTCCGCTGGAGTGAGAAGTTAGGCTTCTTTTCTTTACTCAATACATGATCTAATTAATGTATCTTTTTTTATTATAGCTCCTTTTTTGTCTGCAGTAATCTTTATCTCCACACAGCCATTATCCAGATTTGTGCTTTTTGGGTTTATACGATAAAAATTTACAATAAAGTTTCCATTTTCAAGACGTGATTGCGAATTGATACCGACTCGAACTTCGCGAATTCCATATTCTTCTCCTCTTGCAGAACGCTCAGCGCTGAGCGTTCTGCGGGAACGGCCTTTTCTTTTTGTTCCCGCCGAACGCCCTGCTTCACCGGGCGGAAAGGGCAGGCACCACTCAAACTTGAAATAAAACCACCGGATTTTCCCGCCCGCCCTTTGCGCTCCGGTGCAAGCAGGGCGTTAGAACAAATCAATGCTTCCACGTTCCTTCTCTCGTACGGTCTGCCTCTTCGATACCTATATGGTCACTTCACGTCTGTTTGAGAGTCTTGCTCAATATACCTCGCCATGTTCTCCAATTCTTCCTGAAATTCTTGTGACCACCTCGCTCGACTGCCAGAGAGCCTGCCAATAATATCACCAATGGCTTTATAGAACGGATTGAGCATATCAATGACAACTGTTTGTTTCGGCACGGTTCGATCATTCCCCTGGTTGACAAAATCATAATAGACATAGGTATTGCACTCCCCGGTCTTTTTATTCGTCTTTTTATCATAAATGATTGATGGGGTTGATTCATATTGAATGAGCACATCTTCTCTATCGTGTGTCACCACATATCGATGATGGACAATATCATCGTCGTCGCCTTCGATACACTCGATTTCTGCCCCTTCAATCAGACCATTCGCATTGACGATATTGAATTGGCTATGCATGCTCGTGAGTTTGGTATACATCTCAGGTTTCCGATATTTGACAAACAGATACACCTCATGAACAGGTTTCTTCACTTCGGTTGAGACTTCTATCAAATAGGAATTCGGGCGATTTCTTGGATTTGAAGTGTCATAAAAGCGTGATGACAACAGTACTCCGAACAATCCTACAACAAGACATCCCACAATCCCAATAAGGATGAATTTTATTTTTTTATGCATGTGTGCTCCTTCGTCTTTCAATGAGTTCAATCCGGTCTATTGATCGTGTTGTCGTGGGCGAAGTCTGTTGGTTTGTATTTACGGACATCGCCCACGCTCATCGTGTCATTTAGGCTGATGTTCTTCTCGCCGCCAAGGGCTTTTTTATTATGCTTGTTCATTCCATGTTCAACGATTATTGAACTGCAAGTTGTGATTTGTAAGAATCCTACATATTCAACCGCCTTTTGTCAATGAAAATTCAAGTATATGACGATCCTCTCTTATAAGGACCACCAAGCATATCGGATGGTTATTAAAATTAGGCATTTTCTGTGTTTGAATAATTTATTAAAAATGAAATGTTATATTGCGTGAAAAAAAATCCTAAAATCTATTATTATGGCCATTAATTATTGAGGATTAACACCTGAAATCTTGCATGGATAAGCTTCATACACTTTTGAGGATAACAGGAAGAAAGGGGTGGCCCTTCAAGATGAGAAGTAGATTTTTAATTTTTGGATGGTTTTCAAATTTGGACGCTACTCATTGGCGTTTGACACTATATTCATCATCTTCATTTCCTCCAGTTCCAGGGCGAGGAATTCCCAGAGTTGGGTAAGCTGCCTGACCTGCTCCTTGACTTGTTTATGGGCCTGGACGGTTTCGTAAGTCTCTTTCTGGTTCAAATAGAGATTAGGATCGGAAAGCCTCTGGTTGAGATAGTCCAATTTCTGTGTAGCCTCCTGAAGGGATTTCTCGGCTTCCTGGAATCTCTTTTCGAGGCCGGAGATCTGTTTGCGGAACTGATCCATCTCCTGCGCCCTCTTTCGTCGCTCTTCTTTGGCTATAAATTTTGATTTCTTTTGTATAGATTTTTCTTCTTTCTCAACCTCAACCTTAACCTTAACCTTAACCTTAACCTTAACCTCTTTCTCAGCCCCTGCCGCTTGCTGCTTTTTATAGAGATAATCATCATAATTTCCCGGATAGACATTCAGCATCCCCTGGTCGATCTCGATCACCTTATCAGCGATCTGATTGATGAGATGGCGGTCGTGGGTGATGAGACAGATCGTCCCCTGAAACTGTTTCAAAGCCATCTCCAGCACATTTCTTGATGCAATATCGAGGTGGCTCGTGGGCTCATCGAGGAGAAGGAGATTGGCGGGTTTGAGAAGCATCTTGGCAAGGACCAGACGGCTCTTCTCGCCGCCGCTCAAAACAGAGACCTTCTTTTCAATCTCCTCCCCGCTGAAGAGGAAAGTCCCAAGGAGGGTCCGAAGTTGGGTCTGGCTCTCATCCGTGGCAATGGAGAGGAGTTCCTCAAAGACCGTATTTTCAGGGCGGAGGAGATCAAACTGGTGCTGTGCAAAATAGGCGCGGGTCACGTCCTTTCCAAGAACGACTTCCCCTTTCTCGCAATCGAGAACGCCTGCCAAGATTTTTAACAGGGTCGATTTGCCCGCGCCATTGGGGCCGACCAGAGCAACCTTATCTCCCCGGAAGAGGATGAAATCGACCCCCCGATAGACGACTGTCTCTTCATAACGCTTATGGAGGTTTTTTACTTCGATGACCCTGTGACCGCTTCTTTTCGGAGCGGGGAACTCGAATCGAATCTCTCTCCTCTCTTTTGGCAGTTCGATCCGCTCTATCTTTTCGAGCATCTTGATCCGGCTCTGGACCTGACTCGATTTTGTGTTTTTGGCTCGAAATCGCTCAATAAACCTTTCGGTCTGCTCGATCTTTTTCTGCTGGGTTTTGAAGGTCGCCTCAAGGATCTCCCTGCGGTTCTCTCTCTCCTCAAGGTAGTGATCGTAATCGCCATGATAGAGGTCGATCTTTTCGCCTTCGATCTCGGCAATTCGATCGATGAGGTGATTGAGAAAAACCCGGTCGTGGGACACGATGACCATGGCGCCCGGATAGTTGACCAGGAAATTCTCAAGCCAGATGAGAGATTCGAGGTCGAGGTGATTGGTCGGCTCATCAAGGAGAAGAAGGTCAGGAGACTGGAGAAGTATTTTCGACAGGGCGATTCGCATCAACCAGCCACCGCTCAGTTCATCGGTCAACCGGTTGAAATCCATTTCCCGAAACCCCAATC
This sequence comes from Deltaproteobacteria bacterium, assembly GCA_016874935.1. Lineage (GTDB taxonomy): Bacteria > Desulfobacterota > BSN033 > BSN033 > UBA1163 > RBG-16-49-23. The sequence continues at coordinate 3,578 of VGSS01000096.1, read as the reverse complement.
CATTGAGTATCTGCTTGGCCTCGGCCTCCAGGCCATATCCTCCGAGGAGGGTATAGTGCTCATGAAGTTTCCCATGCTCCTTGGCCAGTTTCTCCTGAGCTTTGGGGTCGTCAATCGAAGCAAGTTCTTCCTCGAGGATCTTCATCTTATCCTGGAGGGTGGTGATTGAAGATACGCTTTTTAAGACCTCGCCCAGGACCGTATCTCCTCTGAAAGAGATCACCTCCTGGGGGAGGTAGCCCATCTTGACCCCTTTGGCGATGAGAATCTCTCCATGGTCAAAGGATTCCTCTCCGAGGATCATTCTGAAGAGGGTCGTTTTTCCGGAGCCATTGGGACCGATCAAGCCAATGCGATCTCTCACTCCGATCTGCAGCGAGCAGTCCTTGAAAATAACCCTGCCTCCGAACTGTTTCTGAACATGGTTGAGCGTGATCATAAGTGATGGTTGATGTGGATATTGACCTGGCCTCTTTGGATTTTTTGTGCCATCCATTTCATCAGAAGTTTTTTAATCAGGAGCCTGGTCCAGGGGATGAGAAGGAATAGTCCGAACAGATCTGTCAGGATACCAGGAGTAAGAAGTAGGATTCCTCCGACAAGGATCATCACACCATCCATCAGGTTGGACGCAGGCATTCTTCCCTCTCCCATCTCCTGTCGCATCTTTCTAATAACAGAAAGGCCCTGCCATTTTGCCAACGCCGCACCTGCAACGCCGGTGACAATCGTGAGCATGATCACCTCTAAGGTTCCAATAACCTTCCCGATCTCAATGAGAAGCATCAGCTCCACCAGCGGAATGAAGATGAAGAGAAAAAGGAGTTTGCCAAACATCGTGTGCCTTAATAAACCCCGCGTCCGCTACGAAAGAAATCTTCCCTTCGTCACTGCAATAGAACCCCGGGGCTTTCTAACGGGGTAAAGAAAAATTTGTTATCCTTATTGGAATCCAAAAAGAGATGTCGAGGGGTGGTTTTTAAGTGATCCAATGAATTTTTACTTCCCCTTCAACCTGTTTAAACTCTGCATCCCCAGTGACCAGTTCCGCCTTGCGAAGTTTGGCCAGGGCTGCCGCAAAACAATCGCCATAAGACATTTTTTTAACGGCTTTGAATTCTGCCGCCTGTTTGGTCAATTCTAAATCAGCCAATATAATTTCGATCGGAAGAGTTGAGATGAGTTGCGTTACTGCATCAGCACGCTCCCGGCCTGCTTCCCTAAGCGTGATATAATAAACTTCCCCCCAGTTCACGACTGAGAGAAAAAGGGTTTTTCCCGAGTCTCTCGCCACCCGAAAAAGTTCAATCATTCTGTCAGCCCCATCTTCATTCTCAATGTATGCGATTAGACTATAGGAGTCTAACACTCTGAGGGCTGGCTTCATAAGGCACGCTCCTTTGCCTTCTCTTCCTTTAAGGCCTTCAGTAGTTTTCCCTTTGTTCCGGTTATCCCGGCCATGCTTCGAATGTATTCGTCCGTGATGGGTTTAATGATAATCTCGCCATCCCTCTCGAAGAGAGACACTTGAGTTCCCTTTTTAATACCAAACTTACGCCGGAACCTTGATGGAATAACGATCTGTCCTTTTACGGTGACCACTGCCTTATCCATAGCGCCTCCTTATTGTCTCACTCGGGGAGAAAAACCCTCGCCTTTAGGCGAAGACTTCAGTATGCGCATTGTTTGCAGGTTTTTCAGATTTTCCCTCGTGAGAATTTCTGTGCTGATTGTTTTGCCTTTAGCTGACTTTAGTCAGCCGTGAATCCACCAGCTTGTAGCTGGTGGTAGTTCAATTCTATGCCATACATTTCGGTAATATATACCATATCTAAAAATGTAAGTCAATATACATTTTGTGATAACAAATAAAAAACGTATACCCAATCCATAAATGGAGGCCGTTGAATCAAGTAATCTGGTGAAAGATTGGCTCAGAAAATAGAAAGGGAAGGGTAGGCGCTTCCTGAGAGATTAAGAATCATCTTTTTTGTCGTACTTATCGAAATCGTATCCTGCTTTCTTGTAGTCTTCTAATGCTCGGACCCTCAGGTCTTCTCTCTTCGTTTTCTCAGCTTCTTTATCAGCGAGTTCGGCGGCATGACTCCACTTCCCTTCTCTTTCGTAATCCTTGATCTTACGGTCTGTTTTGCCTATCGGACTTCCCTTGATCACGACTGCAGGGGCAAAGAGAAGCCGTGAGATCGGATTCTTACAATGAGGACATTTGATCAGGGCAGACTCAGTGATTCTCTGGATAATCTCAAAACCCCGCTGGCAGCGATCGCAACTTTTTTCAGGATCAACAGCCCGGTAGGCATAAGTAGGCATAATGGGAAACCTCCGCTTAAATAGATAATATCTTTCACGAAATTGTCAAGTCCTAATCTCCAACTAAAGTCTATCTAAAAAACTGTTGACTTCAATTTTTTGTTATGTTAAAAAAATCACATTTTACCCTTCTTGAAAACTCACAGAGATAAAAAACCACTTAAAATTTAAGGGAGTATCCATATCATTTTGGGATGGGGGGAGTATGAAAATGAAACTTAAAAGTCCAGTCATTATTCTTCTTCTTGCCTTTTCTGTGGCGTTCTTTTTGAGCCTGAGTATGATGTGGGCCGCCACGCCCACTCCTGAGAAAAAGGAGACATCCAAACCCGCGGCAGTGACCAAACCTCCGGAAGCCGCAAAAAAAGGGGAGAAGTTCATCATCAGGGGAAGGGAATACTGTTATGAATGCATCGATAATTCCGAATGTCTCGGTTGCCACGGCAAGATCAATGAAAGAAAATTTGCTCAGTCGGTCCATGGAGCCAACTCCTGCAATAGCTGCCACTGGGACATTACGGATGTGAAAACCCATACGAAGGCAAAAGGGGCGAGGATTCATACGGAGCCCGTGACCTGCCATCGTTGTCATAAGAAGGAAGGGGCAGAACATTACGGGAGCGCCCACTTTATCAACGATGTTCAATGCAAAGACTGCCACAAAGAGATCCATGAGATGACTCCCTGGAAAGGGGATAAAGCCCGGGTCATCCAGAAATGCACGGCCTGTCATTCCGATGATGGCTATGCTGAGAGCGTCCACGGTAAGGCTGTCATCGCTGGGAATCCGGATTCCGCCACCTGCACCGACTGCCATGGCCTCCATAAAATCCCTTTATTAAAAGGGGATGAACCAAAGGTGGCTCAATTCAGAAAGGAGTTCCATACCGATTCTTGTCAGAAGTGCCATGCAGACAAGGAAATGATGGAACGGAACAAAGTCTTTACGATTGCCACCCAGACCTATTTTGAGAGCTACCATGGAAAGGTCGAGCATCTGGGCTACCCAAAACTGGTGGCAGGATGTGCGGACTGCCATGGTTTTCACAGCATCCTTCCCCAGAAAGATCCGAAATCTCTCATCTCCGATGCTCGCCTCGTTGAGACCTGCGGGAAGTGCCACCCCGGAGCGAATACCAACTTTGTCATGTGGATCGCCCATGCCACCCATAATGATCCCGAAAGGCATCCTGTTTTCTACTGGACATTTGTCATTATGACCACACTATTAGTTTCGGTCTTCAGCG
>VGSS01000095.1 GCA_016874935.1 Deltaproteobacteria bacterium | reverse complement strand
GACGGCTTCGGGGGGCAGGCATCTTCTATCAGGCCATGAAGCCGATTGATCTCGAAGAGATCCGTTCCGCCGTGCAGTGTGCGTTTGGAAAGATTGAGCGGGAGAATGAGAAGGAAGGTTTCTTCTCCTTCTTGATTCCAAAACTGGCGCCTGCGTAAGATTTACGGAATGATTTGGAGACGACGCATACAGTAAAGATAATCTCGATTTCCCCTACCTGCCAAGAAGTTCTCTGGCAATGATCACCTTTTCGATCTCCTTCGTCCCTTCCACAATCTCCACGAGCTTGGCATCCCGATAGAGGCGCTCAATCCCGTATTCACCCAGATAGCCATATCCGCCATGAATCTGCACCACCTCATCGATCACCTTAACCCCCACCTCTCCTGAAAACCACTTGGCCATGGAGATGAGTTTGGGATCAATCTTTCCATGATCCACCATCCAGGCCGCTTTATGGCAGAGGGCTCTTGCCGCCTCGATCAGGCTGGCCATCTCGGCCAATTTAAATTGAATACCCTGAAAACTACCGATGGGACTTCCAAACTGTCTTCTCTGTTTCGAATACTGGATTGCCTTCTCAAGCCCACCCTGTGCAATTCCCACTCCCGAGATGGCCACAGCAACTCGGGTATGATTGAAGACCGTCATGAGTTGATAAAATCCTTCTCCCTCGACCTCTCCCACTAAATTCTCCAACGGGACCTTCACCTCTGAAAAATTGATCTCGGCCGTATCGGAAGCCCGCATCCCAAGCTTTCTCTCCAATTTATTGGCCTCGAATCCTTCACGATTCGTCTCAATGAGAATCGGGCTAAGTCGCTTTGATTTTATTTTCTCCCCTTCATCGGTGACGCAGAGGACGACTAAATAGTCGCCAATGCTTCCATTGGTGATGAATATCTTGCTCCCATTGATCACATAATGACCCTTTACCTTTCGGGCTGTGGTTGAGACAGAAGCCACATCGCTTCCGGCATCGGGCTCGGTAATCGCCATTCCCATGATCGCCTCTCCTTTGGGCAGAAGGGGAAGATATTTCTTCTTCTGCTCTTCCCTTCCAGAGAAGAGAATAAATTCCGAGCCTAAAGTGGTGGTGAGAATTGCCCCGCACCCGGCATCCACTCTCGAGAATTCTTCGGTAATGAGGGCGTGTTCCAAAAAACCCAGGCCGGGGCCTCCATAGGCCTCATCGATAAAGACGCCCACAAATCCGAGGTCGCATGCCTTCTTCCATAACTCCATCGGAAAAGTCTCGTTGAGGTCGCACTCTTCAGCGACTTCCGGAAACGTCTTTTCTGCGAATTCCCGGGCGGCCTTCTGAATATCCTTCTGTTCATCCGTCAGTTCGAAATCCATATTCAAGCTCCTTACACTCTTCCCAGCAGTTCCCTCGCAATGGTATTTTTCTCGATCTCCTTGGCTCCTTCGTAGATCTCAACGATCTTTGCGTCCCGGTAAAACCGTTCCATATCGTATTCGGCGATATAACCATACCCGCCGTGAAGCTGGAGGGCATCATTGGTCACTTTGACGCCCACCTCTCCGGCGATATATTTGGCCACGGAAATGAGTTTAGGATCCACTTTTCCGTGATCGATCATCCATCCTGCCTTATAGGTGAGCGTTCGTGCCGCCTCAACCCATGTGGCCATCTCAGCAATCTTGAATTGGATGGCCTGGAAGGTGGCGAGGGGTTGACCGAACTGTTTTCTCTTCTTCACATATTGGATGGCCTTATCCAATGCCCCTTGCGCCACCCCCACCCCTTGAGAAGCAGCGATCACGCGGTTGATGTTGAAGATCTGCATGATCTGAGAAAAACCCTCGCCCTCTTTTTCGCCGACCAGATTGTCCTTCGGAACCCTCACATCGCTGAACCGGAGCTCCGCCGTATCAGAAGCCCGGATTCCCAATTTACCGGTGATCTTTAAAGCTCCGAACCCCGGACGATCTGTCTCGATAAGGATGACCCCAAACCTCTTCAGCCTTGAGTCTGCTTCAGGATGCGTCAGGCAAAATACAGCAAGATAATGGGCGATACTTCCATTGGTGATGAACTGTTTTGCCCCATTAATCACATAGTGATCACCCTCTCTTCTCGCCAGGGTCAGGATGGACAGGATATCGCTTCCTGCATCAGGCTCAGTGATAGCCGTCCCCATGATCGCCTTTCCCTTGGTAAGAGGCGGGAGATATTTGTTCTTCTGCTCTTCGGTGCCATAGAGTTGGATGAGCTCGGCGCCGAAGGTCGTCAGCAAGATATTTCCACATCCCGGGTCAACCCTCCAGAATTCCTCCATTACCATGGCAAATTCAAGAAAACCTAATCCAAGGCCCCCGTACTCCTTTTTGATAAAGAGCCCGATAAAGCCCAGCTCGCAAGCCTTCTTCCAGAGTTCTCTGGGGAATTCTTCCCGGCGATCATATTCCCGAGCAACAACCGGAAATTCTCCTTCGGCAAACTCCCGCGCTGCCATGCGGATCTGTTTTTGCCGATTCGTCAGTTCAAAGTCCATTTCTCTCCTCCTGCGGTCTTTTCACTGTTCATCGACTCCCGAAGCGATATTCATCTCGGAAAGCCACGACAGCCAATTATACATTTGGGATAAATTTGTCAAGAAAAAGTTGAAGTTTCCACGAACCATCCTTTATATTATAAGAAAATAGGGAAAGATCAGGAGGGAACAATGATCATTAAGCAATATGAAGTCGGAAGTTTTTCGGTCTTCTGTTACCTGATTGGGGATGAGGAAACCAGGGAAGGTCTCTTCATCGACCCTTCGGATGATGCGGACCATCTCCTTAAAGAAGCAAAGGCAAATGGATTGGATAAGATCAAGTATATCGTCAATACCCATTGCCATGTGGACCATATCATGGGCAATGCCGAGATGAAAAAAAAGACCGGGGCCAAGATCATCATCCATGAAGAAGAGGCTGCTTACCTCACCCGCACCCCTCCCGATCTTCTCATGATGTTCAGCGCCACCCAATCTCCTCCTGCCGATATTCTGGTCAAAGAGGGTGATCTCATCAAGGCAGGAAAGGTTGAACTCAGGGTGCTCCACACGCCTGGCCACTCCCCGGGCGGGATGTCCCTCTTTATGGATGGGATGGTTTTTACTGGAGACACCCTCTTCGTGGGCTCGGTCGGAAGGACGGACTTTCCTGGAAGTTCCTGGGATGTGATGGAAGCCTCCATTCGGAAGAAACTCTACACACTGCCCGGCGACACAATCGTTTTTCCCGGCCACAACTACGGTTCCACGCCGACCTCAACGATCCAATACGAGAAGCGGCACAATCCCTTTGTCCGGGGGTGAAGATTAAGAACATCCTCATCACAGGCCTTCCCGGCATTGGCAAGACCACTTTAATCAAGAACCTTTCCGAGACGCTCGGCTCCTTTTCACCCATTGGCTTTTATACGGCTGAGATAAGGGATAAAGGCGTGAGAAAAGGGTTTGAGTTAATCAGCCTCGATGGGAAAAGGAAGCTTCTCTCTCACCGGGAATTAAGAAGCCCTTACCGGGTTGGGTCTTATCGGGTGGATGTCAAAGGTTTTGAAGGGTTCCTTGCTTCCATCTCCTGGTCCGACCCTTCAGCCCGCCTTGTGATCATCGATGAAATCGGAAAGATGGAGTGTTTCTCCGAGAAATTCAAAAAACTACTGATAGAGATATTGGATTCCGATAAGTGGCTCATCGCAACCGTTGCCCTGAAAGGTGGCGGACTGATCGCAGAGGTGAAAGATAGACAAGACGTAAAGCTTTTTACAATGACGAAGAGCAACAGGGACTCTTTATTGCGTGAAATTTTGAGAGAAATTACCCCTCCTCAAACCTTCCGTCCTTAAGAGGAAGACAAGGGGGTCACAAGGAGCATTCTAAGAAGAGCATCCTCCTTGTTTCCATTGGAGATGTGGACTTTAAAATCATCCGGATTTTAAAAGATGATTTAAAAAGGGTGTTTAATAAACCCGTAGAAATCGGCAAAGGTCTCCCCGAACCCCATTACGCTTACGATAAAATAATGAATGGGATGGTTTCGTGGTGAAGACGACCCGGAGAAAACGGAAGGGAACTGCTAAGATTAGATTGAGAGATGGGACCGTAAGGCTTGCAGAGCTCCACTGGCATGAAGGCCATGGCAAGGGAAGAAAGGAAACTAAAATCAAAAAATACTGGGAGTAAAAAACAATGAAACAAAAATTTCCGCTTTGCATTGACAACGAGGGTTATGAGACATCCTTGGAGATACGAAAGTTGTATGAGACGATTCCGGACAAGGAGGCCGAGCGTCACAACCAGGTGAGAATCATTGACGAGTCTGGAGAGGATTATCTTTATCCTTCCAGGTTCTTTGCACCTGTCAGGCTTTCAATCCAAACAAAAAACAGAATCCTCGAAAAAGCAGCCCAACAGAAGAAGAAGACAACCTCCAAGTCGCCATTAGAGGAGCCTCCCCTGAGACTTCCGAGGCAGCCTATTGATGAGCGGATGCATCAGCTTTTCTGTGTAACTCGGTGATTTCTCTTTCCCCCCTTTTTTTGGAGGTGGGGGATGAGGCCTCCATCCCTTAGCAGTTCCTGCATAAAGGGGGGGATGGGTTTTGCGAAAAACTTACGATTCTGGGTGAGGTCGAAAATCTCACCCGTTGAGAGATCGACTCGAACCCGGTCTCCGTCCTTAATCGCTTCCGAAGCCTCCGGAGATTCGAGGAGGGGGAGGCCCAGGTTGAAGCTGTTTCGGAAAAAGATTCGGGCGAAACTTCTGGCGATGATGCAGGAGATACCTGACTCCTTCAGGGCAATAGGAGCATGCTCACGGGAGGAACCGCATCCGAAGTTCTTTTCAGCAAGTAAAATGTCACCTTCTTTCACTGCCGTTGAAAATCCGGGTCGCTCATCTTCCATCGCGTGTTTGGCCAGTTCTTTTGGATCGGACTGGTTGAGGTAGCGGGCGGGGATGATGGCGTCTGTGTCAACATCCGAACCGAATTTCCAGATTCTTCCTTCGAGTATCATCGATTCAAAAATAAGGGTTCAAGGGTTCGAGGATTCAAGGGTTCAAGTTTATTTTTAGGATTTCACTGGACCCCTAGACCCCTTGCCCCCTATGCTCCTTTCTTTGTGACTTCTTCGGGATGACAGATTCTTCCTTTGATGGCGCTGGCGGCCGCAACCGCAGGACCACTGAGATAGACTTCGCTTTCGGCATGGCCCATTCTTCCCCTGAAATTGCGATTCGTCGTGGCCAGCGCCTTTTCCCCCGCTGCGAGGACACCCGTATGGCCTCCGAGACATGGACCGCAGGTGGGGGTGCTGATCGCCGCGCCTGCCGAAAGAAATATTTCGAAGAGGCCTTCTTCCAAAGCCTGCCGATAAATCTCCTGAGTCGCCGGGATAATGATGAGCCTCAAGGAAGGAGCAATCTTTCTTCCCTTCAGAATCATTCCTGCGACTCTTAAGTCGTCGAGATGACCATTCGTGCAGGAGCCGATCACCACCTGATCGATCTCAATCTTCCCGACATCCCTCACATCCTTCACATTGGAGGGAAGATGAGGAAGGGCGACCTGCGGGTGAAGCTTTGAGACATCGTATTCCCTCACATTCGCATAGTGTGCGTCCTGATCACTGCGGTAGATCTTATAAGGCCTTTTTGCTCTGGGTTTGATGAATTTAAGGGTGATCTCATCCGGTTCGATGATCCCGTTCTTTCCGCCGGCCTCGATCGCCATATTGGCCATGGTGAACCTGCCTGACATAGGGAGTTTCCGTATGGCCTCTCCGCAGAATTCCATGGCCTGGTAGAGGGCGCCATCCACTCCGATGTCACCGATGGTTGCGAGGATGAGGTCCTTTCCCGAAACCCAGGGGTTTAATTTCCCATGATAGATGAATTTGATGCTCTCCGGAACTTTGAGCCATAGCCGTCCGGTTGCCATGGCTGCTCCGAGGTCAGTGCTTCCCGCACCGGTTGAAAAAGCGCCAAGACCTCCATAGGTGCAGGTATGGCTGTCCGCACCGATCACGACCTCCCCCGGGAGAACAAGACCCTTTTCCGGAAGAAGGACGTGTTCGATCCCAGACTGCCCAATCTCAAAATAATGAGTGAGGCGCTGGGCCTTTGCGAACTCGCGAAGAATTTTGCATTGCTCGGCAGAGGGTATGTCTTTGGCAGGCGTGAAGTGATCGGGGACAAGGACGACCCGATTTCGATTGAAAACTCTCCTGACACCAATCTCCTGAAAAGCCTGAATGGCAAGGGGGGCCGTGATGTCATTGCCGAGGGCGAGATCAATACGTACATCAATCAGTTCGCCCGGCATTACCTGTTTTTTCCCGGCATGAACAGCCAAAATCTTCTCGGTGATGGTCATGGGAGCATTCTTTTTCATATCCCACCTATTTTTGAAAAAAGAATGAAGGTTGAGGCTGAGGTTAAGGTTGAGAAAAATTAAGTGTTTACCCTGAACCTCAACCTCAACCTCAACCTTTTCTTAACGTCTACATTCCCACCAGTTTCTGTTTCTTGAATTCTATCTTGTTGAGGGCGTTGATGTAAGCCTTGGCGCTGGCCACGATCACGTCGGTATCCGCACCCTGGCCGATGACGGTCTGACCTTTCTCCTCCAGCCTCACTGTCACTTCACCCTGAGCCTCTGTTCCACTGGTGATGGCATTGATGGCAAATTGAAGGAGTTTCGATCGAGTGCGGGTGATCTTCTTGATCGTCTTGAAGGTGGCATCGACTGGTCCATCGCCAAAGCCAGCCTCCTGAATCAGTTTGCCGTCCACCTCCATCTGGACGGTGGCTGTGGGCACGGTCACGTTTCCAGCGATGACATTGAGATAGACCAGCTTATAACGGCGCGGGATTCGGATGATTTCCTCGACCACGATGGACTCAACATCTTCATCATAGATGTCTCGTTTTTTATCGGCAAGCTGTTTGAAACGGTCAAAGGCCCGCTGGAGGTCCATATCGTTGAGACGGTATCCAAGATCCTTCAGCCTCTCCTTGAAGGCGTGCCGACCGGAGAGTTTTCCCAAAACCAGTGAAGTCTTTGGAATTCCCACGGATTCAGGGGTCATGATTTCATAGGTAAGCTTCTCCTTCAGGATCCCGTCCTGATGGATTCCGGATTGATGGGCAAAGGCATTAGCGCCTACGATCGCCTTGTTGGGCTGGACGACCATGCCTGTAATCTTTGATACGAGACGGCTAGTTGCGTAGAGATGCCTCGGGCCCAAACGCATATTAAACTGGAATAGATCAGGCCGTGTCCGGAGAGCCATGACCACCTCTTCAAGGGAGGTGTTGCCTGCCCTTTCACCGATTCCATTGATTGTGCATTCCACCTGTCGGGCGCCATTCTGGATGGCGGCGAGAGAGTTTGCAACCGCCAGGCCGAGATCATTATGGCAGTGGACACTGAGCGTAACCTTCTCCACACCCTTCACTCTCTGTTTCAGGGTTCGGATCAGTTTCCCAAACTCGGAGGGGATGGCATAGCCCACCGTGTCGGGAATATTGATGGTGGTAGCCCCGGCCCGGATGGCGGCTTCGCAGACGGCAATGAGAAATTCGACATCCGTTCGGGTTGCATCCATGGCTGAAAATTCGACATCGGGTGTATAACGTTTTGCCCTTGCAACGGATTGGGCGGCGATCCGAACCACTTCCTGCCTCGATATCTTCAACTGGTGTTTGAGATGGATATCCGAAGTTGAGATAAACGTGTGGAGGCAGGGATATTTGGCTCCCTTGACTGCTTCCCAGGCCCGATCAATATCCTTGGGATTGGTTCTTGACAGGGCGGCTACTTGCGAACGTTTGATGGCTCTGGAGACAGCCCTGACCGCCTCAAAGTCCCCTTCCGAAGAGATGGGAAAACCTGCTTCGATGATATCCACATTCAATTTTTCAAGTTGTTCGGCGATTCTCACCTTTTCAGCCACATTCATCGTAGCGCCCGGAGATTGCTCCCCGTCGCGAAGCGTAGTATCAAAAATTTTTACCAGTTGGCTCATCCTAAACTCTCCTCAAACGATGAATTCTAAGCGATGGACGATAAACAATGGACGATGAACTTTAAACTCTTAACTCTAAAGGGAACCTCTAATAATTCCAAATTCGTCACTCCTGCGAAAGCAGGAGTCCAGTGATATCGGGAAGTTCTGGATTCCGGCTTTCGCCGGAATGACATTTTTAGAGGTTACCTAAATACTTCCATTACCCTTTTGTAAAATTCTTCCTCCTCCCATATCTTCATTTCGATCCGAAGGGATAGGAGGGGCAGGGGATCAAGGGGTAACCTTTTTAATTTTACCATATCCTTCTCCGTTGTCACAATCCAATTAACTTTTTTAACTTTTAGAAGGATGGAAGTCAAATCCTGATCAGTGTAGAGATGATGGTCCGGGAAAATTATCTCTCCGGCCACCTCCATTCCGCATTTTCTCAATAATGAAGAGAAGTAAACCGGGTTGGCGATTCCGGAAAGGGCAAAAACCTTCGTTCCTTTAAAAAGATGGAGCGATTCAAACTTTCCGTCAGGGCGAGTCAGTCCGGCAGGTTCGTAATGGCTGTGGAATATCGATGCGGAGGGATGAATCACGCGAAGTGTTGATTCCAGAGATCGGCAGGCTTCGGGATCTTCTGCCTTGGTCAGAAGAAAAATATCTGCTCTCTTCAGATGTGACAGGGGTTCCCTCAGGATACCCCTTGGCAGGAGGTGACCATCGCCGAAACCGATCTGCGAGTCGATGAGGACGATATTGAGATCCCGATGGAGAGGGAGATGCTGAAAGCCATCATCGAGCAAGAAGCCGCGGACAGGAAACTTTTGAAGAGCTATCGTCCCGCTTTTGAATCTATCTTTACCGATGAGAATGGGAACGCCTTTCAGGACACTTGCCATGAGAAAGGGTTCATCACCTGACTCCTTCGGAGAGAGCAGGACATTCTGACCGTCGGTCACAAGCGGACCCGATCCCTTCTTTCCACGATACCCCCTGCTCAGGAGGACAGTGGGAATACCTCTCTCCATCAGTCCTTCTGATAGAGCCATGACCAGAGGGGTCTTTCCGGTTCCTCCAACCGTTATATTTCCGACGCTGATGACAGGTCGAGAAAGCCGTTTTGTCTTCAACAGGCCAAGGGTGTATAAAAATGTCCTTGCCCGGACTGCCCACCCATAAGGAAGGGAGAGAAGGTAGAGCGGAAAGAGGAGAATTCTTTTCCCCAATAGTTTTTCTTTCTGATAAAGGATTTGATCGAGGCGGTGGTTCATATAGTTTCAAATGGAATCTAAAGAAAAAAATATTTAAACTTTCACAGACCTGTCATCCTGAACTCGTTTCAGGATCTGGGATTCAAAAAAAAATGAGATGCCGAAACAAGTTCGGCATAACAATCTTTTGTTACTTATACGACAATGCGACTATGTGACTAAAAGGGGTTTGATTTTTTCAAAGATTCTCTCGGTGGCTCCACGATGTTTCTGCAGAAATCGATAACCATTTTCTCCGATCCCATTTCGTGCCTTCTCATCGGAGAGAAGCCGCTTCAACTGAGAAGAGAGTTCCTCCTTGTCTTTTACAGGAATAGCCCCTCCTTCCTCTATCAGACGGCGGGAGATTTCAAGGAAGTTAAACATATGAGGTCCAAAGAGGATACACTTTTTAAAGAAGAGGGGCTCAAGGGGATTGTGGCCGCCTATTGGGACAAGGCTTCCGCCAATGAAGACAAGTGTCCCGAGGCTGTAAAGCCTCATCAGTTCACCCATGGAGTCAAGGAGGATCACGCCGGGCATCTCCTTTCGATCCTGGCCAGAAAGGGATGACCTTCTCTTCCATGAAAGGCTCTCGTTTCTTAAAATTTTTTCCACTTCATCCAGTCGGTCGAGATGGCGCGGAGCCAGGATGAGGATGAGATGGGGATCGGCCTTTCTCAAGTCCTTGTAAAGCTGGATAAAGATATCTTCCTCTCCCTGATGGGTCGAACCCGCAATGAGGATGGGCTCGTTTCCGCGGAAACCAAGGGAACCGGATATTTCAACCGTTGGCTCCAAGTTGACGGATGGAAGGACCTGGTCAAATTTTATGTTGCCCGCCACTCCTGTTCTCTCCGGTGGAGCGCCGATCTCGATGATCCGGCCCCGATCCTCCTCTGTCTGCATCAGAAAGAGGGAGATGTCTTGCAAGCATCTTTTAAAGAAAGATTTTAAGAGAAGGTATCCCCGGATTGATTTTTCAGAGATCCTGCCGTTGAAGAGAACAACAGGGATTTTTTTTCTGCCGCAGGAACGGAGGAGGTTGGGCCAGAGTTCCGTCTCTGCAATAAGGAAGAGACGGGGCCCGATTTTTCGAATGGCCCTTCGGATGGTGAAAGGATGGTCAACAGGGAAAAAAAGAATTTGGTCGGCTTCAGGGATGAGTTTCTTTGCCGTCTCGTTGCCCGTGGAGGTCATGGTGGTCAGAACGATCTCACAGCCAGGGACTTCCTTCTTGATCCTCTTCAGAAGAGGAAGGCAACAGAGGACCTCTCCGACAGAGGCGGCATGGACCCAGATCGGTTTTTTTGAGGAGAGATCCGGGAAACTTCCCAATCGTTCCTTGAGTTGTTTTTGAGGTCGTTTCCTGAGGAGGCTTTGGAGAAAAAGGTAGGGAAGGTGAAGGATTAAAAAACAGGTCAGAATGACATTGTAAAGGAAGTGGATCATAAGACCATTGAAATTTATAAATCCGAAATCCGAATATCGAAACTCGAAATAAATTCAAATATTTAAAATTCAAATTTCTTAAGCATTTTTTGTTTTGAACATTTGGAATTGGGTCATTTGATATTGTTTCGGAATTCGTGCTTCGAATTTCGATATTATTTATTGAAGTAGCGGTCTGCTTCTTCGGTTAGTTCGTTTAATCGCCTCTCCACAAGAAGCCTCATTTTCTCAAGATAGTCCCGATCTCCGCTGGGATCAATATAGATGGGTTCCCCAAAGATGAAGACTCCCCTTGAAAGGGGATAGGGAAGGAGAAAACGATCCCAGGTTTTAAAGAATTTCTTTTTCGAGGCGCTGAAGCTAAGCGGGAGAATCGGACTACCTGTCCGCCTGGCCAGTTCGATCACACCAAACTGGAGGCGGTGACGCGGTCCTCTGGGGCCGTCCGGAGCAATGGCTATATCCGATCCATTTTGAATCGCCTTCACCATTTCTTTAATTGCGGAGGAACCATCCCTGGATGAAGAGCCGAAGATCGGATTGAACCCGAATCGCCTTAACCCCTTTCCAACGATCTGACCATCGCGATGGGGAGAAACGAGAAAGCTCAACTTATTTCCCTCATAAACAAAGGGCATCATCAGGAGCCTATCATGCCAGAAGGCGCCAATGAGTGGGATGTCTTTCTCCAAGAAGGCTCTCTGTATTTCAGGATTGACCACTTCGAATCGCATGGTCCAGCCCAGAATCCTGATGACCCGGTAAGCCAGCCACGGACCCAGCCAAGAAACCAAATTCTTCTTTAATGTCCTAAGAAACATCATTCAGATTGCGGATTGCGGATTGCGAATTACGGAATTAAATCCGAAATTATAGTGAACGTCTTAAATAAAGTGACATAGTGACATTATCTTTTTGGGCTTCCAAGTTTGGGAGCGCTTAAAAACTGAGGACACCAATTCTTCAAATGTTTCATAATAGGTATCCGTTGTTTCCTC
>VGSS01000094.1 GCA_016874935.1 Deltaproteobacteria bacterium | reverse complement strand
ATTGCATCTCCAAGACCTGAAGGCCTGCTCCCTGGCAGGTTTCGCATCTCCCTCCTTCTGTATTGAAAGAGAAATGGCGGGGCTTTAACCCGTTTCGCTTCGCCTCCCGCGTGAGGGCAAAGAGATCACGGATATCGCTAAACACCTTGACATAGGTGGCGGCATTCGATCGGAGACTTTTGCCAATTGGAGCTTGATTGACCAGAATGACCTCATCAATCTGTTCTAAACCCTCAATCGAATCGAAACGTCCTTTTTCGCATTCCTGATTTCCATTTCCCCTGGCTCCTGCATAGAGGATATGATGGACCAGGGTGGTCTTTCCCGCGCCGGAAACACCTGTGATACAGACCATCATCCTCAGAGGAATGCGGACATCGATTCCTTTCAGGTTATGTTCTCTGGCATTACGAATGGCGATCCACTCTTTTGGCTTTTTTCGTGGGGATGTTTGGAGATAAGAGATGCCATTTTTAAGATATTGACCTGTAATGGAATGCCTTTCTCTGATCAGGGAGTCCAAATCTCCCTGATAAACGATAGAGCCTCCATCTTTTCCGGCCCCAGGTCCGAGGTCGATAATTGAATCCGAGGCCCGAATCATATCAGGGTCATGCTCCACGACTACCACTGTATTTCCTCTGTTACGCAATTGGTGCACTGCTTGGAGAAGACGATGGGTATCTCTTGTGTGGAGACCGATGCTCGGCTCATCTAAAACATAGAGTGTTTCTGTCAATGCGGAACCCAATGCCCTTGCCAAAGTAATTCTCTGATATTCACCACTGGAGAGGGTTCGGGTTTGGCGGGAAAGGGTGAGATACCCCAATCCCACATCCACCATGAATGCAACCCGGTCTTGAATCTCTTTAAAAAGACGTTCTCCTACTCTCTTCTGAAAATCTTTCAGGGGAATGTCTCTTAAAAATTCTTGAATCTCTGAGATGGGCATATTGCAGATCTCGGCAATGTCCTTTCCGGCAAGGCGGACATAAAGAGCCTCTTCTTTGAGTCTGGTATTGTGGCAGGTGGGGCAGGGGGTATAGGCACGAAACCTGCTGAGGAAAACACGGTAATGAACCTTGTACCGCTTGCTTTCCATCCAGTCGAAGAATCCCTTTATTCCTATGAATTCCCCTTTTCCATTGAGAAGAATCTCTTTTTGCTGGACCTGAAGTTCCTTGAAAGGCTTCTCTATTGGAATACGATGCTTTCTGCATGCTTTCTCGATATACTCGTAAATATCTTCATAGGCCGGTGTATTGAAAGGGGCAAAGGGTCTTTCTTTCAGAGACTTTCCATGATCGGGAATGACCTTTTCCCAATCGATTCCAATGATTCTACCGAAACCCTGACAGGTAGGGCAGGCGCCTATTGGATTGTTAAAGGAAAAGAGGAGAGGCTGCGGCTCGGAGAAGGTCCTGCCGCATCGATTGCAGGAATAACTTCTGGTGAAGGCCATTTTTCTCTGATCGGTTCCGATCACTTCCGTCTTCCCATTTCCCACCTGAAAAGCGCTCTGAATTGCCTCTGCGAGCCTCGGCCTATTTTTATCATCCGATACCACCCGATCGATGAGAAGAAGAATGTGTTTTCGATTCTTCAGGTGAGAACTTGAGAAAGTGGTGAGGTCGATCACCTCGCCTTTCTCCCAAATTCTGTAATATCCATTCTTGACGAATTCCCTGATTTTTTCTTCACGCTCCTCATCTTTAGTAAATTGAACCGGGCTGAGGATCGAAATTGTTTCTCCTGAATATTGACCCAATACTTGCTCTACGACACTGCTGACCGTTTCTCCGGAGACTTTGATCTGACATTGAGGGCAGAAGACATCGCCGATTTTGGCAAAGAGAAGTCTCAGATAGTCGTAAACCTCTGATGCTGTTCCTACAGTGGATCGAGCATTCTTGACGGAATTTTTCTGCTCAATGGCAATCGCAGGAGGAATTCCATAAATGGCTTCGACATCGGGACGATCCATTTTCTCAAGGAACTGGCGTGCATAGGTGGAAAGGGATTCGATGTAGCGCCTTTGCCCTTCGGCAAAGAGGGTGTCAAAAGCAAGGGTTGATTTACCGGAACCAGAGACTCCTGTGATCACGGTCATCTTGCCTCGGGGTATCTGGCAGGAAATATTTTTAAGGTTATGAGACTTGGCTCCGATGATTTCGATAAATTTTTCCATCACATCAATTATAATACATTAATAACCTTTTTCCTCTAAATTAACTTTAAAGCCTCGCCATTCCATTACACAAAATCTTGACACCATACATCATTCTGTATATGATTTTCCCATATATGAGCTTGCAATCTCCAGTGTTATACAGGCTCGTGCCAATGCTCAGTTCCGCCGTTGGGCGTATACTAAAATTAGAGATATGATTCCAATTATAGTTATCTTGAATCTTAAATGGAGGAGTTATGCATAAATTTTCAACCACAGTATGCGTTGCCAGTGTGGCTCTTGTTATAGGTTTTATCCTGGGTTTCTTCTTTAGGCCAATTCTTGCTTTCATCCTTGTCTATAGTGCGGGGGCGAAACTCACCGATGATTTCGCAAATATTATAATCGGTATGCTATCTATCCTGTTTTCGGGTATTGTTGGGTACTTGGTTGGGTCAGTAAAGTCCTTCAGAGAAGAGAAACAGAGGGCCTATGGTGAGCTATTACCCCCGATTGTTAGGATGGCGTATAATCCAACACCCTGGTGAAACAGTGTATTTCTTGGGCCGAATATCGCGAGGGAATTCAACCGAATCAAATCACCCCGGCGGATGGCACACAGCCACCGCTGATTGCAGTTGCTATGCATGATGAAAATTCAGCCTGGTTGCCAAACATCAATGGCGAAGATATAATAAGATTTAGGATAATATGAAATTCTGGAGATAGTGGATGCTTCGTTTTGAATGGGACCCGATCAAGGCGAAACAGAACCTCGAAATACACGGCGTCTCTTTTGACGAAGCAAGCACGGCCTTTCGAGATACCTTGTCTCTAACCATTTATGATCCATTGCATTCCGAGGAAGAAGACAGGTTCGCCTTGATAGGGAATTCTCACAAAGGCCGTCTTCTGGTGGTTATTCACACAGAAAGGAGGAACAGCATCAGGCTGATTAGCGCAAGAAAGGCAACAAAAAAGGAGAAAGTTCAATATGAAGAGAATGCAAAAAGATCCGGATCTGCTTGAAGAATATGATTTCAGCAAAGGCATTCGGGGAAAATACGCAAAAAGATATGCTGAAGGGACAAATGTTGTTGTCATTGACCCCGATGTTGCTAAAATATTCCCGGACCACGACTCTGTCAATCAGGCTTTGAGATCGCTTGCAGAAATCATTAAACGGCAGAAAAAAATTGCCTAACAACAACATCACCCCGATAGGATTAGCAGCATCAGGTTGAAAGCAATAGTGACTATCCGCACAGGTTATGTAAATTGTTCAGGCTATGATGATGTTTCTTGGCGTTTTCAACCGAGGATCTTTGATTAACCGCTCCGGAAGTCGTAAGGAAGAAGTTGTATCCTAACCCTTCTATCTTCCCCAAAAAATCAGGCTCATTCATTCTCGAGATTCAATTTTTCATTGGAAAATCTCCAATTTCATTCTATACTTTCTTTTAGCACGGAGAATTATTTTAGACTCCGAACTCTGATTTCCGAACTTTAAATAAATGGCGCTTGCGATTGAAGCAAAAGGAATCGTTAAGACGTTCCAGTCGGGATGGTGGCACCGGAGAGTTAAAGAAGTCCTCAAAGGGATTGACCTTCAGGTTGAAGAAGGGGAACTCTTCGGCATTCTCGGTCCCAATGGCGCAGGAAAGACCACTCTTCTCTCCATCCTCTCCACATTGCTTCTTCCTGACAAAGGAAGCATCCGGATTCTCGGCATCGATGCGCTACAGGATGGGCATCGGATCAGAGAGAGGGTTAATATCTCAAGTGGAAATGCTAACTTTATCTGGAGCCTGACCGTCTTAGAAAACCTTCGCTTCTATGCAATGCTTTATGGTCTATCGGGAAAGCGAAGGGAAACGAAGATAGAATCCTTAGTTGATCTCTTTGACTTGAAGGAACATCTGGAGGTTCCCTCTCCAACGAGGGAGCACGAATAAAGAACTTGACTCTTGAGCAGACTGACTTGGAGGATGTCTTTGTGGAATTTTCAAAAAGCGCTGGTTCAGATCGGGGCCTTTGCGTTTAAGAACTTGACGATCACGAGGAGAAATGTTTTCAGCATCTCTGAGATTATTTTTTGGCTTCTGGTCGGACTGTTTTCTGTGGGGCTATTAACTGTCTTTCTCCGGCTGGATGAAAACATGACCGGATTCATCCTGATCGGGGTGATGTCCATGAGCCTCATTCAAGTCTGCCAGATCGATGTGGCCTATGCGCTCCTTTAAGATCTCTGGGCAAAGTCCATGAAGCATACCTTTATCGCCCCCATCCATCCTTTCCAGCTCATTTCAGGCGCCTGGCTGATTGGCATGGCACGCGCTGGCCTTGTCTTTCTGCTGCTCGCCATCTTTGGAGGCATCGCTTTTAGTTTTAATTTCTTTCAAACAGGGATTATTTCGCTCATCCTATATCTCTTGGGCCTCTTTCTGATCGCTGTCTCGATCGGCATCGCCGTCTGTATCCTTGTCATCCTCTTCGGCTACAAGGCGGAGGTGGCCGCCTGGTCCATCACCAGTCTGATGGCATTGATCTGCGGGATCTACTACCCTGTCTCCATTCTGCCCTCTCCATTTCCGGAGATTGCCCGGGCCATCCCGTTAACCTACTTTCTGGAATATTTCCGCTCTTTCTATGGATTCGAAAGGGAGATCAACGCCATTTTGTTTCGGGGATTCGGGCTGATCGGAATTTATCTTGCCATTGGAGCCGTTCTTTTAAAATGGGTGATCCACCATGCGAGGAAGAATGGCACATTTATTAAGCTGTCTGAATAGATGCTCCTGATTGAATTGGTGTGTGGATAAATCTCAATTCCGCATTCCGAAATCCGAAATGGATTAAAGAGCCTCCCACATCTTTTTTATCTTCTCTTTACTGATTCGGAGGTAGTCTCTGTCTTTAGAAAAGACTTCAATGGTCGTGGTCTCGTCGTAAGAGGTTTCCTTAAGGGCTTTGATGATTTTTTCGAAATCGATGAAGCCGGCTCCTATGGGAAGGTGATTGTCCTCCTTGCCGAAATTGTCGTTGGCGTGGATATGGCCGATGCGGTACCCATAGCGCTGAATAAATTCGATAGCGCTGTTTCTATCGCCCCCAAGGTTTGCATGCCCGATGTCGAGCGCAAGGCGGATTTCAGGGAAGGACTCAAAGACATCCTGAAATTCGTGAGGCTGGGTTAGGAAGTTGGCCTGAGGAAACATATTTTCAATACAGAGGGTCATGCCGAGGCTGTTTGCCTTCTTCAGGATGGCCTCGATGGACTCCAGACCATATCTCTTAGCTTTATCGATGACGAACTTACCCATTCCAGTGATGTAACCCGGGTGAAGAACAAGCTTTTCAATTCCAAGTTCTGCCGAGGCTTCAAGGGCCTTAACGTTCTCCTGAAGAGAGGCTTTTCTCAGGCTATCATAGAGGTCTGATGTCCAGACAAATGTTGGAAGGTGTCCGGTGATCCCCATCTTATAACGATTGAGCAGATTCAGGATCGCTTTTTTTTGAGCAAGAACCTTCTGGGGAGCCGCTTCGGGCAGGTCCATCGTCAACTCAACATAATCGAAGCCCAGTTTTCCGATATCTTCGATTTCTTGAAGGATAGGTTTAACCGGAAAATTCATTGCGCCATATTTCATTGGATTCCTCACTGATCATTGATCACTGGTAACTGATAACTCATCACTCATAATTCACCACTCATCACCCTTAATTCTTAACTGCCTTTCTTGCTTCCCTCACCCAGATTCTTATCTTTGCTTTTCGAGGGGGAACTTTTTCCGGGAAAGCCTGTCCGATCTTTGCGTAGAGTTTTTCCGGATCTTCGCCGGCAAGAGCAGAAACCGAATGAACCTCCGCCGCTTCGAATAATTTCAGATTTCCAATTCCCAACCCTTTTAATTGAACCAATCGAGCCTTTTCCACCCAGTGAGTGAGTTCCTCTTTGGGGATGAGGAGGCGAAGGGCAAGTTCATCCCTTTCCCTTTTGAGTCGAGTTTTCGTAAGGAGATCGTCGAGAGTGGCAATGCCAACCCTTGGAAGCTCTTTTTGATATTTGGGGTCGATCCAGTAGGCATCCTTCAGGCGGGTTTCATAGGAGTCGACCGTTTTGAGGTCGATGGCCTTGAAGATGAGAACCGAGAAGGCAACCATCAGGACAGAGGTTAAAACTGTTGTGAGTCGCCTTGTCTTTTTTTCAGGATTAGATTGACAGGTGGATTCTTCCCATCCTCTTCCGAAACGAAACAGAGAGATGAGATTGTACATCACATAAACCTGCACAGCGAAAGGAGGGAATCCCAAAAACCCCAAGAAAGGCATTTCAAATCCCTTCAACTCCTCAAAGAAAGGGACGGTGTAAACCCACCTTGAACGCGCCCAGAAATTCCAGAACTCCCATAGGAAGCCGCAGATCAGCCCGGCAATGAGAAGGAGAAATATCTTCCCCGGTTTTCCTTCTTCAAGGTCCCTCAAAAAGGATTTCCCCCCAAAGCGATAAAGAAAGGGCTCCAGGAGAAATATAAATCCCACCCAGATAAGAGGAAAGAAATACTGCGGAATGACAATGGAGGAGACAAGGCACAGTGTGCCAAGTGCGATCAGGGAATGAAGGCTTCCCTGTGAGATGACCCTTCTTTTATTGTAAGCATTTTTGAACAGGCCGAAGGTTGCCAATAACTCCATCGTTTCGAATATCCCGGGAAGGACAGTGCCGTAAGCAATTGCATAACCCAACCATCTTTCAACAGTGGAGTTCGGCAGATTGATGTAGTACCAGTTCTCCAGAGAAAGGTTCGCCGCTTCAAAGATCAGCCAGATAAAGATTGACCAGGGAATCATGAGAAAGAATTCTTTTCTTCGATTGATGAGAAGGGAGTTGCCTTTCAAGCGGTAGATGATCGCATCAACCGTGAGGATGTATGACCACCAGGCAAAACAGTAAAACCAGCTATAGAAGGGCTCCACCTTCTTAAAATGAAGGAACTCAGAGAGGATGAGTGCGAGGAAGCCAAGAATTCCATAAATCGGAAGGACTCTCTTCATGAACACCTAATTTAGCATATTCAAGCCCTTGAAACAAACGTTGATGGAATGAAAAAACTTTCATGAATCTTATTGACAGGGATAGCAAGAAAAAATATATTCTTCTCCATCATGAATAGAAAGCCCTTTGTTAGCCTTATTCTAACTGTCCTCATTCTATGTTTTTTATCTGTGTGCGACCGGCCCCAGAAATCCGGCATCGATTTTGATCAGATTGATACATCCCGTGGTCCCATTCAACGATCCTTCCGATCCGATGAATCCATCCTCATCGAGACAAAAGCCGGCCAATTCACCCTCGCTCCTGTGGCAGAATATCAATTGGCAGGGGTGGTGATCAGCAAGGAGACCTATTCGTATGATTGGAATAGTGAGATTTCACCCGTTGACTTAGTCATCGTCTGGGGGAAGCTGGCCGAACCCGAATATGAAAAATATGTTTCATTCAGTCAAAGAAACCGGTGGTATTTTTACCAATATAAACCAGAAAGTCCTGTTGATAATTCTTATATTATCTCTCATTCTTCAAATAACCATATCATTCCGGCAACCGAGAATATCTCCCTGGCCCTCAAGACGGCTAAGAAGAAGGAGAGGGTCTTGTTGGAGGGGTTTCTGGTTAATGTGAAAGGGACCTATAAAGGCGGGACGATCTACTGGAACACAAGTTTGACGCGGAAAGATACAGGAGACGGCTCTTGTGAGCTTTTTTATGTAACGAAAGCAAGAATCGGTTCGGATGTCTATGAGTGATGAGAAGATCAAAAAGGAGAAAGAAAGTTGAGATTTACTTATAGCCGGAAGAGAGAGTGGGAAAATGCGGCAGGGCGTTCAGTGGTGATGGGGGCGCAGGGCATGGCGGCTTCCAGCCAACCTCTGGCGACCCTTTCGGGGCACAAAATCCTGGCAAAGGGCGGAAACGCGATCGATGCGGCGGTGGCGATGGTCAGCACGCTGAGCATTGTGGAGCCGTATAATGTGGGTCTGGGTGGAGATGCTTTTGCTCTGATCTATTTGGCTAAGGAGAAACGACTGATAGGAATGAATGGAAGCGGCCGGGCTCCTTATGGAGCGACGGTTGAAAAATATCGAGAGAGAGGAATGAGTGAAATTCCGGAGCGCGGAATATTGGCGGCGACCGTTCCGGGTGCGCTCCAGGGTTGGGCGCAGGCTCTGGAGCGGTATGGGACCCTAAAGCTTGCCAGTGTCCTCAGGGAGGCCATCCATTACGCTGAGGACGGATTTCCTGTGACAGAGGTCATCGCAGGAGAGTGGAAAGAGGCCGAGAGCCTCCTACGCTCTTCAGAACCGTCATCAAATGCCTATCTTATCAATGGCAAGGCTCCTTCTCCGGGACAGGTTTTTATCAACAAGGACCTCTCAAAAGTTTATCAGAGGATTGCGAGGGAGGGCATAAAAGTCTTTTATGAAGGCGACATCTGTGATGCCATCGTCAATACGTCGAACCGCCTCCATGGACTCTTTTCCCAGCGGGATTTTAAGGATCATACCACATCATGGGTTGATCCCATTTCTACGGACTATCGGGGCTATACGATTTATGAGCTTCCTCCCAATGGACAGGGGCTAACTGCCCTTGAAATGCTCAACATCCTTGAAGGATATGATATCGGCCGATTAAAACCCAACAGCCCGGAATATCTTCATCTTCTGATTGAAACCAAAAAAGCAGCCTTTGAAGACCGGGACAGGTTTATCACGGACCCCGATTTTGAAGAGATCCCGATTAAACCGTTGCTCTCCAAGGATTATGCGCAGAAAATCAGGGATAGAATTAAGATTGAAAATGCCTCCATTCCTGCCTGGTTAACCCCATATGAAGGAAGTTCTGAAACGGTTTACGTGACAGCAGTGGACAAAGAAAGGAATGCCGTTTCATTTATCAGCAGCCTGTTTATGGCCTTTGGATCGGGCGTCGTCGTGGATGGAACGGGGATTGTTTTGCAGAACCGGGGCAAATCATTTTCTCTAAACCAGGAACAGCGAAACAGGATCGAACCTCACAAACGCCCCATGCACACCATCATCCCGGGGATGGTCTTCAAGGATGGGAAGTTTTTAATGAGCTTCGGAGTGATGGGCGGCGACATGCAGCCGCAGGGCCATGTCCAGTTTCTGGTCAATCTCATCGATTTCGGGATGAATCTCCAGGAGGCCATGGATGCGCCGAGGATTCGCCATCTCAAAGGCATGGAGGTTTATTTAGAGGAAGGTATTTCAGATGAGACCGCAGTTGTTCTTTCCCAGAAAGGCCATAAGATCATAAGAGGGTTATCGCCGATCAATCAGGTTGGAGGAGGGCAGGCTATTTTTTTAGATCCTGAACAAAATGTCCTCCTCGGAGCTTCCGACCGGAGAAAAGACGGTTGTGCGATTGGTTATTAAAAGAGAGGAGCCTGTCTTGGCAAAAGAAACTTAAAAATTGACCAATAATCCTTTTTCTCTCAGATATTCCTTAACCTGTTTAATGCTGAAGATACGATAGTGAAAGACCGATGCCGCCAACAGGACCTGGGCTCCTGCCTGGGCCACGGCCTCATAAAAATGCTCGAGTTTTCCGGCTCCGCCGGAGGCGACTACAGGCAAACTTACTGCATCGGAAATGGCCTTTGTAAACTCAAGATCGTAACCCGCCTGGGTTCCATCCCCATCCATGCTGGTTGGAAGGATCACTCCCGCCCCAAGTTCCTGGCACTGTTTTGCCCAGGCGACCGCATCTTTTCCAACAGGTGTGGTGCCGCCCGATACGACCAACTCGAAGCCGGATGGCATGGCTTTGTTTCTCCTTGCATCGATGGCCACGGTGACCTTCTCTTTGCCGAACCTCTTTGAGGCCTGTCTCACCAATTCCGGATTCTTCACAGCAGCGCTGTTCATCGAAAATTTATTGGCTCCTGCCTTCAAAACCAGTTCAATATCTTCCAGAGTGGAAATTCCCCCGCCAACTGTTAACGGGATGCTGATCATAGATGAAACATTCTTAATCCATTCCAGCCTGGTTTTTCGATTTTCTACAGTAGCGGCGATATCGAGCATGGCCAGTTCATCCGCTCCTTCTTTTTCATAAAAAGACGCATTTTCGACCGGATCGCCGGCATCTTTTAAGTTTATAAAATTGACACCTTTGACCACCCGACCTTCTTTCATATCGAGGCATGGCATGATTTTTATGGTGCGCATCTTATCTCCTTAATATTTTAAATCACTTAAGTTTCATTATGATCACTCAATAATATATCCATGGCGAGACTGTCAATGTCTAACATGTCATTCATAAAATTGAAAATATGAAGGAATTATTGTATCGTTGATTCATCTTCTTGGTGAAACGAGGCGTTATACATGAAACCTCGGAAGCCTTCCCTCACTTTAAAATCCTTTCAGGAATTGATCTCTGCTCTCGATCTAACTTCGTTACCTGAAAAGCGCCCTTTCACACATCGGGCTTCTGAAGAAATACTATCTCCCGAAATAGAGGCGGAACTTTTTAGAAAAGAGATGGAAGGGGTAAAACCTGTTCAAAAGAAAGAACGGATTGAGAAAATAGCCAGGGCCGAGTTGTCAGAGGGTTTTAAAAAAAAGGATGATGTGGAAAGTTTAAAGAAGCTTGAGGATCTCATTCACTATGGAAAAGGTTTCAATGTAGCTGATACCCCTGAGTATATCGAAGGCACCGGGTATCATATTCATCCTGAGATTGCAAGGCGGCTTCATCGAGGGGACTTTTCGATTCAGGCTCATCTCGATCTCCATGGACTCATTGCAGAGGAAGCCAAAGAGATTTTTGATCAGTTTATGAAATGGGCTGTGACCTATGGAAAGACAGGCGTTTTGGTGACCCATGGGCGAGGTCTCTCTTCACCTGCCGAACCGATTTTGAAGAGAAAAGTTGAGGAATGGCTGACTCGTGGTTCCTGGAGGAAGTGGGTTGTTGCCTATTCAAGCGCAAGGCTTTGCGATGGCGGGGCAGGAGCGACTTATGTTCTGCTCAGGCCTCGTCCCGTTTCAAAGCGTCTGAGGAGGAAGGGGGTTGGCGGCAGAAAATCTAAAGGGGATGAAAAGTGATAAAGTGCCAAAACCATCCGGATCGTGAAGCCATGGCTACCTGTCAGAAATATGAGACCGGGTTTTGTGAGGAATGCTGCGAGTGCCTGAACATTGACCATTGCTGTGAATGCATCGATCCCAAACTTTACTGTAAATATAGAACCCAGTGCCTGATCTGGGAGATGTCAAGGGACCGAAGAAAGAAAGAAATAGAAGTAGGGTAAATGATGTCTGAATATTTTCTTCCTACAGCGCTGATTATCTTCACGGGCGCCTTGCTTCAGGGCTTGGCGGGGTTTGGCGGGGCACTGCTGTCCATGCCTCTTATCCTTCTCTATTCAGCCCCCCAATGGGCCGCCCCCGTAGTTGTTCTCTGCTATACGGTTAACCGCCTCCCGGCTATCTTGATGCTAAGGAAAGACCTCGTGTGGGATCATTCTCTATTCTTAATCGCCGCAGCCATACCAGGTGCCTTCCTGGGCACATTACTTTTAAAGAACGTTGAGCCCGGACTCATCATGAAGATTCTTGGAACAGTGCTTATCCTGTTTTCTGTTTATAAAATCGCTACACCCAAGGTAAAATTAG
>VGSS01000093.1 GCA_016874935.1 Deltaproteobacteria bacterium | reverse complement strand
TCAATAATCCTCTCACCGGCGTTTTGACCTTCAGCTCTTTGATGCTGAAGAAGACGGATGAAAACCACCCATGGAAAAAAGACCTGGAGAACATTGTCCAGCAGACGACCCGGTGTCGAAATATCGTCAGAGCGCTTTTAGACTTCGCTCGGCAAAGGAAACCGGATAAGAAAGAGTGGGACATCCATGCCCTTCTGGATCGGACACTTACGTTTGTCGAAAATCAGGCCCGCTTCCAGAACATTAAGATTGTGAAGGATTTTAAGCTCGACCTCCCGATGATCTCCATCGATGCAGATCAAATCCAGCAGGTCTTTATGAATATCGTCATCAACGCGGCCGATGCCATGGGAACCGAGGGAGGAACCCTTTCCATCAGAACGGATTTTAATAATGGGATCGCTGAGATCTCTATCGCGGATACCGGATGCGGCATGTCTAAAGAACATCTCTCCAAACTCTTTACTCCGTTCTTCACGACCAAGGAGACAGGGAAAGGAACGGGATTAGGGCTGGCGATCAGCTACGGTATCGTTCAAACCCATGGAGGGGAGATCGACGTGGAGAGTGAACCGGGGAAGGGTTCGACTTTCCGGATTAAACTTCCAATTGAAAAACAGGAGGGGGAGATGGGGAGATGGGGAGATCGGGAGACGCGGAGAAAGGATAATCCCTAAGTTGCCATTCATTATAAATGGTCCATTTTCGTCATGCCGGAAGTGAGGAGCCTGTCCCGTACCTGATACGGGGGCATCCAGGTGTCTTCCCGACCCCGTATCAGGTACGGGGTGAACTCCAGTCGGGAACCATCTTAAAGACTGGATCCCGGTTTTCACCGGGAACCCTGGATTCCGGCTTTCGTCGGAATGACGCTTTTCTAAATAACCAGATGCTATTTAACATTTTTTATCAATTCATCCATACGCGCCCTGGTTCCTTCTTTTCCGAAGCCAATAGCCCCCAGAAGATAAGCCTCCTTCCGAACCAGATGGACTTCCCTCCGGTGATCTTCATGGCCCCATAACGTATTTGACTCAAATTGATGAATTTTCCCATTTTTGGTAAGGTCGTCCCTATATTGTTTTAAAGCATTGGCGGCTTCCTGAGAATTTTTAAAAATAGCGACGAAGAGTTTGGGCTCTTGAGTCCCATCCTTTCCTTGATAGGTCCCCTGGAAGCCTCTTCCTAAAAACTTGCGCCCCAATAGCCCATCCGGAAAATACTGAACCGAGCCCGGGTTGAGGCCTTCTCTTGGGAAAAACCCTATTTCCCTGGGCGGAGGCAAAGAGTTGGGGATGGTTTTGGAAATGAGCAGAGACCAACGCTTCAAGAGGTCCGGATTCGGTTCTGTGCCATAGAGCATAATAAAATATTTCTCTTGATAGAAAATGCCTGACTGGCCCTCGATAAATGATTCCAGCCCAACCCCGCCCCCACGCTCTCCATTTCTAAACCTAGAAAATATTCCAAAGGCATGAAGCACACTTCCCATATCATAGATGTCCATCTCGATCTGATTCTCTTTATCCTTCTGGTTTTGATAAATCGCAAAGACCGACTTTTGAAACCCATACTTGAAAAAGAGTCCAGCTTGACCGTTGATCCGTTCAAAGAGCGTCTTCTTCGTGTAGGTCTTAGGTCCATCCACAAGGCTCCATCCTTCAGGTAGATTCCTCTGCGGAACGAGAGACTGGAGAGAAGTCGCCCCTTCAGATAGGCTACCCCAGGTTAAGAGAAGAAGGAAAATATAAAGGAAGATTTTTTTCATGTCGTTCTAAGTAATAGAAACGCATTAAATCAGATGCTGAAACGAGTTCAGCATGACAAGAAATAGTATGTCATTCCGAACCATGTCCTGAACTTGATTCAGGATCTGTCTTGTTTCGGAATCTCCAATTTGGAAATGACAAAATAACTAATTGCGTTTGTATTAGTTAAACCCTACTATGAGCGATTATTGTTTGTACCAGCCTCATCTGCGCCTTCACATCAAGACCTCTCCTGCAAACTACGGAGCAGGAGGAACAATCGGAGCAGAGATGAATATTCTTTGCCAAATCCTTTTCTTCCAGAGCCTCCCGGATGAGTCGGCCCTCTTCATAACCCTCATGATAGGCGACGACCCTTAACAGGTTCTGATGGGAAACCCCGTAAGGACATTCCCCGCTACATCCTCCGCAAAACGTACAGACCCTTCCCCGAAGGAAGCCATGATATCTCTTCAATTCATCGATGTTCTTTTCTGTAAGCAACGTTCGCATGACGGCGGCGCACTCCTCGATCTCTTCAACGGTAGTGACGCCTGGCACTGCACAGGATACATTCTGATCCATCAACACATATTTCAGCGCGGCCTGGTGTGGATTGAGACCTCCCATCTTCTCTTTTTTATATCCGCCGGACTGTGTCTTCATGGCCACAATTCCTATTTCTGACTTGGCGGCAAGGGCAACAGCTTCTTTCAAACTCTTTGAATGGGTAAAATTGTAGGAGACAAGCGCCACATCATGCTGGTTCGATTTGGATGCCTCTTTCAAAAGTGAAGCCATGTTGCTGTGTGACGAAAAGCCGGTGAACCGCGCCTTCCCCTCCTTCTTCATTTTCGTCATGAATTCGAAAAGTCTCGGGTCGGATACTTCCTTTGTTGAATTGAAATTATGCCAGATGAGAACGTCGATATAGTCCGTCCGAAGCCTGCGAAGGCTTCTCTCCACAGAGGCCCTCATCTTCTTCTCATCGCTGTCATGAACTTTGGTCTGAATGAGGACCTGTTGCCGTTTCCCTTCGAAGGCTTTCCCCACCATCTCCTCATTTCGTCCCCCCATGTAGCAGTCTGCGGTATCATAAAAATTGATTCCGAGATCAAAGGCCCTGTGGAGTACGGCGGGATCGCTACAATTCATTACTCCCATGGATACGGAAGTCACCTTTAATCCGGTCTTACCAAGAGTTCTGTGCTCAACCTTCGCCCCCTGTTCTGATTTTCCGAGGGAGGCAGTTTCCAACAAAGGAGTGGCCGCAACTCCCACAACCGTCGCAGACAGGTTTTTAATGAATTTCCGCCGATCCATCTTGCCTGATAACATAATCCCTCCCAAACCTTTTCAGTTAATTAATTAGAGTCTGTCCATAAACTAATTGTTCAAGAAAGGTGTCATTCCGGCGAAAGCCGGAATCCAGTCTATTCAATCCCGCCAAAGGCGGGACTGGATGCCGGATCAAGTCCGGCATGACGGACAAACTGAATTTATAAACACATACTAATTATATCTTACATTATTCAATTGGCAATGGTTCCAACTGCGTTAATTTTCTTATTGTCTTGTCGGCAGGAATGCGGTATCTATTTCTTCGTTCAAAGGATGAATTGCTTGAAAACAGCAGATCACCCAATTTTTATAACAAAAGGATGAAGGTGGGATATGAACCGCAAACGCTTTATTGATCTAAGCTTGCCGATTGAATCAGGTCTCCCGAGCGATCCTCCAAGGATGATTCCGAAGATCGATTATATCGACCACGTACAGGGGGCCAGCCAGATGAAGGATTACTTTCCTGGCGTAACCACAGATCAGTTACCTCGTGGCCTGGGTTGGGCCATAGAAAACCTGACGCTGACCACCCATTCAGGGACACACCTGGATGCGCCCTATCACTATCATCCAACCATGGACAGGGGAAAACCGTCATTGACGATCGACGAAATCCCTCTCGAATGGTGTTTTAGCAATGGGGTGGTGCTCGATTTTCGCCATAAGGCGGATGGCACACGGATTACTGTGGGTGACATAGAAAAGGAATTAGAACGGATCAACTACGAGATTCATCCCTTGGACATCGTTTTGATCCAGACCGGGGCTGATGCGGCATGGGGTACACGGAAGTATTTAACCAGAGGGGCGGGAATGGATCGGGAGAGCACTCTCTTTTTGACAGAAAAAGGAGTGCGGGTGGTGGGTATTGATGCCTGGAGCTGGGATAGGCCTCTTCCTTTTCTCGCGAAAGAATTCAAAGAAACCGGAGATCCGAGGGTCATCTGGGAGGCTCACTTTGCGGGAATTGAAATCGGATACTGTCATATGGAGAAGTTAGCGAACCTATCAGCGATTGGAAGACCACATGGGTTCATGGTCTGCTGCTTTCCTATCAACATCAAGAAAGCCAGTGCGGGCTGGGTTAGACCTGTCGCCATCATCGATGAAGAATGACGATGCCACTCGGTAACGGACATTTCTTGAGGCTTGTTAGCAGATGCTATCTAAACCGCCCATCTCCACTCTTTCTTCCCTGTACTCCTTGCCAGACTATTTTCACCTAAAGGTGCACATTTCAACCAATAATTGATAGTCTTGTTTTTCCTTCCCCTCTTCTTTATTAATGTGCCCCGCTGCAGAGCAGTGGGGTAACATTTCTAATGGAGTTAATCTATTATCGTTTCTTATCTGTTTCCAAATAACTTCAAAACTTTTTAATATTTAAATCGAATCCTGTATTTCACTTTCACTTCCTTGTCTTTTGCCACAGGTACCTCAAAACGGATCAGGTTGGCGCTAAGTTTCTCGTAAGAATGGGCGTTCGAGAGCATTTCCCAGTCGCCGGGAATCGGCTCTTCCACTAAGACTTTGATATCCTCTTTTTTATGGTTCCTTAAGCTCACCTCGAAAGCCACCTCATAAAGATTCCATCCCAGATGTTTATATTCTGTCTGGACCCTTTCTCCCACCACATCAAAGGCCTCTCCGATTTTGATCTTGATCTTCTCGTCCTTTGGGGTATGATCGATCCGGTCCTCTCCCACAAACTGGAGGCTTCCATCCTTGTCCTCTTTATAGACCCGGATCGTTCCTTTCGGGAGGGGCATCCCGAGGTTGTTCTTTTTTGTATTCTCCAGCTCGAGAAAGACCCCGACTTTCTGCTTATTCGTCCTCTGGTCATAGCGGGAATAGTAGTAGTGCGGATAGCCTGAGAAGATGAAGAGCTTTTTAACAGGAACCTGATTGGCATCGAGGAGGGACATCTGCTTGGTCTGATTATCTTTGATGGTTGTCCTGCGGTCGAGTGTGTAAAGATGATATTCGAAGAAAGACTCCTCCTTAAACTGTTGGCTTACTTCTTTTGCAGCGGCCATGGGCCGAGCATAATCCATCCTCATCTCTCCTTTGACCCGATGGATATCGCCTGCCACCAATTTAAGCAAAGCGTTCTGATAGGTGGCACCACTCCGGTTGTCAATCGTGACCCATCCGGTCATGTCAGTCATTGTGTCCAACTTATTTAAGACCGCCACATAATCCGCCTTCCAGTTAATCCCGGAGGTGAGATAAGAGGCTTCCACTTTCTGGGGTCGGGATAGCTTGCTTTCCAGCATCCAGACGAGTGTGGGTTGCGAAATGAGGTTCTCAGGGATCTTTGAAAGCAGGATTCGGCCATAATGGCCGATATGAATCTTATCTCCGATCTGGAAGATATTTCCTCCCTGGGTAGAGAGGAGCGTCGCTTCGACCATCTCCTCTTTCTTCGTCTCTTGGTTGATAGTGGCGAGCTGGACTTTTTGACCCACATACTTCTCAAGAAGTTTCTGGGGACTGAGAAGGTCATACTCATAATTCTGCTCGAGGACATCGAGGCTCGATCCATTGAGCAGTGACTTGATGTGGACGGTGGTAGGGTCAATCTTTCCAGCCACATCCATAAATTTCAGTTCATGGATTCCTGGCTTAAGGTCGATGAGCCGCGTGTCCTTGACCAAACCAATATTCGAATTATAGATGGTGATGGCCACATCCTGCTGGTCTTTCAGGGTGCTGGTGAGTGGCGCTGCAAAGCCTATCTGTATAGAAAAGATGAAAGTGATGAGGGTGATGATAATCATTAACTTTTTCATGTCGGGAACCTCCTGTTTTTGAATTGTAGCGCCCTCATTTATTGGGGGCGGTTTTATTCATAAAGACAACAGGGGGATGGATTTAGTTCCAGAAAAATGAGAATCAGAGGAAAACGATTTGAAATGATTGGGATTTAATTGATGAAATATTTAGGAGGTGGTCATAATAATGTTCCTTCGGTCCAACCCAGCTTTACTATCTCGATACGCCGGAGGTTACTCACACCGAGTTTATATTTTTCATCCGCAACAAAGATATGGATTGGGGGATTATCCAGAGGCCGGTCCTCCCCGAAGTGAGCGATGCGCTGGAGTTGAAGCAGGCGGGATCCCACTGCATCGAGTGCCACAGGATCGTTTCCAATGAGAAGTCCTTTATATTCCGAGACAAACCTTCTGTCAAAATGATGGGCTCCACGGTTGTAGAATTGAGTCCGGATTAAACTGAGAATATTGAGGCGGGTTTTACCTTTGACAATAGGTTTGTTCCAGATTGAGCCAAGGGGGGAGCAAGCCTCGGAATGGTAAAGCCAGGGAACAGAGACGAACATCACATAGTTTTTAATGCATCCACCGATGCCGGACCAGTGATGGGTCCTCAAAGGCCGGACATTTATGAGCGCTGTGGAGGACTTAAATATGGGATTATTCAGCACTCCCCGGTCGTCAATGCCGATATTCTTTTTTGGAACCCCGGCATCGATCACCCGCTTCACAATAGCGTTTTCCAGCCCTTCAGGGGTGGGAAGATAATGCCACACATTGCTCTTAATGCCCACCACATCAGAGGGCTTGATCAATTTTTCCCAGGCTTGAACGGGGTTCTTTTCTCCGAGGAATTCACAGACCCCCTGATCAAGCATCTTCTGAATAATTCTCTGGTCAATTTGTCCCCGGGAGTCAATGGCATTCTCGTCACGGATGAGGACGACCTTTACCTTCTCTTCTCCTTTAGCTTCCTTGCCAAGCGTTGAGCCGAGCGTACCCCCCAGAGCGGTATAGACGGTTCCCCGCAAAAAATCCCTCCGCGTTATGGTCTTTCTTTTTGTCATGGTCATTTCCCCTCTAATCCTCTAAGAGTGGCTTTAATCAATTCCCCTGCCTTTTCCTCGGAAGATGCATCAAAGACTATCAGAAGATACTGTTGATAGATTTTCATGGAAGCCCATTTTCCATTCTCCGTCTTAATTGCTCTCGAATCGATAGCGTCAGGCATGTAGGCTTTCACAAAACTCTGAAATGCAGTTTCCGCCAATTTCTTGGATGGATATTGGAGCAGCAACAGAAAATTTTTTTCTTTTGTTTGTTGTTGCGGGTAGGTGGCCAAGATCCCGTTTGTCCGTTCCCCAAGATGGAGGATGTTCTGATGGGAGATGAAGTAATGGTGGTTTAAGACCTGGTGGAGATGGAAATACCGAATACTTCTTTCAGAGAGACCCTCAGAAGGCAGGAATCTGATCAATGACGGTTTTTGCCCCTTCCGTTTTACCTTTTCGGAAATGACATGGCCAATCTTCAAAACATCATTTCTCATCGAAGGGGTGTCTTGCTCTGCATAGACATTGGCAAAATACTTTCCTCTCCAGAACCGGAGAAGGCCTCCTCCGTAATCAGACCCCTGACCAACCCCTACCTCTTCATCTTCGGTTTGATATGAGAAGATCCCAAAGGCATCCTCTGAATTCCCCATATCGAAGAATTCCACCAGGATAGACGGGTGACCTCTTTTGACATACTTCCTGACCATCAGAAGTTTGAAGGCATAGGCACGATACAGTTCAGCCGCACCATCCATATAGCGGAAGGATTGATCTCGATTGTAGAACTCATCCTTCTTGTCTGCTCGATAATCTTCAACACCAAGGGGAAGTAATTTCTTCATTGTTGCCTGCCTTCCTTCCTTTTCTGCAGAGAGGGTGGGGCATTCCGTTGTCACCAACACTGTCCAAATCGTCAGAAATAATAACAGGCAGACTCTCATTATTAAATCCCTTGGGGTAATATTCCCCGCTGCTTGCGGCGGGGTAGTTCATTGTTAACCCAAATATGGAATCCAGTTCGTTGAACCAGCTATAAATTCCCTGGACTCCGTTTTTCAATGGAGTGACGACTTTTTACGAGACCATTAAATATTGAATAAATCTTTCCCCGTTTTTTCTAACTACTGGATTATTTTCCATTCTGGCCAACGGGGCAGGATTTTAAGCAATTGAAGCAGAAGTATTGAAAACCAATAAA
The DNA here is from genome assembly GCA_016874935.1 of Deltaproteobacteria bacterium. Taxonomy (GTDB): domain Bacteria; phylum Desulfobacterota; class BSN033; order BSN033; family UBA1163; genus RBG-16-49-23. Next base: position 3,979 of record VGSS01000093.1, on the reverse strand, counting down.
CCCTGCCTGGTAGAGACGCCAGAAGTTTACATCCTTAACCATCTTTTTCTGATCTTCGGTTGTGCTTTCAGCAAATTTATTCCAGAAACGGATGGCGCTTCCGATGCCATAGGGCTGACTGTTTTTAAGGCATTTCATGTCATCGGTTTTACCTTCTTCATTGAGCGCACCTCCGGGACAGTTTTCCACACAGACGTTGCAATCCGTGCAGAGTTTTTCCGAAACCGGTGGGTCTGAAGGGAAATCGAGGTCAGTAAGGATAGCGGTAAAGAGAACCCGTGATCCCATTTGGGGATGGATGACCAAATTATTTCTGCCAAGATTCCCTAATCCAGCCGCAATGGCAGCATGGCGAAGTGAGACATCTCCAATCGTGCCTTTGGTTTCGTAGCTCATATAGAGTGGATAGGAAGGAGGAACGGTCATGGCTTTCGCCTTAAGTTCTCTTTCCAGGAAACGAGCCATCCTGTAATTGGAGGAACGTCCGAATTCGATCTCATCGAGCCGACCGCCTGTGGCGATCTGCATGTTACTGCTCTCACAGTTTGATAAAGCCTTGTAGGCAAGCACAACCAGAGATTTGGCTCCGGGAAAAATGGACTGCAGATCCGGCGATTTCGGACTCTTATAATCCTTTACCGAAGCTATTCCAACATCATCCATTCCCAAACTCAGAGCAAATTCCTTAATTTTTCCTTTCACGTTACACCTCCTCTAATCTGTTCGTTCATCGGAGGCCATTTGACGAGGCTCTCCCGATACTCGATATAGTCCCAGATTTCCTGCCGACACCTCTTTACCCCGTTAGAAATAATGCCCAACTGTTCTGCAACGGGATTACGTTTCAAAATAATTCTCGTAGGGTTTAGTGCCCCGCTCGGTTTCGAGTCGCAACGACTGAAATTTCTAACGGGGTGAACTTCAAAAAATCCCGTCTCCATGCTGGTCAGGTTAACCAGGAGATTGCCCGCCATGGCCCAGTTCTTAGCGTTTTGACTGTTAAGGTCTTTATCCATCTTGACCACTATTCGTTTTCTCTGACATTATATTAAAAAGCTTCGCACAAAGCAATTCGGCTTGTGTGGGATAGGGAGGTCGTCAAAACGAGAGAGTCCATTTATTCCAGAGAACCTGGATGGTTTGTCCAAAAGGCCTGTTTTCAATCCCATCCGTAATAAGGGAGATGACGAAAACGATGGACAAAATGATTAAGAAGGTAAAAAGAACAGTATCGTGATAGTGATAGAGCTTGCCGACCCATTGGGCAGTTTGGTAAAAGGCAGTGTTTTCGTAAGGGGAACCCTTTCGTTCCTTTGAATAGTAAGGGGTGTCGATTCCAGAAAAGAGAAGGAGAAATCTTGAGCCGAGGTAGAGAAAAGACACAACGAGACCGGCGCCGATGGCGGTTTGAGCCTGGAGGTTCAGGGTGAGGACAATGGCGTAAGTGAGTATGCCATAGAGAACACCTCCGATCATTGCTAATGGGATTCTTATCGAAAGGGAATTGAAAAAACCCATAAACATTAGCGAATGCCCCTAATGATAACGAATTTAACGAATGACATTCTACTGCAATATCCCTAACAATTCTTTACATCCCCCCGTTCACTCTGAGCTTGTCGAAGGGTGAACTCTATCGAGAAGTCCTGTTCATGGTTCGACATGGCCAGCCCTGAGCAAAACGTTCGTCCCTTCGAGAGCCTCAGGGCGAACGGTGAGTCGAAGGGCTCACCACGAACGGATTATAAAGTAATTGCTCTATTTGCCCTTTATTCTCTTAAACCTCCAAAGGTTCGCCAGTGTTTTGGCGGCCCTTTCCGGGGTGGGGTAGTTTGGAATGCCTGAATGTTCAAGGTGTTTGATCTCTTCATCCCATATCCCGTTCGGAGCGGAGATGCAGCAGATGATTGGTTTTTTCCTTTTCATCTGAAGCAACGAGGTGGCCAGAGTTTCAACAGCGGATCTGTTCGCCGAGGCAAACATGATGCATAAAATGATGGCATCTACCTTTCGGTCCTCGAGCACAGATTCAACGATTCCTCTGATGGCTTCGGAATCATACCAGGCAGGGCCCATGTCCACCGGATTGGTCCGGATGGCAAGGGGCGGGAGAAGCGTATCGACCCTTTTCTGAGTCTCAGAAGAGAAGGGTGATACCGACAAACCTTCCATCTCACAGACATCACAGGCCGCCATTCCTGGACCGGCCTGTCCGGAGAGCACAGCCACCCTGTTTCCATCCGGAAGGAGAGAGAGCGCCAATGCCTTGGCCGTATCGAGAAGTTCTTCCGAACTGCTAACCGTTAAAATGCCTGCCTGTCTGAAGGCAGCCTCATAGATCTCATGCTTCCCTGCAAGGGAGCCTGTATGGAATTGAGAGGCTTGGTTCCCGGTTGAGGAACGTCCCACCTTATAAGCGATAATAGGTTTTCTTGAATTTCGTGTTCTTGCCGCCTCGATCAATCTTCTCGGTTCATCAAGTCCTTCGAGATACATGGCGATCACTTTCGTATCCGGATCTTCCTCCAGATATTCCAGCATATCCCAGAAATCGACATTACAGCGGTTTCCCAGACCTATAATCTTACTCAACCCGATCTGATTCTTCATCGAAAGAAAACCAAAAAGATGGGACATCCCGCCACTCTGGCTCACAAAACCGATTCCCCCTTTTTCAACCCTTGAAAACTCAGGTGTGAAAGAGGCATTTAAAGGAAGATGGAGATTGACAATGCCGAATGTATTGGGGCCGATGATTTTAATGTCGAACCGGTTTGCCAGTTCTGTGATCTCTTTCTGCAAAGATTCGCCTCTTTTGTCTTCGATCTCTTTGAAACCCGCGGTGATCAGAACGATCCCTTTCACGCCCTTTTCTTTGCATTTCCGTATCGTTTTGGGCACCTGTTCGGCTGGAAGGACGATGATTGAGAGATCAACCCCATCTGGGATTTCCATCAGGGAAGGGTAGGTTTTAATTCCAAGGATTTCTCCTTTTCCCGGATTGACCGGATAGATTCTCCCGGGGTATTTTCCTTCCATCAGACTCCTCATCACATGAGACCCTAATTTCCCAGGATTATCAGATGCTCCGATCACGGCGACCGATTTTGGGATAAAGATTGCGTCCATGGTTTCCCATTTCTTCTCCATAGATTTCCTTTCATTCGACTTACCAAGGAGTCTATAATTGAGAAGACATATTTTTACTGCTCCGTCTAATCAAATGTCTATTCAATTATGGACCGATTATTATTCAACGCTTTATAATTGTAATTGTGCCCTCCATATAGAGAACCGCTTTGCCTGATATCTTGACGCGCTCGCCAGCATGCTTGCAGAATAACTCGCCGCCTCGCTTTGAGACCTGAAACGCATGAAGATCGTCCTTACGAAGCACACCTGCCCAATACGGAATTAAAACACAATGCGCAGATCCTGTCACCGGATCCTCGGGTACACCAACACGGGGGGCGAAAAAGCGGGATACAAAGTCGCTTTGCTCCCCTCTTGCTGTAATGATGACCCCGCGACAGGCAACCCTTTCCAGGGCAAAATAATCGGGCTGGACTGCTTTAACGGTCCTCTCGCTGTCCAACACCACAAGCAGATCCTCTGTTGAGGCGAGGACTTCTTGCGGTTTGATTCGCAATGCCTCATTGAGTCCGGCAGGAGGAGTTTGAGGATAAGAAGGCCTCGCAGGAAAGTCCATCTCGAGGAGATCATTACGTTTTGTGACCGTAAGCACTCCGCTCTTGCGAGTCTGAAACCGGATGCATTCCTCCGGCCATTTCTGAGAGGCAAAAAGGACAAAAGCGCTGGCCAGAGTTGCATGGCCGCAGAGGACAACCTCCATAACCGGAGTGAACCACCTGAGGTCAAAACCATCGGCATTACGAACCAAGAATGCCGTCTCGGACAGGTTGTTCTCAGCAGCCACAGCCTGGAGGATTGAGTCGTCCAGCCAATGATCCAAAAGACA
>VGSS01000092.1 GCA_016874935.1 Deltaproteobacteria bacterium | reverse complement strand
CTCCATCCATCTGGCGATCCATCGGGACATCTGCGAGAGGATGATCAGGGCGATGAGGATCCCGACGATCTTGATTCCCGAGGTGGTCAGCCAGGAGGCGAGGGTCTTAAGCGTCTCAGTCATAGAAGCCCTTGAAGATCATTATAGATTGGCCTATTCGATCTTTTCCGTTTTACGGATCACTTTCTCCAGCCGGTCCAGGGCATCCGCAGTCTTCTCCCTCAAGGTATCGGTCATGGCGATCATGGCATCGACCTGCTTCTTTAAATCCTGAGGAGGTTCGGAAGATTCGATCTTCTTTTTCAAATCGAGGGTCATTCCTGTCCGATGAAGAGCCAGGATGGAAAGGCCAAGGGAGATGAGCGAGACGATGAGCGCCACCGGAGCGCCCATTCCGGCGCCGAAGGCCACAATAATGGAGAGAAGAAGCGCAACCCCAGCGATCAGGATGAATAACAAAAGCATGTTTAAGGCCCTCCTTCGATTTTTGAATTAGGATACTTCATCCTTTCCAAATTTTCAATCGAATCCTTTTCCGTTACCGGACTGAATAGGAAAGCCGATAGGGATGGGGGGGTGACGATCCCCACCGACATAATGGTTTTAATCGCCTCTTCGATGGTCAGATGAGAGGGGATGATTCTTTCTTTGGAAAGAAAGAAGAGAATGCCCTGAGGAGGGACGAAAGCCGTCGGGACAAAGACGGTCACCTTTCTCTGCGGTGTGAGGTCGGATAGTTCGTTTGTGATAAAACCGAGGACAAAACTTCCTTCCCGTGGAAATTCGACAAAGACCGCCTGGCGGAAAGAGCCTTTTCGTGTGGCGGAGAAGGCGTCGGTGAGCTGTTTTGAAGAGAGATAAATGTTCTTCACGATCGGGAGATTGGTGAAGAAGCGATCTCCCCAGCCCACCAGCTTGCGGCCCATCACGTTGGTTGCGATCAAGCCCAACAGGTAGAGGAGCAGGAAGAGGATGATGATGCCCAGGCCCGGGATGTGGAGTTCCCGGTGAAAGAGAAAATGGGTTACCTGCGGCCCGATTGGGCCCACCCGATCGTCAAGAGCGGTGTACACAAACTTCAGGATGAAGATGGTAATCCCCAGAGGCAAGATGACAAGCACTCCCGCAATGATCTTTGCCCGGAGATGTTTGAAGATCTTTTTCACCCTTTTTCCTGTTCCGGAGGTTGAAGGACCCTCTTCAGATCGGCCTCCTCGACGACCTCCTTCTCAAGGAGGAGGCGGGCCAGTTCTTCCAGTTTATCTTTCCTTGAGATGAGAAGCTCTTTCGCCCTTTGATAGGTTTGGTCGATGATCTTTTTTACCTCCTCATCGATCTTTTTAGCCGTGTCCTCACTGTATTCCCTCGACGCGCCAAAGGAGGGGAGAAAGAAGGGTTTCTTCTCCTTCTCGAAGGTGACGTAACCGAGCGTTTCACTCATCCCGAATTCCTTCACCATGCTGGTGGCAATGTCGGTGGCCCGCTGGAGGTCGTTGTGGGCGCCGGTGGAGATCTCTTGAAAGACGATCTCCTCGGCGACCCGGCCGCCGAGGAGAACGGCCAAACGGTCGAGGAGTTCTGAACGGGTCATCAGGTATCGGTCCTCTGTGGGGAGTTGAAGCGTATAGCCGAGCGCGGAGATCCCTCTCGGAATGATGGAGACTCGACGGACCGGATCGGCGCCCGGGAGGATGAAGGCCACAATGGCATGGCCTGATTCATGAAAGGCGACGATCTCCTTTTCCTTTTTTGACATCAGCCTGTTCTTCTTCTCCAATCCTGCGATGACACGGTCGATCGCCTCTTCAATATCCGCCATTTCCACCGAGTCTTTATTTTTTCGGGCGGCGAGCAGGGCCGCCTCGTTGACGATATTGGCGAGATCTGCACCCACGAAGCCAGGAGTCCTGGAGGCGATTACCTTCAGGTCGGTGTCCGGTGAGAGTTTGACCTGTCGTGTGTGGATCTTCAGTATCTCCTCGCGACCGAGAATATCGGGTCGATCGACCACGACATGCCGGTCAAACCTTCCTGGTCTGAGGAGAGCGGGGTCGAGGATCTCAGGCCGGTTGGTGGCGGCCATGATGATGACCCCTGTGTTGGATTCGAAACCATCCATCTCTGCAAGGAGCTGATTGAGGGTCTGCTCCTGTTCATCGTGTCTGCCCACGGGGTTCACCCCCCGCGCCTTTCCCAGCGCATCCAGTTCATCAATGAAGATGATACAGGGCGCATTGGTTTGGGCCTGGGCAAAGAGATCCCTGACTCTGGCCGCTCCCACTCCGACAAACATCTCCACGAAATTGGAGCCGCTGATGGAGAAGAAGGGAACATTGGCCTCTCCAGCCACTGCTTTGGCCAGGAGGGTCTTCCCCGTTCCGGGCACCCCAACGAGAAGCACTCCCTTGGGAATCTTACCCCCGAGGCGTTGAAACTTTCCGGGAGTCTTTAAAAATTCAACGACCTCTTTTAACTCCTCCTTCGCCTCATCGATGCCGGCCACATCGACAAAGGTGACCTTCTTATCCTTCTCTGCGAAGATTTTCGCCCGGCTCTTTCCGAAAGACATCACGCTCGTCTCCGGGCCGATCCGCGAGAAGAGAAATCTCCAGATGAGGATGAAGAAGATGAGGGGAATGATCCAGGAGAGGATGTTGGTCACCCACTTGCTGTCGATCTTTCCGGTATACTTCACCTTATTGGATTCCAGCTCTTTCACCAGATCGGGATCCTCGACCCGGACGGTCTGAAATTTCCGGGGCCCCTTTTCCGTCGTCCACTCGCCGGAGATCGTTTCGAGTGTGATCGTTAATTCTTTGATCCTCCCCGTTCTGAGCGAATCCTTAAATTCGCTATAAGAGATTACATCCTCTGTGCCCTTCGTGACGAAATAGTTCTGAACGAGAAGGATGATGAGAAAGGCGATGACAAAATACCAGATCGTAAAGTTGGTCTTTTTGAATAGAGATTTTTTCCCTCCCCGGTCCGGAGGCTCTTTTAGTTTAAGAAGTTCTCTGATATTGGGAGGAGATTTCTGGGCTTTTTTCATTTAGAGTTCACCGAATACCCTTCGGAAGATATCGTCCACATGCCGGAGATGGCCCCGGACATCGAGCGTATGATCCAGTTCCTCCGGAGAGAGAAGGTGTTTGATCGTTTCATCCTGGGTGAGAAGCGTTTTAAAATCGGCCCCCTTCTCCCAGACCTGCATGGCATTGCGCTGGACGACCCCATAGGCCTCTTCTCTGGAAAGGCCTTTTTTGGTAAGAAGGAGAAGGATCGCCTCCGAATGGATGAGCCCCCCCATTTTTTCAAGATTGGTTTTCATATTCTCCGGATAGACGATGAGATTCTCGATGAGGGAGGTGAAGCGGGTGAGCATATAATCCATCAAAATCGTGGCGTCGGGACCGATCACCCGTTCGACCGAGGAATGGCTGATATCCCGCTCGTGCCAGAGGGGAATGTTTTCCAGGGCCGCAAGGCTATACGACCGGATCAACCGCGCCAGTCCGGAGAGATTCTCCGCTGAGATGGGGTTGCGTTTGTGCGGCATGGCAGAAGATCCCTTCTGCCCTTTTGAAAAGAATTCTTCGGCCTCGAGGACTTCCGTCCGTTGGAGGTGCCTCAGCTCCACGGAAAATTTTTCAATCGAGGAGGCGATGATAGCCAGGGTGGTGAAGAATTCCGCATGGTGGTCCCTCTGGACGATCTGCGTGGAGATTGAAGCCGGCTTCAACCCCAATCGTTTGCAAACAGTCTCCTCGACCGAAGGCGGGACATGGGCAAAGGTTCCGACAGCCCCTGAAATCTTACCGACGCTGATCGCCTCCCTGGCTCTCTCCATCCGGAGGAGGTTTCGCTTCATCTCGTCGTACCAGAGCGCCATCTTGAGGCCGAAGGTGATGGGTTCGGCATGGATACCATGGGAACGGCCGATCATCAGGGTGTCCTTATATTTGAAGGCTTTCTCTTTTAAGACGCCAAGAAGCCGCTGGATGTCCTGGAGGATAAGGTCAGAGGCTTCTTTAAGCAACAGGGCGAGAGAGGTGTCGAGAATATCAGAAGAGGTGAGACCGTAGTGGAGATATCGGGAGAGAGGGCCAATCGATTCTCCCACACTGGTGAGAAAGGCGATGACATCGTGCTTCGTCACCTTTTCGAGATCGTTCACCCGATTGACATTAAACGTGGCCTTCTCCTTGATCTCCTTAACGGCCCCGGTAGGGATCTCTCCCAGTTCGGAGAGAGCTTCACAGACGACAAGTTCTATCTCAAGCCAGGTCTCGAACTTTCTCTGTTCGGTCCAAATCCTTGCCATCTCCGCCCGGGTATATCTCGGTATCATTCCCAACTCCTTCCGTTAATAATATAATCCCATTTTACTGGTTGGAGCAATAAAGTCAACCCTTCGATAAACTCAGGGTAAATTCCTTGTTGAGCGTAGAAAGTCGAAACAGCAGCCTCACCTTTGACAGGCAATCTGAGCCTGTCGAAGGGTTGACTTTACCAGGACTCAAATGCATACTAATTCTGTGATTATCATCAAATCTCCCCGCGAGATTGAACAGCTAAAGAAATCAAACACGATTGTGGCGGAAGTCTTCCGGGAACTGAAGAAAATGGTTGTGCCGGGGATGACGACCCAGGAACTTGATCGGATGGCAGAGAAAATCATTTTTTCAAAGAGTGCGATTCCGGCTTTCAAGGGTTACCGGAACTACCCTGCCACCCTCTGCGTCTCGATCAATGAGGAGGTGGTTCATGGCATCCCCGGGCCAAGGAAATTAAGGGAAGGAGATATCGTCAGCATTGATGTGGGCGTCAATCTCAATGGTTATTTCGGAGATGCGGCGATCACCCTTCCGGTCGGCGAGGTGGACAAAGCGGCAAAGAGACTTCTGGGGGTAACCGAGAAGGCGCTCCAAATCGGGATTGAAACGGCAAGGGCGGGCAATCGCCTCCATGACATCTCCCACGCCATCCAGAAATGGGTGGAGGCAAAAGGGTTTTCAGTGGTAAGGGAATTCGTGGGGCACGGCATCGGCAAAAACCTTCACGAAGAACCGCAGGTCCCGAATTTCGGATCTCCCGGCCAGGGCCCAAGGCTGGAGAAGGGAATGGTCTTTGCCCTGGAACCGATGGTCAATGAGGGATCCTATGAGGTAAAAATTCTCTCCGATGGCTGGACCGTAGTCACTGCCGATGGGAAGCGTTCCGCCCATTTTGAACATACGATTGCAATCACGGACGGAAAAGCCGAGATTTTGAGCATTTTTTAACGAAATGGTGTGTAGTGTCTCTAATACTTCTTTACATACCCCGTTCGCCCTGAGCTTGTCGAAGGGATAACGGCGGAGCACGACATAGGCCCTTAGAAGCGGAAAATAAGGAGGCAGAGGAAGCGATGTATCGTGTAGCCAAGGACATGGTCGATCTGGTTGGATACACTCCTTTAGTGAAGATCAACCATATCGTTCCCAACAAAAAGGTGAAGGTCTATGCAAAGCTGGAACGGTATAACCCGGCGGGTTCTGTTAAAGACCGGATTGCTAAGTATATGATCGAATATGGAGAGAGGGAAGGTCTCCTTACAAAAGATAAGATCGTCATCGAACCTACCAGCGGGAATACGGGTATTGCCCTGGCAATGGTCTGCGCTGTGAAGAGATATCGATTGGAACTGGTGATGCCGGAGACCATGAGCATCGAAAGACGAAAGATCATCACTGCTTTTGGAGCGAAGATCATCTTAAGTCCGGGCCCGAAGGGGATGGATGGGGCAATCGATCTGGCCGAAGAGATGGCCAAGGATCAAAAATATTATATGCCCCATCAGTTCGAGAATAAGTATAATGTTCTGGCCCATTATGAGACAACGGGCGAAGAGATCTGGAAGGCGACCAAAGGGAAAATCAAGGTGTTTGTCGCAGGGCTGGGGACAACCGGAACCCTGATGGGTGTTTCCAAGAGACTGAAGGAGTATAATCCGGAGATCAAGATCGTGGGGGTGGAGCCGTATCCCAATTCGAGCATCCAGGGTTTGAAGAACCTCAGCTCACAGTATGTCCCCGAGATCTATGATCCAGGCCGGCTGGACGAGAAGGTCAATGTGAAGGATGAGGATGCCTTCGAGATGGCAAGGGTCCTCACCATCCGCGAGGGAATCTTCTGCGGGATCAGTTCCGGTGCGGCGATGTGGGGGGCGTTGCAGAAGGCAATAGAGATGGATCGTGGCTTGATCGTTACCGTCTTTCCGGATGGCGGAGAGAAGTATGTGAGCACACCTCTCTACGAACCCAGCAAATGCTTCGAATGTTTACAGAAACATCGAATCCCCACCTGCATGACCGAGGAATATATCACGACCCTGGAATGTTTGGTGAAAAACGGGAGCTAATTGGACAAAAAATGCATAGCGCATGGCGCAAACGCCATAGCGTTTAATAAACCCATTTACAATTTATATTTAAATTTCCTCAGCAAATCCTTTCTCCAGGCCACTCCGTCTTCCTTTTCCATTCCCTTTGGAGAGGAGCCGTCAATCACACCCAGGACGCCTTTGCCCTGTTCGCTCTGGGCCAGGATGACCTCTACGGGATTGGCTGTGGCGCAGAAGATAGTGCAGACCTCCTGGCACATCTTCACTGCGTTGAGGATGTTAATGGGGAAGGCGTCTTTCAGAAGAATGATGAAACTATGGCCGGCGCCAATTCTGAAAGCATTATTCATGGCGGCCTCTTTGAGAGTTTCGTCATTTCCCTCACCCCGGACAAGGCAGTGCCCAGATGCCTCACAGAACCCTATCCCGAATTTAATGCCGGGAACAGCTCCGATGAGGATCTCAAAGAGATCCTCCACCGTTTTGACAAAGTGAGTCTGCCCGAAGATGACATTACAGCCTTCTGGAATCTCTATACGCTCCGTCTTGAGTTCCATCTCTTTCCTCCTTGGTGTTATCGTCCGTTTATTGAGAATATATATAAGGTGTCATTCTGAACTTGGTTCAGAATCTCGGAAAATGAGACCCTGAAACGAGTTCAGGGTGACAATTAAAACTCGAAATCTTTAAACACCTCATCCATTAAAGATGGGATGAATCATTTGATTGCAACAAAGCGCCCCCCTGTCATTTTAACAAGGTCCGAAGGGGTGAGCTTAAAAACTGCATTGGGCGTGCCGGCCGCGGCCCAAATTTCATCGTATTTTAGAAGATCCTCATCGATAAAGATTTCGATCTTCTCAAGGTGACCCACCGGGGGAACACCACCGATGACAAACCCGGTCCTCTGGCGCACAAAATTGGCATCGGCTTTACCAATGGGCTCGGAGATCAATGCTTCGATCTTATTTTCATTGACCCGATTTGGACCACTGGCAATGACCAAAATGGGCTTGTCCGACTCTTTAGATCGAAAGACAATCGATTTGGCAATCTGTTCCTCCCGGCATCCCACGGCCTGGGCCGCATCCGCAGAGGTGCGGGTGGTGGATTGCAGCTCCATCACCTCGTTGATAAAGCCAAGCGCTTTTAAAGCATCCTGTACCCTCTGTACACTTGGACTTAATGGGTTAGACATATTGACACCACCACCGGAAAAGGTTCAGGGCTTGGGTCGCTTCCAGAAAGGGCCGGTCTTTCCAAGCTCCGCAAGCGTTGAGACCATTTCCCGCACATACTCTCGACTATGTGAGACCCAATCAGGGTCCAGGCGTCTGCGGAAGTAGCTACCCGAAAAGAGTTTTGCCAAATCCGGAAGCGAAAGGATACCCTCGACAGTGGCTGGATCGAACCGGGCCCAATTCCGAATGTGCTCTTCCGACCGGAAGAGGTTCATCGTGCTTCAGGCATAGGGAGCGTTTTCAAACCATTTCCAAAAGGGCACAGCCACATACCCCATCAGACCTTCAGGCTCGGCTCGAAGGAGTTTCCCGTCCCGGATTTCCACACGAATCGGAAGCCCACAATCGAGACAGGGAGCATCGATCTGGACTAGTTTCTCTGGGAAAAGCCAGCAGACCGCTAGTGATTCGAACGCTCACTGGCCAAACCATTTCTGCTGCCCCTCGATGGTGATCCGATATTGAGTTGGAAGATTGTTGAATGGGGCAAAAGAGGTGATGTAGTCCGTATTTGGAAATAGCCATCCGGGAATCCCTGCTGCCATAAGGTCGTGAAGAGCTTTTCGGCCTTCTTCCACAGGAATTTCCAACCCGGAAGCGATCTCCGTATAATGCGGCGCCTGCCCAGATTCCACCATTCTTTTCATAATAAAATGAAATGTCCGATCTAAATCAGTTGGATTGGTCATCATGCTCGCCTCCTGTAAAAAAGCGTTATCAATTCTTCCTCAATTTATTACTATTTAATTTTAAACATATCGTTCTTTTTATGAATTGTCAATTTATCCTCTTGCTGACTAACAGGGCAAGTGACCTTCAGTGAATCATCGAACAACCTCTTAATTTTCGTTGACTTTTTAATGAAGTTTGAGGATGATGTAACTTATCAAACTTTGAAGTTGGAAAAGAAAGGAGGAAAGCGGGATGGCGGATATAGAAGTAAAGATCAGACCCATGGAGCCGGAGGATATCAATGGTATCCTGGATGTGGATCGGAAAATCAGTGGCATGGATCGAGCCGTTACTTACCAGGACCTGGTCCGGAAGGGATTGGGAGGCGAGGTCGATGTAAGCTTTGTGGCTGAGGTCGACAATCAATTGGTCGGGTTTATCCTGGCCTACCTCACCTATGTCCGTGAGGAGCTTTCCGAGGCATGTGTCATCCAGATCTTCGGGGTTGACCCGGCATACCAGAAACGGGGGACCGCCTCCAAGCTCATTCAGGCGCTCATGGAGAAGTGTCGCGCCAAAAAGATAAAACTGATTCGCGTGATGCTCGCTGAGCGGGATGGCGATTTACAGGGCTTCTTCAAACGCCTCGGATTCGAGCATGGCCGATATATAGAGTACTCAAAGAGTTTATAGAAGATTTTTCCCTGAGAAGGTAGAAAAGATTCTAAATTCAATCATCGCCTTTCAGAAAAGTCTTAATCTCAACCTTCTCGCCGTCCGTCACGACCGTGATGGCTCCGTGCTTATCCGTTCTGAAGATTTTTGAACCCAATCTTTTATACTTCTCTATGACCTCCGGGTGGGGAAGCCGGCCCATGGTTCGTTCTCCCACGCTTATGATCGCAAGGTCAGGTTTCACCTTTTCAAGAAAGAGGAAACTGCTTGATGAGGAGCTTCCGTGATGGGGGACTTTCAGAAGATGGGCCCCGAGCGGATATCCTTTTCTCACCATCCGTTCCTCCGCTTCCCTTTCCATATCTCCTGTCAGAAGTAGAATGATATCCTTAAACCTCAGCCTCATCACCAAGGACTGGTTATTGAGCCAGGCGGGGTTTTGGTGACGAACAGGGCCAGCGCTTCCAGCCGGTGGATTGAGGAAGGAGATCTCAACCCCATTGATCATTTCTGGATCGGAATTCTCGTCGAATGACATGCGGTCTATTTTTTTTCGATTAAGCGTCTTTTCCAAATCGAGATAGAATTCCGAATCTCCGCGATGCCCGTTGTCCCAGAACCGGCCGATTTTAAACCGGGAGGCGATGAAGTTTAACCCTTTCAGATGATCCGGGTCAGGATGAGTCAGGACAAGAGTGTCAATTCTTCGAATCTTCTTCTTCCAGAGAAAAGGGGCGATCACGTTTTTCCCAATATCGAAACGTTCGTCATGAAGGCCTCCTCCATCTATCAACATCCTCTCCCCCTTTGGGAATTCGACCAGAATGGAATCTCCATGGCCCACATCGATGAAAGTGATGTGAAGGTCTTTACGGAAGTCGTCCTTGAAGTTCCAGTAGGCCATATCAGCGGCGAGAAGGACACAGATTCCGACGAAAAGATATTTGACCCATTCGGCGGCGTCGAGCCCCGTTTTTGAAGGCAGGGTAAAGAAGCGCCGCTCAGGGTCAACCCTGAGCCCCTCGGCCTGAGCTCGGGTCGAAGACAAACCTCGGCCTTCAGGCCGGAAAGTCGAAGGGTTGATCTTTTTCCCTTTCCGGAGGTGCACTCCCAAGAAGAGAAGAAGATAGAAGAGAATCATTTCAAGGGCTGTGGGAGTGGGGAGATAGATGGACGCGAAAGGGATGGAAGCGAAGAAGGCCACGACTTTGAAAAGGATGGTTGCAAGAAATTGGTCGACCGTGATTAGAAGGCTGGCAAAGGGATGGGAGAAGAAGGAGAAGATGGAGGCGATCAGGCTGATGGGAACGATGAGAAAACCCACCCATGGGATGATCAAGAGGTTGCCAAGGAATCCGATCAGAGAGACCCGGTTGAAATGGAGCGCAACAAAGGGTGCGGTTCCCAGGATGGCAACAACAGTGACAATAAAAGAAAGCATCATGTATTTCCCTATTTTCTGTCTCCATGAGATTTCCGGGGGGATGTAAAGCTCTTCACGTTTCAGATCCCGGTAGATGCGCGGCACCAGATAAAGAATCGAAAGAACGGCCAAAAAGGAGAGCTGGAAGGAGACATCGAAAAGGGAAGGGGGTGAAAAGAGGAGGATGAGAAAGGCCGCCAGGGCGAGGGTATGGAGGAGGTGTCTCTCCCGGTCGAAGACGATGGAGAAAAAGAAAGTGATGACCATGATCGTTGCCCGTATCACGGAGATCCCCCCGCCGGCGATGAAGGTATAAAGAAGGAGGCAGGGAATGGTCAGGCCGGCCGCCCATTTTTTGATGGAGAGAGAAAGAAGAAGATATTCGGAGCGCTTCATGACCCAGAGGAACAAAGAGAAAGAGAGGAGGGCCACAATCCCGAGATGATCTCCTGAGATGGCCAGAAGGTGGGCGATCCCTGTGGTAATAAAAGACTCTCTCACTTCTTCGGGGATGTTTCCCTGTTCTCCGAGAACCAGGGCCTGAAAAATGGAAGAAGAGGGCAGGGTCGCTTCTTTTTCTAAAAAAACACGGATGTGATCCCTCCATGATTCGATTTTCAGGAGGATGGGGTTTTTAAACCCTTCGCCCACTTTGACCCACATCTTATCATCGGACAAGAATCCGATGATATGAATCCTTTCAAGGGCGAGGTGGCGTTCGTAGGAGAAAACGCCCGGATTATGAAATCCGTGGGGCTGGCGAAGCCTGCAGAGAAGCCGGAGCCGGTCTCCTAAACGGAGAGAGGGTGTTTTCTCTTTCATAAAAAGGAGGAGATGGCCTTCCACGGAGACGTGGCGGTTTCCGGAGATGATCTTGTGAGATTTGATCAAAAGTTGGGTTCCGGCCCGGGTTCGTTGCGGGGAGCGATCGATCGTTCCCTCCAGCAGGATTCGTTCAGAACCGATGAAACGGGAAATATGAGAGGGAGGATGTTTCGGGTGGAAATAGCTTTGCATTGAAAAGAGTCCGAGAAAGAGGAAGAAAGAGAGGGCGATCCAGGAAGCCCATCGGATTCTTTTCAGAAGGATCAGGAGGATCCACAAGCCAAGGAGGATGAAGAGGAAAAGCGGTCCCTGAGAAGACAGGGGAAGGTTGAATTGGCCGCCAAAGATCCCGAGCGCATAAGCGATCAGGATGGGGATAAGAGGCAGGCGAAGTATTCCATTCATCTCCGCCCCAATGGGATCAATGGTTTAAAAAGGGTTGTGTCATTACCAGGACGATCCACCATAATGAAATCAAAGAGCTTTGTCAAGCAGAAAATGGAAGAGTTGACTGAAAAATGGAAGCACCTTAAAGCAGTGCATCCCGGAGAGGTAAATATCGTTCTATACTGTGTGCTTGACAGCACCCATTACCGGCCAGTCAGGCGTTACGGCCTTGCTTTTGAGCTTTGCCTGCCCGTCGGAGCTACAGCATGGGCAGGAGCATTCATCTTTTTCGCTATGCGCTCAGCGCCATGCGCTCTACTTCATGCTGTTCTTAGTTTTCAATTCCGCACTCCGCATTAAGATGGGCCGACTTTTTTAGGGATGACAGCATCTTTTTGGAATATCAATAAGTCAAGCCTGACCCCATAGCTCTGGCATTAACTTCGCGGGTTGATCAAACCCTGATGCCTCATTAATAAATGTTACCCGAGAGAAAAGAAGAGAGAGGTATCGTGACCATAGGTTTTTGAGAACGTAAGATTCTAAAAATGGTATTCATCTTCTCTTCCATCACTTTCCTTAGCCTA
>VGSS01000091.1 GCA_016874935.1 Deltaproteobacteria bacterium | reverse complement strand
AGGCCACCATCTTCTTCATGGACATGAGGGCTTACGGAAAAGATTTCGACAAATACATCGACAGAGCAAAGAACGATTACGGCGTTCGCTACATTCGGTCCCGTGTCTCCCATCTCAAGGAATCTCCGGATACGAAAAATCTGACCATCCATTACGAAACCGAAGACGGAGAGATGATGTCCGAAGAGTTCGATCTCGTCGTCCTCTCCGTTGGCTTTGAACCGGTGAGAGAATACCGGGAGATCGCAGAGACCTTCGGAGTAGGCCTCAATGCTTACGGATATGTCCAAACCGATACGTTCCACCCACTCCAGACCTCAAGGCCGGGGATCTATGTGAGCGGGGCCTTTTCCGGCCCCAAGGATGTTCCTGAAACCGTGGCGCAGGCGTCCGCTGCAGCAGCAGAAGCCTCTTCCATTCTATCTTCTGCAAGGGGAGAACAGGTCACCGAAAAAGAGTATGTCCCTGAGAGGAATGTGGACTATGAGGGGCCACGCATCGGTGCCTTCATCTGCCATTGCGGAATCAACATCGGAGGCGTGGTGGATGTTCCATCCGTGGCCGATTATGCCCGTACCCTTCCTGACGTCGTCTATGTCGGAGAAAACATCTACACCTGTTCTCAGGACACGCAGGAAGCGATGAAGAAGATCATCGACGAGCATCGCCTGAACCGGATCGTTGTCGCCTCCTGCACGCCAAGAACGCATGAACCCCTCTTTCAGGATACGATACGTGAAGCTGGTCTTAACCGTTATCTGTTTGAGATGGCCAATATCCGTGACCAATGCAGCTGGGTCCACATGCATCAGCATAAAGAGGCAACCGAGAAGGCAAAAGACCTGGTGAGGATGGCCATTTCGAAAGCTTCCCTCCTCGAGCCCCTTCCCACTCAGATGGTTGAGATGAATCATAAGGCCCTGGTCATCGGCGGGGGGCTTGCCGGGATGACAGCAGCTCAAAAGATCTCAGAGGCAGGGTTTGAGGTCTATCTCGTCGAGAAAGAATCCCAGTTGGGCGGTAAGGCAAGGAAGATCCACTACCTGCTCGATGGCAGCAACGTTCAGTTTCAACTCGAGAGAATGATTAAAGAGATTGAAAAAAATCCTCGGATTCACCTTCTCAAAGGGACGACCATCGAAAAGGTCAATGGCTTTGTCGGGAACTTTAAAACGCAGGTCGTAAATGGCGATGGGAAAAAAGAGATTGACCATGGAGTGATTGTGGTGGCAACCGGCGCGGAGGAATACCGGCCACAGGAATTCCTCTACGGCCAGGACTCCCGGGTTCTGACGCAGAAAGAACTCGAGGAGAAGATTGCCCTCTCCCCCGGATCTCTGAAAGGGTCGAAGAATGTCGTCATGATCCAGTGCGTGGGTTCAAGGAATGAAGAAAGACCCTATTGTAGTAGAATCTGTTGCTCCGATGCCATTAAAAATGCTTTAAAAATTAAAACGGCCTCACCGGAAAGCAATGTCTATATCCTTTACCGGGACATCCGGACCTACGGGTTTAAAGAGGATTATTATGAAAAGGCAAGGGAGCTGGGAGTCCTTTTCATCCGATACGATCCGGAAAGCGAACCGAAGGTCGAGAAAGGATCGGATGGGCTTCAGGTCATCGTCCATGAGCCGATCCTTCACGATGACCTCTTGATCGAAACCGATCTCCTCGTTTTGAGTCCGGGAGTCATTGCCTCCCGAGAGGAAAATGAGCGCCTCTCCAGAATGTTGAAGGTCCCGCTCAATGCGGATGGATTCTTTCTCGAGGCCCATATGAAACTGAGGCCTGTTGATTTTGCCACGGAGGGAATCTTTCTCGCTGGGCTGGCACACAGTCCCAAGTCGATCGACGAGAGTCTTTCCCAGGCCAACGCCGCAGTGGCACGGGCTCTCACTTATTTAACGAAGAAAGAGCTCGAGACCATTGGGACCATTTCCGAGGTCAATGAGAAGACCTGTATCGGATGCGGTCTCTGCGAAAGCCTCTGCCCCTATCAGGCAATCGAGGTTGTGGTTAAGAGGACTATCGTCGGTGAAAAGGCAGTCGCCCAGGTCAATAAGGTGCTTTGCAAGGGATGCGGGGTCTGCACAGCCTCATGCCGCTCCGGGTCCATCGACCTGAAGGGCTTCAGCACCGAGGAGGTCTTTACCCAGATCACCCGGCTGGCTATGGGATAAATCAATTAACTCCCCCCCTCCCCCTCTTATCTAAGAGGGGGATATTCCTCCCCTTTAAATAAAGGCTGAGGGGAAGTAGGGATGATGATTGAAATCATTTTAAAATGCCCCTCTCCCCTGGGAGACTGTGTCGTAATGTCATTGCGAGGGAGTGAAACGACCGAAGCAATCTCATAACGTATTGATAATCCGGAGATTGCCACGCTCCCTCCGGTCGCTCGCAATGACGAAAAGGGGATTGCGACACAGCCCCTGGTGGAAGAGGGAAAGGGTGAGGGGGATATTCCTCCCCTTAAGATAAGTCGATTAGACCCGACCACGGGGGGAGGATAGGAGGGGTTATTAATAAAAATGCATTTAATGATTTGTCATTTCCAAATTCGGGATTCCGAAACAAGACAGATCCTGAATCAAGTTCAGGACATGGTTCGGAATGACACACTTTTTTTGTCATGCTGAACTCGTTTCAGCATCTGATTTAATGCGTTGTATTGGTGATTGGAATTTGAGAGATGAGGTATTAAGTAAGTGGAGAACGAATCCGTAACAACCTGGGAACCCAAAATTCTGGCTTTTCTCTGCAACTGGTGTTCTTATGCCGGAGCAGACCTTGCTGGAACATCGAGGGTCCAGTATTCTCCCAATATCCGGGTCATCCGCGTCCCCTGCTCCGGAAGAATCAACCCTCTCTTCATCCTGAAAGCCCTTCAGAGCGGAGTGGATGGGGTTCTGGTTTCTGGCTGCCACCCGGGAGATTGCCACTACATCTCCGGAAACTATGCCGGGCGAAGGAAGTCCGCCACCCTGAAGCGTTTCCTCGAATTCCTCGGCATTGAGCAGGGTCGTATTCAGTTCTCCTGGGTCTCCGCTGCCGAAGGGGTGAAGTTTTCCCGGGTCGTAGACGAAGTCACAAAAGATATTAAAAAATTGGGACCGTTGAAGAAATTTTTTAAAAGATAGGGTTCATGTGGCCCTGAGTTCAAGGGTTCCAGTGAAATGCGACAAAACTTGAACCCTCGAACCCTTGAATCCTTGACACCTTAAAGCCATGATTCAACAACAACTCAGAGAAAAGGCAAAAGAACTCCTTTCCAACAAGACCGTGGATCTCATCATCGGCTTTGGGGAATGGACCCTGCCTCTCAGGACGACCCCTGTTTTCATCAGGACGCCTGAGGGAGCAGAAAGTCTGGTTTGGAACTCATTTTGCGAGAACAATCTGACCGCCTACCTCCATAAATTCAGCCGTTTAAAAATCGGCCTCGTTGTGAAGGGCTGTGACGCCCGTTCTGTGGTCGCTTTAAATCTCGAAAAGAGATTCCCGAATCACCCTCCTCTTCTCATCGGAATTCCCTGCCAGAGGCTGGTGGATCGGAAAAAAGTGAAGAAAGCCGTAAAGGGAGAAATCCTTCAGGCCGTTGAGCAGGGAGACCTCCTCCTGGTCAAGGGAGAAGATGTTAATGTTACCCTCAAACGGGAGGATTTTCTCTATTCTGTCTGCCAGGTCTGTACCCATCGAACGCCACATCAGGCTCATATCCTGATAGGCGATCCTGTGGAAGAAGTCTCTCCCGTCGAGGCGCATCCGGATGTCGTTGCATTGGAGGGAATGTTTCCGGAAGAACGATGGAATTTTTTTGAGAAGGAGACGAGTCGCTGCATCCGGTGCTACGCCTGCAGAGAAGCCTGCCCCATGTGTTACTGCGCGGAATGCTTTGTGGACAGCTCCCGTCCAAGGTGGATCGAAAAGAGTTTCTCTCCATCGGATCTTGCATTCTATCATATCGTTAGGGCTTACCATCAGACGGGGAGATGTTCGGGCTGCGGCGCCTGTGAGCGGGCCTGTCCCATGGATATTCGGCTTACCTATCTCACACAGAAATTAAATCAGGAGGTCAAGGACCTCTATGGGTTCGAAACAGGAATCCAACCGGAAGCCGCTCCTCCTCTTTCGACGTTTGATCCGGAGGACAAACAGGAATTCATCAAATGAAATTGAAGTTGAACAAAAAAGATGTTGAGAATTTTCTTAAAGGTCTGATCGAGGAATACGATCTCTACGCCCCTGCCCAATTGACCGAAGGGGTTTCCGTCTTCAAAAAGATCGATCGCCCCGAGGAGGTCAACCTGACGCAACCGGTGACTCAAAAACCGGCGAAAGAGGCTTTCTTTCCACAGTCCGAAGTCATGTTCCGTTATGAGGAGACGGGGAACCGGGGCCAGGCCGTCTCCACGGAACAGATCAGAAAAGAGAGGATTCTTCTGGGAGCCCGGCCCTGCGATATTGAGGCGATCTCCATCATTGGAAAGGTCTTTGAGGCAGAGGACTATACGGATGTCTATTTTGCCGAAAAGAGAAAGAGGACGACCATCATTGGCCTGGGTTGTAATCATCCCCTCTCCACCTGCTTCTGTTCTTCAACAGGAGGGGGGCCTTTCAATAGGGCCGGATCCGATCTCTTCTTCACCGACCTTGGCGAAGCCTACTTCGTTGAACTGCTCACTGAAAAGGGAATGGCTTTCCGCGAGAACAAGTTCTTTAAGGAGGCCGATCCAAAAGATTTGGACTTGATGAAAGAGATTGAAAATAAGGCTTCTCAAAAAGTTGACCGAACGATCCCTGTTGAGGGGATCGAAAAAAGACTGGACCTCATGGTTGAGAGTCCATTCTGGGATAGGATCCATGAAAAATGCATCGGCTGTGGAGTTTGCACCTTTCTCTGCCCTACCTGTCACTGTTTCGACATGACCGATGAGGCCGTCAACCAAAAGGGGCAACGGGTCAGAAACTGGGATTCCTGCCTCTTCCCGATCTATTCGCTTGAGACCTCCGGCCATAATCCCCGTCCCACGGGCAGGGAACGAACCCGGCAGAGATTAATGCACAAGTTTAACTATTATCCGAAGAACTTTGGCAGGGTCGCCTGTGTGGGTTGCGGACGATGCATTCTTTACTGTCCGGTTCAATTTGACATCCGTGAGGCGCTCGTTTACGCCTCTGCAAAGAGGGGAAAAGGACAGAAAGGAAAGTTCAAATAGCAGATCCATGAAGAACCCATACCTTCCCATTCCAATGATTTTGAAAAAAGCTCAAACCGAGACGAGTGACCGATTGCTTCGGACCCTCGAATTAAGCTTCAAAAATAAGGAGGATGAAAAATCATTCCACTTCATTCCAGGGCAATTCTGTGAGCTCTCCATCCTTGGTAAAGGGGAAGCCCCTTTCGGAATCGCATCCTCTCCCATTGAGAAAGGCTCTTTGAAATTTACGATCAATAAAGCCGGCGTAGTGACGACCGCGCTTCATCATATTGAGGAAGGCTCAGAGATTGGAATCCGCGGTCCCCTCGGCAATGGATATCCCATCGACCTTTTCGCGGGAAAGGACCTCCTGGTGATTGGCGGCGGATTTGCCTTCACCACCCTGAGATCACTGATCGCCTATTATCTCCATCCGGAGAACCGGACAAAGGTGAAGCAGATCACGGTCATCTACGGAGCGAGGATGCCGGGCCTCCTGCTCTACAGGGATGAACTCCTTGAATGGGAGAAGAGAAATGATATAAAATTGGTGACGACAGTGGATTGGGGTGACAAGGACTGGAAAGGAAGGGTGGGCCTCGTTCCCAATGTCCTCGAAGAGATTGCGCCTTCTTCTGAAAATACCTGCGCCGTGATCTGCGGCCCGCCCATCATGATCAAATTTACCTTTCCCAAACTGGTTGCTCTCCGCTTTCCCAATGAGCGGATCTTCACCTCATTGGAAAAGCGGATGAAATGCGGAATTGGAAAGTGCGGCCGCTGCAACATCGGTCATCTCTATGTTTGCAAGGACGGCCCTGTCTTCAGTTATGCGCAGTTAGAAAAATTACCAAAAGATTATTGATGAATCGATAATTTCGAAATACGAAATCCGAAGCACGAAACAAATTCAAAATTCGAATGTTCGAATATCCAAGACTTTTCTGAACATTTATATTTTGGTCATTCGGATTTGTTTCGAATTTCGGGCTTCGATATTCGTGCTTAATATTTATAAAAACAGGAGGAACCCGTGGATACCATCAAAGAATTGATCAACATCGTAGGCGAGAAGAATGTGAAGACCGATCAGATCGAAAGGCTCTGCCATTCTAGGGATATGTCTGTCCATGAGGGCATTCCCGATGCCATCGTCTTCGCCAGGACAACAGAAGAGGTCTCAAAAATTCTCAAGTTGGCCAATGACAATAATATCAAGATCATCCCCAGGGGATCCGGAACCAGCACGACCGGCGCGGTTCTGGCCTGTTCCGGGGGTATCATCCTCGATGTCAGCCAAATGAATAAGATCAAAGAGATTCAAAAAAAGGATGGCTATGCCATCGTGGAACCCGGGGTCATTTGCCAGCATTTGAACAATGCCCTCGCTCCTACCCACTTCTTTCCTCCTGATCCCGGAAGCGCCACCATTGCCTCCATCGGTGGAATGGTCTCCACCAATGCCAGCGGCAACCGGGCGATCAAGTATGGAGCAACCAAAGACTATATTATGGGACTGGAGGTTGTTCTGGCGGATGGCAGAGTGATGAAAACTGGATCGCTCGTTCCCAAAACTTCTTCAGGATATGATCTTGCCCATCTCTTCTGCCGTGCAGAGGGAACCCTCGGTGTGATTACAGAAGTGACGGTCAGAATTCTCCCCATGCCAGAATATATCGCCTTTGCCCAGGCCTGGTTTCCTTCAGTTGAAGACGCGGGAAAAGCCGCTGAAGAGATTATTACCTCTGGAGTCCCCCTCTCTTCTTGCGAAATTTTGGACAGACTCTCCATTGATGTGGTCAATAAAGCCATGGGCCTCAACATCCCTGACAATGTGGAATGCATCCTTTTTATGGAGATCGATGGAAATAAGCAGGCGGTGAAAGAGAATATCGAGAAGATCAATCGCATCTCAAAGGAATGCAATGGCTTGGGCAACCAGTGGGATGATGACCCGGCAAAGCGTTTAAAAATGTGGGCAGGTCGCCAGGGTCTGGTCCCTTCCCTCTCGAAGGTGAGAAGAGGAGCGAAACTGATTCCCTTTGTGGAAGATTTTGGTGTCCCCATGTCAAAAATTCCGGAAACGATTCGGGAACTCCAGAAGATTCGTGAAAAATACGACTTCCCCATTCCCATCTTCGGCCATATCGGTGATGGAAACCTTCACGCAACCCTTATCATTGATGGCCGGAACAAGAAGGAATGGGAAAAAGTGAAACCGATTGCCCAGGAGTTTATTGACCTCACACTAAAATTCAAGGGAACATTAACTGCGGAACATGGGATTGGCGTGGCCAAAGCGTCCTTTATTCATAAAGAGCTGGGATTAAGTCACGAGGTGATGAAAACGATCAAGAAGGCGCTTGATCCAAAGAATATACTCAATCCGGGGAAAATGGGATTTGACGACAGCGTCAAAGATATCTTCGACCCATTCACCTATCAAGCCTTTATTGAAACTCCGGACCAGGTTAAAAGTTTCGGCCAGGCTGTGGACAATGAAATCTTCGCCTGCATTAACTGCGGGTTCTGCCGGGCGGGTTGTACGGTTTTTTCCCGTACCGGTCTGGAATCGGAGAATGCCCGTGGACGGGTCATCCAGGCTTACTACATGATGAAAGGCCTGTTAGAGCCTTCCAAGGAAGTGGCTGATAAATTTTACCTCTGCACAACCTGCCTCAACTGCAAGTCAACCTGCCCTGCGGGTGTGGTCGTCTCTGACATTGTGGAAGCAGGACGGAGGAAACTGGTTGAGGCTGGATTCCTTCCTGAAATTCATAAAACCCTGATGGAAAATCTGAAAGCGACCGGAAACCCCTTCGGGGAACCCAGAGAGAAACGGACCGATGTCTATCCTTCGACCTTTCAACCCAAGAAGGGACCGGTGGATACCCTCTTCTTTCCCGGCTGTGTAGCCTCCTATCAGGATATCAACCTTGTGCCCAATCTCATGAATATTTTTGATCGGGCTGGAGTCTCTTATACTGCTCTTGGAAAGGACGAAAACTGTTGTGGCTATCTCTCCTACCTTGTAGGGACGGAAGAATTTAAGGAGGTGGGAAAGAAGAATGTCGAAGCCATCTCAAAAGTGAAGCCAAAGCAGATTGTCACCACCTGTGCAGGTTGCTATAAAACCTTGAAAGAGCTTTATCCCAAATATCTCTCCTTTAACATACCCGTGCTCAATGCAATCGATTACCTTGACCAGTTGTTTCAGGAAGGGAAACTAAAACTCAAAGGAGTAAATCCGACAAAGGTTGCCTACCATGATCCCTGTGATCTCGGACGCCATCTCAACATCTTCGAACCTCCGAGAGAGTTGATTAAAAAGATTCCAGGAGTCACGTTGATTGAATTCAAGAATAACCGCTTGCTTGCCAAATGCTGCGGAGGTGGAGGAGGCATGAAGGCTTTCAACACCGAACTCTCAGGCGAGATCGCCTATCAACGCATGCTTGAAGCTCTTGAAGTGGGTGCGGAAATGGTAGTCTCCGCCTGCCCAGCCTGCAAAGCCAATCTTCAGCTTGCCGCCGCAAGGCTCCGGAAAGAGAAAAAGGGCAAGATCAAGGTGATGGACATCACGGAACTCGTGGCAGAAGCATTGGCTTAATTAATGTGACTGTATCCGTGTCCGGATACGTAAACCGGACACGGACACGGGTTTTTATTATTTATGGTTCATCCGGGAATTGAGTGAGTCACCTCCCCTTAGGTTAAGGGGAGGTGAGGAGGGGTTACTTGTCTCGGAGATGTAATAGGTCGCCTTCTTTCCACCCATCTGAATTTCCCCGACTTGGTCGGGGCAAGCGCAATTGAAATCGCCAATACCGAATTACCGTTGCCTGACCCCGAGGCCCCTCTCTACTAACGAGGAGCTAACCCGGAGTGGCCCGCCGAGGCCGCGATCGGGTTCAGCGCTTAGTTATCTGCCGTTATAGCTAAACCAAGATCAACCACGAAAACTCTTGTTATTCGTGAATCCGGTTTATCACCAACATGCTATCTCGATAGTTTGAAAATTCTTATCGCGTTTTGTTCGGCCATCTTCGCCCTTGTCTCCGGGCTAACTTGTTTAAGCACCTCGCGAGTACGGCGGACGCGTCCTTCATAGATCTTCCATGCTGGTGCGTGCGCAACGTCCATTCCTACCATGAAACGGTCCGGGAACTCTTCGTACAGAGATCTCATCTCCGGGAATAATACTCCAGATTGTTCGATCAGTGCTGTGAATTCCTCCTTGCGCGGCCAGCCTGTCCCATAGCCCCTCCATTCAGAAGTCATGCCGCCAAGATCACAAAACAGATTCTGGTGTCGCGACAGCATAGTGCGAATAACTGCTGCTTTACTGCGACCGCAGTTATGGGCCCATACGTAGCGAGTGCCCGGATTTTCACTTAATAATCTCGAAAAATCCTCGACAAGAGCCGGATAGCCTTCCATGTGTAGCAAAATGGGAACGTCATACTTGGCTGCAAGCACACTGAAACGCCTCATCAGTTCCGAGTAGATTGGATTGTCCTGCTCCGCATGGTCACCGGCTGAATGAGCCCACGTGGGTATATAGGCCCAGTGACGGACGATGAACTCTCCTATTCCAAAGAATTTTCCCGATGCGAGCTTGCGCTCTGTCAGCCGAATCAGCGACTCAACATCAGCGTCCGGCGTATTCCATTTATGAGCGCCGGTGAGCATCGGGAGTTGCATGCCTACGAGTGGATAGAACCGTCCCGGATATGTCTCGGCGAGTTTGAGGGCCAACTGGTCATTTCCCGGCAGGTCAGAGTCGCCGCCGTGGTAGGCGCGAGCCATCACTATTTGTTTCGACACACCATTCTTGTCCATGTCCTTAAGGATCTGAGCAAAGTTGAACGAGCCTCCGATATGGGCATGCGCATCGATCACTAGAAATATTCCACTACCAGTTGGTTCAGCAGCGTAGGCCGTGCTCAATCCCACTACCAACAAATAAACCGCTACCATTTTCAATTTCATGTTACACCTCCAAATGCTCATGATCAACCGATAACAGATATTAGACGGAAATATTATATTACGATATAATAATTCCGCCTATTATTAAATGCATGATTGCTACCTGAGCTATTAGAATCACAAAGGGTTCCCTGGGGTTCTGCCTGAGCAAACTTCTTCTCGTTGTGCAAGTCAAAGCCTCTCATTGTTTATTTACAAAAGAAATCTACATCGTTTGGGAAAATTTGTTAAAACTCGATTACACAACTCGATTACAGGAAGCAGTCACCAGCCTACTTGATAATGTCTGTATAATCAAATCCTGACTTTTTCACATGATAACCCTGCCTACCGGCAGGCAGGTATAACCTGATCACCTGATACCCTGATAAGCACTAACTATTGTTTCGGATTTATTTAGAGTCTGTTTATAAACTAACAGTTTCAAAAAAGGTCGTCATTCCGGCGAAAGCTCGGTTTCGAGTCGCAACGACCGGAATCCAGGGTTTCCTGTGAAAACAGGAAGAAGATGGGGACGGAAGAAGATGGGGACGTTGGTTCAAATACAACTTAACCATCACCGAAACACCCCCAATCCTTCTTCTGAAAAATCCTCAAATCTTCAATCGGTGCAATCGCTGGCATAGCCTCCAACCTCTCGCATCCATCCTTCGTCCAGGTTTACTGGACTTCGGAGGACAGGTAGCGCAGAGCGCATGGGGCATAGCGTAAAAAACCTAACCGTGAATCGTGACCCCCGAGTTATCGGGATAAGCGTGTCCGTAAGATTATTGCTTCTTCTGCTTTTTAAATCCTTTTGAAACCTCATATGGAACGTGTGGCTCTTCCACAAGAAACCCTATTCCTCTCTTGGGCGGTGCGGGTTCTGGTGGCGCACTCAGCAATCGTCTAATTTGCCCTAATATCTCGTTGATTGCAGACTCATGGATATCAAGCCTCGCGGTCAATTCTTTTTCCAATTCTGCAAGCTTACGTGCAAGGCCCTTTTGCTCAATGAGCATCTGCCGCATACGAATGAACGCACGGACTACAAATACACTCGTCTGAATGGCTCTGGGAGACCGCAAAATATTGGCAGCCATAACAGTCCCGTGTTCTGTAAAAACATAGGGGAGAGTACGACGACCACCACGTCCAGGCTTTGACATCGCAAATTGCGATGTCAAACAGGCTGCTTCATCACGTGTAAGTTGGAACACAAAATCTTCCGGAAACCGATTACGGTTACGTTTAACCGCTTCATTAAACCGAAAGGTAGGAACCCCGTAAAGAGCAGCCAGATCCTGATCCAAGATAACTCTCTTACCGCGGACTGTCCTGTTGCAATCAGGGTCGTTATGTCAACAGTGGAGTATGTTATGATTTCTCTCTTCATCTCCAGCCTTCTCCTATGTGTTCAGTTTGGAGGACGTTGTTCACTTTTTTCCCTTCTTTTTTCTCTCACCAATCTCATCCACCGTCACCTTTTAATCCATTCCTATAAAGAACGCGATTCGTGACTCCCGCCTACATTTAAGTTTCCGCGGCCCCTGAACCGCCCTGGTACAGGGCGGGCAAGGGTGATTCGTTAATCAAACCTTTTTATCGTGACTGTGTCTTCTTTGGTTTATCTATCTTTGCCAGCTCCGCCTCAATCTCCTCAACGGTCGGCAAGCTGCCTTTGAATTCCTTAGGCAGAGTAGTAACGATTTTTGTCTCCCAATCGGCTACACCGATGGGCTTTCTAAAACCTCTGAGGGCATATTCAACGACAAGCCGGTCCTTGCCCTTGCAGAGCAAAAGCCCGATGGTGGGTTTATCGTCAGGATGGCACAAAAGGTCATCGACTGCGGAAAGATACATATTGAGCTGTCCTACAAATGCCGGATCAAAGGGAATGGCCTTGAGTTCCACTACCACAAAGCAGCGCAGTTTGAGATGATAGAAAAGCAGGTCGAGGTAATAGTCGGCACTGGAGAATTCGAGATGGACCGTGTCCTTTCGGTGAGCTTGCGTAGGGCGGGGACCGGGCCGTATAGGGACTGACGGAGAGTAAGGTCTCGATCAGTCCCTATGTGGTTAGGCCGGACTCGCCACTGCCTGCTGGTAATTCCAGGGGA
>VGSS01000090.1 GCA_016874935.1 Deltaproteobacteria bacterium | reverse complement strand
ATCTTCGATGAGCCAACCACCGGACTTCATCTGGCCGATATCGAAATTCTCCTGAAAACCTTCGAAAAACTTCTCTCGAAAGGCCATTCCCTCATTGTGATCGAACATAATCTTGACCTGATTCGATGTGCGGATTATGTGATCGATCTTGGCCCGGAAGGTGGCGAAGCCGGCGGCAGGATTGTCGCTGAGGGAAACCTTGAGACCATCATGGCCTCGAAACAATCCTACACAGGACAGTTTTTGAAAAAACGCCTCAACAAAATGAAGGTTGAGGTTAAGGTTTAGGTTAAGACCGATTGATTTAAATCTTAAGGGTTCCTCTAAAAATGTTTTTCCTGCGAAAGCAGGAATCCAGAAGGGTTTGAAATCACTGGACTCCCGCCGGGGTTTATCCCGTACTTGATACGGGGCAGGAGCGACGAATTGATAATTATTAGAGATAGCCTTAACCTTAACCTCGGCCTTAACCTGATGATTAGACTTCAGACCTCTGCTTGATGCAGCTCAGCATCTGTTCCAGCCGGGTTTTATCAAATCCAATCATCACCTCGTTGCATGCGGCGATGACCGGAACACTTCTGGCTCCGGAGATTTTGACCATTTCGTCCAGGGCAGCCCGGTCCTTTGTCACATCATATTCTGTAAAGGTGAAGCCTTTTTGCGAAAGAAACTCTTTCGCAATTTTGCAATAAGGTCAGGTGGGTGTTGAATATACTTTAATCTCTTCTGTTGCCATGATATCCTCCTTTTTAGTTTGAATTTTCCTCAATCTATCCTTCTGAAGAGAAAGATAATTTGAGTGGACAATTCATTTTAATACAAATTTTATCTCCATTGTCAATCAATATTTCTAATCCAGATTTGATCCTCTATTCATCTGGTAAGAAGAGGATGGAAGGTTTTAGTACGACGTTATATGTATTTTTTCTTTGGTAAGTAGTTGACTAAAAAGATCTTTAAGGATCCTTTAAAAGATCATCTGGATAAAGCTTCTTCATGCAGTCTGGACAGAGGCCATGGCTGAATTGTGCCTCAGAGTGGGTTAAGAAAAAGGATTCAATCTGATTCCAGTACCCCTTGTCATCACGAATCTTTTTACAGGATGAGCAGATGGGTAACATCCCGCTTAACGTTTTAACTTTGGAGAGCGCCTCCTGAAGTTCCTGAATGAGTTTTTCCCATTCTCCCATTTTGTCTCTTTTTTCAATCTTTCGCCGCCTGCCCGCCGAAACTTCATTGAAACTGATCACTGTCCACTGGTCACTGATTACTGACCACTTCTTTCACCGCTTTCTGCCTAAAGAAAATCCGGCAGGCGTTGCAAGAAGTTTGACCAGGGTAAAACTTCAATGGCTCTCTCCTCATACGGCTCATCGACCTCACAGACAAGAAAACAGGGAACGTTTGGATTATCCGCACAAAATGAGCGGAAGCCGGAAAAATCATTCCCGCCAACTTCTCTTTTAGCTTTGATTTCAATGGCCGCACACAGTTTTCCTTGCTTTTCAATAACCAAATCGATTTCCGCTCCGGTATTGGTTCTCCAATAATAAATCCTTGCCTCGCTTCGTATATACTTTAATACGCGATGGGTTTCTAAAATAATAAATTGCTCAAACAGGCGCCCGCGCAGAACATGATCGGGCAGAGCGCTTAAATGACGGTTAATGGCGTTCGTTACTCCCAGATCAAAAAGATAAAATTTGGGGTGCCCGCTTAACCGTTTACGCAGACTCTTCCGCCACGGGTCAAGCCGTAGGCCAATCAGCGTATCTTCTAAAATCTCGTAATAGGACTGAACCGTCCTGGTCGGCAAATGGCATTCCCGGCCAATATTGGAGAAACTTACCAGCTCCCCGAATTGACTGGCAGCAACATCCAAAAACCTGGAGAATCCGCCCAGATTTCTCACGATCCCCTCGGCCTGAATCTCTTCGCGTAAATATGTATTGGTATAGGCCGCGAGAAGATCCATTTTCTCCTGCTCGCTCCTGCCATAGACCGCAGGCAGTGAACCAAACCTCAACAGGTCATCAAGCCCAAAGCTTTTTTCAATTTCAAAAAAGATGAAGGGGAATAGAAAACGTTCAACAGCCCTTCCGCCCAAGAGATTGGCTCCCCCTTTTCTCAACTTGCGGGCGCTTGAACCCGTCATGATAAATTGGACCTTTTTCTGATCCATCAGGAATTGGATTTCGTTCAAGAGAGAAGGGACCTTTTGGATCTCATCAATAAAAATTATTTTTACCTGCTCTTTATCAATTTTTGGGAGCGCTTCTTTGCGAAATAATTCAGGATATTTGGAATACTTGGTGAATGGTTCATTCAAAAGCAGGTTGACGGTCCAGACATCACCTTCAAGGGTCTCGCCGATTAAAGTGCTTTTCCCCGTTTGCCTTGGTCCAAAAAGAAAAAATGATGTTTTTTCAGGTAATTTCACCCAGCGCTTAATCATGATGCAATATTGTAATACATTCTTGCAGCGCTGTAAACAAATTTTGTTCTACCCGAATTTCCCTCTTTGGTCATCAAGACCTAAATTTTCAACAAGAGTTATGAACAGCCTTATCATTGCATTGAAATAATCATTGGAAAATCTATCCAATGAATTATAACGAATACGGACGTCATAAATAATTTGTAGTGTCTGGACTTGTCACCATTTATTGGCGCTCATAAAGGGCGGCACCTCGTAAAAAAAATTAATGCGTTTGTATGAATGTGTAGACGGATCCTTCGTTTTTCAGGTTTTCACTCCGCAATCCGAAATCCGAATTTCGCAATTACTTATCCAGCGCCTCCCTCACTTTTCTTGCCAGGCTCTCCAGGGTAAAGGGCTTCGAAATAAACTCGATTCCCTTCTCCAAAATCCCATGATGTAATATCACGTTGTCCGTATACCCCGACATATAAAGCGCCTTCGCCTCAGGATGGATCTTCTGAAGTCTCTCCACTAACTCACGTCCGCTCATCCCCGGCATCACCACATCCGTCAAAATCAAATGAACCGGCTCCTTATATTTCTCACAGAGCATAAAGGCCTTGCCACCATCCTCCGCCTCCAGCACTTTATACCCCTGCCGCTTCAATATCCTCACCGCAAGCTTCCTCACCGTCTCCTCATCCTCCACCACCAATACAGTCTCGCCCCCATGGGGAATCTCCCGAACCACCTCTTCTCTTAGTTCCTCCAGCGGCTCGTCCACCTGCGGCAAATAGATCTTAAACGTCGTCCCCTGACCCGGCTCACTATAGACCCAGATGTTGCCTCCGCTCTGTTTCACGATCCCATAGACCGTCGATAACCCCAACCCTGTCCCCTTCCCCATCTCCTTGGTCGTAAAGAAAGGTTCAAAAAGCCGCTCTTTGACCTCAGGCGTCATCCCTACCCCCGTATCGCTAATCGACAGCATCAAATAGGGTCCCGGTTTAACCGCAATGTGCCTCTTTGCATATTCCTCGTCCAACTCCACATTGGCCGTCTCGATCGTAAGCTTCCCTCCCCTGGGCATCGCATCTCTCGCATTGACCGAAAGATTGATGATCACCTGCTCCATCTGACCCGGATCTGCCTTAACCCTGCCAAGCTCCTCAGCAAAAAAGGTGACCAGTCCAATATCCTCCCCAATAATCCGGTGAAGCATCTTATCAAGACTCTGAATCACCTGATTCAGATCCAGAACCTGCATCTCCAAAATCTGCTTCCGGCTGAAGGCAAGAAGCTGACGGGTCAAACCCGCCGCTCTCTCGGCAGACCGCTCGATCTCTTTGAGATTTCCATACATGGGATTTCTCTCGTCAAGATCAAGTAGCGATAGCTGGCAGGTGCCTTTGATCACAGTTAAAATATTGTTAAAATCATGGGCAACCCCACCTGCCAACTGCCCAATCGCCTCTATCTTCTGAGACTGACGAAGCTGCTCCTGAAGGGTTGCCCTTTCTTCTTCAGATCGCTTGCGCTCGGTAATATCCCGGACAATGCCTCTAAACCCTATCCGGTTGCCTGATGAGTCCTTGATTAAGGATACAGAAGCCTCAATGCTTCTTTTCCCCCCATCCTTTCTTATAATCTCCCAATCGAATTCTCTGGTGGGCTCTCCCGTTCTGTAGACTTTGTTAAAGGCTTGAAACAATTTCTTCGCGTTCTCCTGATCCGTGTACTGCCGGTTATTCATACCCATCACTTCATCTCTGGAGTAACCCAGTATTCTGCACATTGAATCGTTGTAGAAAGTAAAATTGCCGGCAATGTCCACCTCAAAATAGCCCTCCTCTATATTTTCAAGAATGGTCCGATGTTTCTCCTCACTCCTTCTTAGTGCCTCATCCGCTTTTTTACGATCTGTGATGTCCTGAAGGGTGCAACGAATACAAGTAATCCTTCCCTGTGGGTCTCGAAGAATTCTATCCTCAATTAAAACAGGCACTATGGTCCCGTCTTTCTTCTTGTAATTCCTCTCGAGACCTCGAGCAGGTGGCATGGTTCCAGCTAATTTGGTCAATATCTGCTGGCGGGCTATTTCCTCTTCAACCATAAACTTCCACACAGGCTGACCGATCATTTCTTCAGGGGCATAACCCAATATCTGCAACTCCGTCTGATTGACACGGGTGATGCGTCCTTGAGTGTCATATTCAAAGTACCCCACTGGCGCATTGTCATACAGCTCTCTAAATCTTTCCTCGCTCTTCCTAATCGCCTCCTCTGCCTGCCTGCGCTCGGTGATGTCCTGGTATATTGTTTGAAACTGCCTTCCGCCGTTCCAAAGTATTTCCTTGCGGAAGATCTGGAGATCGCGGATTTCCCCATTTTTCCTTACAATGCTTACTTCGTATTCAGGCGGATAATATTCACCTCGTTGTCTTTTTTCCTTCCTAATATTGAACTCGGCATAGCTCTCCGGAGTATAGCGTTTCTTTATAGGTGTTGTTCTCAGTTCCTCAATGCTGTCGTAACCATAGATGTCCAGAATAGCCCGGTTGGCATAAATTGTCTCACCTTCTGTGGTCACGATGCGTACCCCCAGCGGGGAGTCATCCAGAGAACGGCGGAAGTTCTCTTCAGCCTGACGAAGCGCCTCCTCTGCCTGCTTGCGCTCGGTGATGTCGCGGGCAATCACGTGAAATCCCACAACCTTTCCATCTTCAATCACAAGGGAGGTATTTTGGCCGAACCATAAAATTTTTCCGGCCTTGCTAAAAAAAGGGAACTCAATGTAACTCGTTGGCCACCTCTCTTGGAACTGGTTGATATATGCCTGTGATACTCTTTCACGGTGTTCAGGAAGGACGAGATCCGCATAATTGAATTGCCGAAGTTCCTGGAGCGAATAGCCAGTCACCTTCAACCCGGCAGGATTCCCATAGGTGAAATTCCCTTTCTCATCAACGGCATAAATAATTTCTGTTGCGTTCTCCACAACCTGTCTATATCTCTTCTCTGCCTCCTGAAGAGCTTTCTCAGAATGTTTAAGCTTTTGCCTCATCTCTGCTTCACGAAGCTCCTGTTGAATCGCGGGGACAAGCCGGGCCAAATTATTCTTCATCAAATAGTCCTGGGCACCTGACTTCATCGCCTCTACAGCAACGTCCTCACCAATCGAGCCCGAGACGATAATAAAAGGGAGATCCAGTCCGCTTGTTTTGAGAAGTTTCAGAGCGGCCAAGCCGCTGAAGTGTGGCATAACATAATCCGAAATAACGATATCCCACAACTGCTTTTCCAGTGCAACAGCCATTCCTTCTGGGGTATCAACCCTTTCGAAAACCGGATCATAACCGCCACGACGCAGTTCTCGAACAAGCAAGAAAGCATCCTCTTCCGAGTCCTCAACAATCAATACCCGAATCGGAGTGTTCATTTCCCCCTCTTTTCCTCCGTTGACTTTGTCCGTCTCTTTTTGCTTCTTGATTGGAAATTTGTCTTTCTTCATGAATGGCTTTCCTCTTCTTGCTAATGGTTAATAACCAAACCCTTCCTGCCTTCCGCTTTCTGCTTGCCTACCAAATCCCGATTTAGAAATTGCCATTGCGAGGGAACCGAAGCAATCTCGCCTTTTTTGATGAGATTGCCACGCACCCTACGGGTGCTCGCAATGACCAGATACAAAAGGGTTTCCGTTTCTAAATCGGAATTTGGGTGCCTCATATTCATTGACAAAACAGGCGATAAATGATTAAATGGAATTATAAATAAAAAACTATTTCCCCTTCGGTTGATATGAAGCCAGTTCAATACGACCGTCATGCAAAGCGATGCATGAAAGACCAATATGAAAATAGAATACAGTAAAGATATCGACGTATTATACATTCGTCTGAGAGAAGTCCAAATTGAAGACTCAATGGACATTGAAGAAGGGGTAACTGTAGACCTTGACGAAAAAGGCCATATTGTAGGCTTAGAAATCCTTGATGCCAGCGAAAAAATGAACCTTACAGATCTCGTCAATGTAAGCATTGAAAACCTTCCTATTGAAAAAATCGAAACTACCGCTGCTTAATCAGGTCCCGGCTCTGCCTACTGCCTTCTCTCGTTTATCGTTTACCGTCCCTCGTCTTTCGTCTATCGTCTTTCATCTATTTGGTAGCGTGAAGTAAAATGTTGCCCCTCCGTTTACTTTCCCTTCCACCCAGACCCTCCCACCATGGCGGTGGATAATGCGCTGGACAATGGCCAACCCGACACCTGTTCCTTCAAATTCTTCAGAGCTATGAAGTCGCTGGAAAACGCCAAACAACTTATTTACGTATTGCATATCAAACCCAACCCCATTATCTTTGACATAATAGATGTTTTCATCTCCTTCATTCGATCCCCCTACCTCGATCACCGAATTTTCCTTGGGTCTTGTAAATTTGACAGCATTGGAGAGAAGATTGACAAAGACCTGGCGAATCATTGCCTGATCTCCTTGAGCGGGAATGAGAGTGTTTATAGTGAATTTTAACTTCCGCTCAGGAACAGCAAGTTTAAGTTCTTCAGATACAGCCTTTGCTAATTTCCCCATGTCGATGCCTGAAGCTCTTAATTCCTGCCGGCCCAAGCGAGAGAATAAAAGGAGGTCGTCAATCAGTTGACCCATCTTTTTGGTATTACTTCCGATGATGTTCAGATACCGTTTACCTTCGTCATCGAGTTTATCGGTATAATCTTCCAATATCACGCGTGAGAACCCATCGATTGCCCGAAGTGGCGCGCGCAGGTCGTGTGAGACGGAGTAGGAAAAGGCTTCAAGTTCCTTGTTGGCGGCTTCGAGTTGTGCGGTTCGATCACGGACGCGCTGTTCCAGTTCGTCCCGGGAAACCATGGTGGCTTTCAGGCTCTCCGCCATCCGGTCAAACGTTCTGGAGAGTCTACCGATTTCGTCCTTCGACGCTGTCCCCACCCTATGTTCCAAGTTGCCACCGCCGATCTCCTCAGCTCCTGCCGCAAGTTTCTGCACCGGACGGGTGATCGTGCTTGCGAAGAAGAGGCCCAGAAGGCCCGCTGCAATGGAAATGGCAGAAGCAATTCCCATAATAACCCACGCCAGGTGGACAATAGGGGCAAAGGCCTCGGCCTGGTCTATTTCGGTGATGATGCACATGTTAAATTCAGGCAACCATTTGTAGGCGCCAATGACAGGCTCCCCTCGGTAATCCTTATAGAACCCCACTCCGTCTTTGCCTGAAAGACCAGCCTCGACACCTTCGGTGCGGATAGCTTTCTTCAGTGCATAGTCCTGGCCAAACCGTGGCTCGGTAACAAAGAAGTTGAATGTGTTCACCAGGTATGTATCTTCTGTCTGGCTCTTTTCAGTTTGCAGTCCAATAATCTTAGAAAGCTCCCCAAGGTCAAGCAGGCCGGCCAGGACTCCCAGAAGGTTGCCCTGCTGGTCCTTTATGGGTGTGCTCATGGTCATGGCCGACTGTTCCAGGGCAGGCGAGTAGTAAACGCCCTGGATATAGGTATGGCTTTTGCCCTCGATGAAATAGGAATAGGTGTCTCTTTGCTTGCCCTCTTGTTTCTCATCGGAAGACGCTAATATAAGACCATGGCGAGGACATATTAAGAAAAGCTCAAAGAAACCACCATATTTCAGTCTTGGCTTCAGATGGTCCTCAACGATGCTTCCTTTGGCCTTGCGATATGCGTGGTCAGGGATATCATGTTTTACCAGCACCGAAGCATATTGCCTGACCAAGGGCCGCTGGGCCAGTTCCTCGATGGAACTTTTATTGTTTTCTATCCACCTTTTTAGCTCGTTATTTTTGAAGATGTTAATGGAAACGAGGTGGCCTATGGTTTCCTGAACAATCGTCCGCCTGCCGTTCTCGTAGGCAAGGTAGCCAACAATGGCTGTGGGCAAGATGGAGAGTAGAAGGAAAAGGATCGTTAACTTGGGCGCCAGTTTCATTTGACTTTTCCCCCATAGATCTCTTTCAGAAAGCGCAGGGTATATGCCTGGTTTACGTCAAAAGGTTTTGCCAGCAGCTTCTGTTCTAACAATATCTGGTACATCCCCTTCCATACCTCATCCTTCATCCAGCCTATCCGATCTTCGCCGGTATGTACTAAGGGCAGCATGGCTTCCATCATCGCGGTCTGAAGCTGTGGGTCTTTGATCTGGGCGTATTTCAGGGTGACGGTCACCGCTTGTCGATAATCCTCGATAGCATCCTGCCAGCCTTTGAGCGAGGCGCGCAAAAACCGGGTGATTAGATTGGGTTTCTCTAAAATCATCCTGTCTGTTGTAGCCAGCGTATCGGAGTAGAAATGGATGCCGTAATCGTCTGGCAAGATGAGGTTGAGCTTTAATCCCTTCTGGCGCATTCTGATTAAGCCTCCTGTGGCAAAAGCTGCAGTGACGTCCACTTCACCTTTGTAGAAAGCAATGTAATCTGGGTCATAAGTAACAATTTTCAACTTTTTAATATCCATACCCAACTTTTTCATCATGGCATAGAACTGCAGCTCAAATTCCCTGATTGTGCCGCCCTCACCAGCCATGGCTATCGTCTTACCTTTAAAATCGGCGGGGCGCATGATGCCAGAATCGACCATGGCTACAAAGACCACGCCGCTGCGGCGGTAGATGGCAGCGATAGAAGTGAGCGATGCTCCTTGACTGCGCTTCATCAGGACGTCTTCTGGAGACAGCACACCAAGATCGGCTTTTCCGGAGATGACACGTTCTGCATTGTCTATGCCTTGGCCGCCTTCAAGGAAGGTGACTTTAATGTTCTCCTTGGCATAGTAACCCTTCTCTTGCGCCATATAGAAGCCAGCGAACTGTGCCTGGTGCACCCATTTCAGTTGTAGAGTAACTTCGTCTGGTGCTTTCTTTACCTCCTGTGGCTTACAGGCAAAGACTGCAATCAATAACAGTATTGAAAATATGCGTGTTATCGGTCTCATTGCCTTTTCTCCTTTACATGATTGGATGCTGGATACTGGATGCTTGAAACTGGATGTCCACCCATTTTTATGATTGACAAGAGGACTCCCACGAATTATCATTTTGTTATGAAGACAATGGAAATATCCGAAATTGACGAAATTCTCCTTAGACTCCCTGAAGACTGTGTTAAAGAAGTCAAAGACTTCGTTGGCTACCTTTTTGAAAGAGAGAAGAAGCGTCAGGCCTTTGCTGAACAGGTATCCCAGGCTAAACAAGAACCTTCTCTGGAATTCAAATCCGTAGACGATCTGATGAAGGCCATCAGGGAATTTGAGGAGTAATTTGTTTAAACTTTTTTCCAAGAAACAATTTCTCCGAGCCTCATCCAGACTTATCAAAAAGACACCAGATCTTGACCCCAAATTGTCGGCCATTTTAGAAAAAATAAAAGAAGATCCCTTTGCCCTCTCGCTTAAGACACATAAACTTAAGGGAAGAATGGAGGAATCATATGCTTGTTCTTTGACGCACGATTTGTGAATCATCTTCGAACTCACTGGTAACACAGTCCACCTTCTCGACATCGGCACCCACGATGAGGTTTACTGACGCTCCGAAATATTTTCCGTTTCAGAGTCCTATTTTCATTGATAGATTTTTCCATTCAGAAAGATCTCCAAGATTTTGGGATCGAATTGCTTTCCTTTGCCCTTCCCCATTTCAAGAATGACATCCTCAACAGGCATCGCTCTACGATGGGGTCTTAAGCTCGTCATCGCATCAAAAGCATCCGATACAGCAATGATCCGTGCTTCGAGTGGGATGGTCTCTCCCATCAAGCCATTGGGGTATCCACTGCCATCAAAATGTTCGTGATGGTTGCGAATCATGGGAATCTTGTCTTTAAAAAAGTCGATCCCTTCCACAATCTTCACTCCGATTAGGGGGTGCTGCTGAATATACTGATACTCTTCCGGTGTCAATTGGCCCTTTTTCTGGAGCACCTCATCCCTGATGCCGATCTTGCCGATGTCATGAAGGAGCGCTCCAAAAACTAAGTTTTCCAACTTCTCTCCGTTAAAACTTAGCTCCATCCCGATCCTCATGCTCATCTTTCTCACCCTGTCCGAATGGCCTCGCGTATAGGGGTCTTTGGCATCGATCGCTCCGGCCAGCACCTTGACCGAATCGAGATGGGTCTTCTTCAGGACAAGCAATGCCTTTCGAAGTTTTGATGTCCTTTCCTCGACCAACTTTTCCAAATTCTTGTGATGAGCCTCGATCTCCTCCTCCATCTTCTTCCGCTCAAGGGCTTTTTTCACACTG
The DNA here is from genome assembly GCA_016874935.1 of Deltaproteobacteria bacterium. Classification (GTDB taxonomy): domain Bacteria; phylum Desulfobacterota; class BSN033; order BSN033; family UBA1163; genus RBG-16-49-23. The sequence continues at coordinate 1,763 of VGSS01000090.1, read as the reverse complement.
AAAACCATCAGGTCCAGGTCAACCGGCTTGATAATAAAATCATTCGCTCCCAATCGTATCGCTTCTACTGCCATATCGATCTCCGGATAAGCAGTCATGATGATGAACATCATATCCGGTCGAACAGCCTTCACATTTTTAAGCAGTTCCAAACCATTCATTTCAGGCATTCTAATGTCTGAAATGATCAGCGAAAAATTGTCCTGATAAAAGCAACCCAGGGCTTCTCTTCCGTTGTTGGCCATCACGCAGGGATACCCCTCTTTGGCAAGTCTCTGAGCAACGATGGAATAGATCATCTTCTCATCATCGACAATGAGTATCTGGTTTTCCATAGGACTCTCGTTCCGATCCCCAACCGGTTCTATCATCTAAGACAACAGCCTCTTCATCAAGGGGACAAGCTCACTATGCATCTTGCCCTTTGATAGATAGGCGCTCGCCCCGGCTGTGGATGCGTCCGCCCGATGCTCGACATCGTTGTAGATGGTGAGCATCAGCACTTTTGTCTTGGGCGAAGCCGCCTTAATCATACGGGTTGCTTGGATACCGCTCATCCCGGGAAGCCCGATATCCATCAGGACAATAGTGGGTGGCCGGTTGGCAACTTTTTCCACCGCCTCTTCCCCACTCTTTGCTATCATGAAGGTACATTCTGGAAAGGTAACGCTGAGCCAGTCCTGCAATGATTCGCGCACGACATCATTATCTTCTACAATCAGAATCGTTCCTTTCATGGGGTCCCTCTCCAACATGACTGGATGCTGGATTCTTGATGCTGGATATCCAGAATCCAGGGACAAGTATCCAGTTTCAGGTAACGATTATCAAAGATCAAACGAATTGTATGTCAGGAGAGTTTGACATTTTGTGTGGGGAAAGCTTGATAAATTCGGAATGCAGACTGCGGAATGCGGAATATAGCTAAGGATCTAGAGTTAAGGCTTCTTCTAAAAATGTCATTCCGGCGAAAGCCGGAATCCAGTCCCGCCTTAAGCGGGATTGAAATAACTCGGTTTCGAGTCGCAACGACTGGACTCCCGCCGGAGTTTACCCCGTGCTTCGATACGGGGCGGGAGCGACGAATTTGGAATTATTAGAGGTTCCCTTAAATCTTATTCCTAGGGGGCAGTATAATTACACCACCTTCTCTTCTAACCATTCTTTTATTAAAGCCTCTTCGTGGGTATGGAGTTTTTTCGCTTTATTCCTTATCTTTCTATAAAGTCCAATATCTAAACCTATATACTTCTTTTTTTCCAGATAAAATTTCATATCTGTCACTTCCTCTACATCATCAAATTCAAATATATCATATTCATCAAAAAAATCACTTGCTTCCGTTATGGTCATTCTCCTAAACTTATTTTTTTTCATATCTCCTCCGCTCTCGTCTATTCATATCTCTTGCGGTTATAATTAAAACTTTGTTGTTGAACTTTTTAATAAAAAAAACCGAGAGATAACGTCCGCCTTTCGTCTGACCAAGAGCATTATATAAATCTTCTCCTTCAATGTCTCCGCTCTCCCTTTTGAATATCCTGCATTTCTCTGATAATACCTCCTCCACCTCATGAGGAAGAACCCTGTGTTTCCAGGCAAGTTTTTCTACGACAGTATCCAACCATATTATATTCTAAAGTCTTGCACTTTTTAGTACGTGCATAAAAAAGGCTGTTATCCTAAAATAGGCTAAAGAAAGCGCGACCTTACCTTAGCCCGGAAAGGAGAACAGCCAATGAGAATCCAAAATGCCAGACAAG
>VGSS01000089.1 GCA_016874935.1 Deltaproteobacteria bacterium | reverse complement strand
CCTGTCAAAGGATAAATAAGACGCTTCCCAAAGGTTTAGGGCGGTTACCTTTAGCCGTTCGGATTCAGGCGTGCCAAGCATATGAAAACATTTGATTTTATACAACTGACCATTTCCCATCATCTAAAAGACCCGCATCCTAAAACTTTGGAACCTGACTGCCTCTTCCCCTTTGCTCGCGATTACGACACAGTCTCGCTGGGTAGAGGGGAAGGGTGAGGGGAGATTTTAAATATTTGGCTAGGATTTTAAGTATGACTCCACTCATCATCCCTGTCTTCCTTCCCCATCTGGGTTGTCGCGAACACTGTCTCTTCTGCAATCAGAGAACGACAGCTAAAAAGGTCCCTTCTCCCCAATCGGTCGGGAAGTTTATTGAAGCCTCTCTGCACCATTTTCCCTCCCACCAGGGAGAAAGGGAGAAACAGGTTGCCTTCTATGGAGGGAGTTTCACGGCAATGAGCCTGGAAGATCAGGTTTCTTATCTGAAAGAGGTTCAACCCTTTCTCTCTTCAGACCGGATCGACTCGATTCGTCTCTCTACACGGCCCGATGCCCTGAATGAAGAGACGCTTGCAACGCTCAAAGAATATGGGGTGAAGACCGTCGAGGTCGGGGCCCAGTCAATGCTCGATGAGGTCCTCATCCTTTCGAAGAGAGGCCATGATGCAAAAGACTCAGCCTCTGCTATTTTACGATTAAAAAATTGGGGATTTGAGGTAGGTGTTCACCTGATGATCGGCCTTCCGGGTGATACCTGCGATTATTTTCTGTGGTCTCTTGATCAGATGATTGACCTTAAACCCCATTTTGTCAGAATTCATCCAACGCTGGTGCTCCAGGGCGCTTCACTTGAAGAACTCTGGAAATCGGGAGGATATTCTCCCTTGACGATAGATGAAGCAGTAGAATGGCTGAAGAAGGGAATTCTTAAGCTGGAGAGGGCTTCCATCCCTGTTGCACGGATTGGTCTTCAGCCAGCAAAAGAGTTAGAGAAACATCTCCTGGCCGGACCCTTTCATCCTGCCCTTCATCAACTCGTCGATTCAGCCATCTTTTATGATATGGCAGAATACCTGCTTCGGAATGATCCGGATGGGTCTAAACCTGTTTTCATCTCCCATCCAAAGGATCTCTCAAATCTGAAAGGGCAGAGGAATGAGAATATTTTGAGGCTGAAAAACCGTTTCAAGCTCAGCGATATTTTCATTTTCAGCAGCAGGGAGGTTGTAAGAGGGGGGCTCGTACTTCAAACCAGAGGGAGAGAGGTTTGGATTGATAGAAAGTCGTTTGATTAACTATTTTTCTTCTCACGACTTTTGACCACGCAATAGATTCCCTCGCCATCCAATCCGGGTTTGAAACAGAGGCTGTCTGATCTGCATTCTGCTCTGCGCCGGTCGCCCGCTTTCCAGCGATTGATCAGATCCGGTTCCCTGATTAAAGGTCGGCTCATGGAGATATAATCGGCCGTCCCATCCTGGACGAGTTTCTCAGCCACCTCAAAAGATCGCATGCCGCCAACCAGAATCAAAGGCATACCAATTTCTTTCTTCATGGCGCGTGCGTCTTCCCGGAAATAAGCTTCCTTCTCTTCTGAGTTGATTCCCGACCGGCTGGGAGACAGTTTGTCGCTCGTCATAAAGCCGCCGCTCAGTTCGATTGCATCCATACCAGCATGGGCCAGTAGCCTGGCAACTTGAAGGGAGTCCTCCAGGCTCATACCGTTTTCCACAAAATCCCTGCAGTTCAATTTGATCAAGACCGGATAGTCTTGGCCCACTACTTTTCTGATGGCCTGATATACTTCGAGATGAATCCGCGCCCGATTGCGAACATCTCCTCCGTATTCATCCTTCCGTCTGTTAAATGCAGGGGAAAGAAACTGGCTGAGGAGGTAGCCATGGGCGGAGTGAATTTGGACCCCATCCAAACCGGCTGATTTGGCCCTTCGAGCCGCATCGGCGAAAGCGCTGACAATTTCCCGGATACCCTGTGTGGTGATTTCTTGCCGGGGTGATGAAGCCAGTCCTTCAAAATCCGATACAACAAGGCGAGGTTGTCCGATCAACTTTTTGGCCGCGAAGTTTCCGGCATGTGCCAATTGCATGACGATCTTGCCGCCGCTGTCATGGACTGCCTTCGTCACTTCTTGCAGTCCCTGGATGAGCTCGTCTTTGTAAATGCCGAGCTGCCAGGGGCCGGCTTGGCCCTCCGGTCGGACATAAGCATGACTGCTGATGATTAATCCCACCCCGCCTCTGGCCAGGGTGGTCATCGTTTCAATCAGTTTCGAAGTAACCGCTCCGTCAGCAGTAGCCATTCCCTCCCAGGTTGCCGATCGAACAAATCGATTCGACAATGTCATGCCATTGATCCTACTCGTTTCAAAAAGTTTGCTCATCTTTCCCCCCTACGATTACCTGGTCCCTCCGCGGCATTCACCTCGCCCAAAATCAGCGACGGCGTTTTCGCCGTCCCTGCCTGCGGCAGACAGGGACGGGAGCGTTAGGCGCTTTGAAGTCCAAACACTTTTACCTCGAATTCGATTCTGCCCTTAAATTTGTCCTTTTCTATCTCCAGATCATATCGTGCCTGGAGGTTCAACCAAAACCGTTCCGACAGGTTAAAATAACGAGATAGCCTCAAAGCCGTATCGGCGCTAATGGAACGTTTGCCATGAACGATCTCGTTTATGCGACGGGCTGGAACATTGATGTCTTTGGCCAATTTATACTGACTGATCCCAAGCGATTTCAAAAATTCTTCCATAAGAATTTCACCTGGGTGGATAGGCGGAAGCATTTTTGTCTTCATAGTGATGACCTCCTAATGGTAATCCACGATCTCCACTTCATAAGCATCCCCCTCTGACCAGCGAAAACAGATACGCCACTGGTCGTTGATGCGAATACTGTGCTGCCCTTGACGATTGCCTGTAAGTTTCTCCAAGAATTGCATCAACGCTGTTCGGGTCGGACCAAGCCAACTTATTGATTTTCAATCAGATGTCTCCTAATAGAATGTATTTTCCAGTCTTAAACCTCCATTTCCAAGGCCAAAATTAACATTATGAAGAATCTCAGGCTCTCGTAACTCATAAAATCCATTCGCCCTTGCCAGCTCTATCATGTTAGGGGGATAATTTTAGGTTCAAAAAACCAGTTCTAAGACCAAAAGACCAATCATTAATTCGCCGTTCGCTCATTATGGCAAATAGTTCCCTTGGTCCGACCCAGCGCTCTTGCTGTTTCTCCTACTTTGGGCGTTGTCTCCATAGTTCTCGTTTGAGCTGTTCATACACATTGAAGACGATGGGGCAGACAGAACAGTTCGAAAAAGCCTGACTGATCCTGAAGACAAACTCCTTTTTGTGCAAATGTGGGTAAGAGCGACAGTCACCTGGCCGATGGTCATAAACAATACAGAGATTGTCCTGCAAAAAGGGACAGGGTTGATTCCCGAAAACGGACCCTTCTTTTTCCGGATCGTCTTCAAGAAATCGGGAACGAAACTCATTGACACTCAACTCAAGATGCTTGGCAAGGCGCTTTACATCCGCCGGCTTCAGAACAGGGCCGACGGTCTTGCAGCAGTTGGCGCATTTGGTGCAGTCGATTTCCCGTGATACTTCCCGATAGAGATCATGGACCGTAAGATCAATCCTACGGATAGAGAGATCAGATCCCTTGAGAAAGCAGCGGAATGCCCAGTTGGCATCTTTGCGTTGTTGAGCGAGATCTTTAATCCTCTGGATGTCAGCTTCAAGTTTCATATATCCGAGAGCCGACCGGCGCGGCTTAACCGGCGCGCGGCTTTTTCGTATGTCCGGCTGAGCGATCTGGGCAAGAGTTTGGAACCAATTTGATTTCCAAACGGCAGCCAACGGCCTGAGCATACTTTTTGAGGGTAGCCAGAGATGGAGCATGCTTGCCCGCAGATTCCAGCCGTGAAACGGCGCTTTTTGTCGTTCTCATTAATTCTGCAACTGCCTCTTGAGTTAGGCCAGATTTTGAACGCGCCGCAAGCATCTCGCGGACAAGGATGTACTCTTCCTCCAAATCTTCGTATGCCTTCCGGAATCCTTCCCGTTTTTTTGCATTCTTGAGAAATGTCTCGTGGTCATGGGAAACAGGTTGGCATTTCAATTCAGCCATTCTGTACCTCCTTCATCCTTTTCCGGGCTATCCTCAATTCTTGCTCCGGGGTGTCTTGTGTTTTTTGGTTGAACGCGTGGAGTATAACCACACGATGACCGGTGACGAAACAGTAAAACGCGCGTCCGGTCTCTTCCCCACCGCGTGGCCTTAACTCAAAAAGTCCATCTCCCATAGCGCGTGAATGCGGCATTCGCAGGCTCGGCCCAAATTCCATTAATAGCTCTACAATTCGCGCATAATCGGCCAATATGCCGCCCGGCCAACTTTCGATTTCGGTTTTGATTCGCGAATGAAAATAGTCGATAGGGTAGCCCATTAAGCAATGGTTAGCATATTTGAGAACAACCGTCAACTGCACTTTGGGATATTTGACACTCTTTTAATGTTTATGATATAAAGAGTTAAAATCGAATAGGTGTTCAGGTGGCTTGAAGCCCTTAAAGGGAACCCCGTGAGAATCGGGGACGGCCACGCCGCTGTAATCGGGGACGAAACCTGCAAGTAGCCACTGCCCCGTGTTTGACACGGGATGGGAAGGGGCAGGGATTAGGATGATCCGTAAGCCAGAAAACCTGCCTGAATGCACTTCACGATGGGTCTTCGGTGGAAGGCTGTGAAGGGTGATGTTGGAAAAACCCCGGTCTTTCTTCTGAAGATCGGGTTTTTTATTGATCTGGCTTATAAATTAACAGTCTTAACATAATGACGACATCATTTATGAAATCCCTCCTAACCTTCCTTTGCCAAAGGGAGGGATTTTCCCCCTCTTTGGAGACTGTGTCGTAATATGAAAAACTCCATTTTTGAAAAGAGGGAGAGGCGGTCGGGTGGAAAAGGTTTAGGGCGGTTACCTTTAGCCGTTCGGATTCAGGCGTGCCAAACATATGAAAACATTTGATTTTATACAAGTGACAATTTCCCATCATCTAAAAGACCCGCATCCTAAAGCTTTGGAACCTGACTGCCTCTTCCCCTTTGCTCGCGATTGCGACACAGTCTCTTGGTAAAGAGGGGCGGGGGGAGATTTTCAAAATAGAATTTAAATTTAGTTTTGAGACCCTCAAGATGAACAGAACCTGGAATTTTAAACCCTTTTTATCCATCTCGTTGGGACTTCACCTCTTTGTCTTTTCCCTTCTTTCTATCCTCTTGCCGGATTTTAAGATCACTCAACTTCCGCCTCTAAACATTGAGGTCTCCCTTCTCCCTCTGGTGAAGGAGGAGAGGGAGCCATTAAGAAAAGTGGAAGAGAGGTCAGAAGTTCGGAGTTCGGAGTTCGGAGTTCGGAGCGAAGAAGAACCCCTAAAAATAGTTGAGAAGAAAGAGGAGGATACAAAGGCTGAATCACTTTTAAAAACCAGTGAGGAGAGGAAGATTTCTCGGGTTGAGAAGATGGAGGTCGCTCTTCCCAAAAAGGAACCTGAACCCATATCCTCTCCATCTGTTCAAAGTGAAGTGAGAGCCGTTTCCATCAGCGAACCGAAGCCATCTCCATCAAACAATGAGAAAATCGAAATGGGGGGCAAGAAGGAAGAAAGAATCGTTCTGGCATCGCTCGGAAATCCTTTTCCGCAAACCAGTTCCCCTGAAAAGCCCCTTGTGGCCATGAAGGGTCCCTCTCTCTCCGAAGGTGAAATCATCTTTGCTCAACCGCGATATGCTGAAAATCCCAAACCCCTCTATCCCCGGGAGGCGAGAAAAAAGGGATACGAAGGAGAGGTTTTGCTCAGGGTTGAGGTCTTATCCAACGGCCGGGTGGGAGAGATCGAGGTCAGGCATTCTTCGGGTCATGAAGTTCTGGATCGTTCTGCCATTACAGCCGTGAAGCAGTGGAGATTTGTCCCTGCGAAAAAGGATGAAACCCCGGTTCCTGTATGGGTGAATATCCCCGTCACATTTCAACTTAGATGAGAACATTGAGTCTCCATAAAAAATGGATTCCTGCTGGAGTTTACCCTGTACTTTGTTGCGGGGCAGGAATGACAATACTCTTTATTACTGTTCTTCTTTGGGCCTCATTTTCATATTCGGCCACATTAAAGTTAAAAGACGAGGTCGGAAGGGAAGTGACGTTTTCTTTTCCTCCGAAGCGGATTGTTTCCTTAGCCCCTAACATCACTGAAATCCTCTTCAGCCTCGGCCTGGATGAAGAGGTGGTGGGCGTCTCCATCCACTGCAACTACCCTGAGAAGGCGAAGTCCAGGGTCAGGGTCGGAAGCTATATCAGCATTGACTTTGAGAGGGTCATCTCCCTCAGGCCCGACCTGGTCATTGCGACCGGGGCTGGAAATCCAAGGGAGATGGTGGAGCGTCTGGAGAGGTTGGGGTTCCCAGCTTTTGTGATTTTCCCCAAAAGATTCGATGATGTCCTCCGGAGCATTCGTCACCTCGGTCAGGTGGCGGCAAAAGAGAAAGAGGCGCTCTCGATCATAGAGTCCATGCAGAGACGGAAAGAGAGAGTGGTCGAACGGACTAATAACCTTTCCCGTCCAAAAGTCTTTCTCCAGATTGGAGAGTCGCCCATTGTGACGGTCGGAAAAGGAAGTTTTGGAGACAACCTCATCCGTCTATCAGGCGGTGAAAATATTGCAGGAAATGACAGAGAGATGTATCCTCGATTGGGGATGGAGGAGATTTTAAAGAGATCGCCGGAAGTGATCTTCATCAGCTCCATGAACCCGAAAGGGGATTATGAAAGGATTGTTCGTGAATGGGAGCGCTGGAAGACGATCCCTGCCGTAAAACAGGACAGGATTCACCTCATCGATTCAGACCTGATCGATCGCCCCTCACCCAGGATCATCGAAGGACTGGAGGAGATGGCGAGGTTGATTCATCCGGAAAGGGTTAAGAAACCAATGCAAAATTAGCCACGCTATAGCGTGGCAAAATTAGCATTTCAAAAAAATTAAAATGCTAATTGTTAATTTTGCAATTTATAATGAGATTTGAATGAAGCTCCTCACACTTAAAAAAGTCATCACCGTCTCTCTCCTTCTTATCCTTCTTCTGCTAATGGTCATTATCCTCTCTGTGATGGTCGGAAGCGTCAGGGTTGACCCTCTCCGTTCGATCATTATTCTCTTTCAATCTCTCTTCGGTATAAAGGGGACTGAGACCGAGATGGAACGGACGATCATTCTCTCCCTCCGGTTTCCCAGGGCTTTACTGGCAGGACTGGTCGGAGCAGGCCTCTCTGTCTCAGGTGTCATCTTCCAGGCCCTTTTGAGAAATCCTCTGGCAGACCCTTATATCCTTGGCGTATCCAGCGGTTCAGCAGTGGGAGCGATCATTGCCATCCTCATTGGGCTGAGCACACTCTCCTTCGGCCTTCCTCTTGCCTCGTTTGCAGGCGCGCTCATTACCATTGCCCTGGTCTTTTATTTCGGAAAACAGGAGGGCAAAATTCATCCCAATATCCTGCTTCTTGCCGGGGTGATCACAGGATCTTTTCTCTCCGCCATCATCATGTTCTTCCTTTCCATCTCCCAGAAGGAGGAACTCCATACGATCATCTTCTGGTTGATGGGAGACTTCGGTTTTGCGAATCCCCGGTCAATCGGTATCGTCCTTCCCTATATTGTGGTGGGTTTTTTCGTTCTCTACTATCAGTCTCGCCATTTAAACCTGATCCTTTCGGGCGAGGAGAGCGCCCTGCAATTGGGCGTGAATGTGGAGCGACTGAAGATCGTCTCCTATCTCTGCGCTTCTCTGATCACAGCGGCCTCTGTCTCCCTGTGCGGCCTGATCGGTTTCGTGGGCCTGATCATTCCCCATTCCGCCCGACTCCTCTTCGGGCCTGATCACCGGCTCCTTCTTCCTGCCTCTGCCCTGATCGGCGCCTCCTTTCTCATCGCCTCCGACACCTTTGCCAGAACGATTCTGGCGCCGGTGGAGCTTCCTGTCGGCGTGATCACGGCGGCCTTCGGAGGGCCCTTCTTCATCTACCTTCTGAGAAAGAGAAAGGTGGTGAAGACGCTATGATCGATCTTCGTTCGGTCTCTTTCCGCTATCGCCAGGACTGGGTCCTTCAGGATATATCTTTGCGGATCGAAAGAGGGGAATTCATCGGCGTGATCGGCCCCAATGGCTCCGGAAAAAGCACGCTTCTTAAAACCCTTTGCCGCCTCCTCTCCCCTCAAAAGGGAGAAATCCTCCTGGATATCACTTCCTTAAAGGAGATGAGCCAGAGGGAGATTGCGAGGAAGATCGCTGTCGTGCCCCAGGAAGCCTATTCCCTATTTCCTTTCCGTGTGATAGAAATGGTTCTGATGGGGAGGTCACCCTATCTGGGTCATCTCATGTTCGAAGGGGCGAGGGACTTTGAGATTGCAAAGAAGGCGATGGATTGGACAGAGACCCTTTCGATCAGCGAGAGATTTGTCGATGAACTCTCAGGCGGAGAACGCAAGAGGGTCTTTATTGCGAGGGCTTTGGCGCAGGAGCCTGAAATTATTTTGCTCGATGAGCCCACGGCCAACCTGGACATCCATCACCAGATCGATTTCCTCGATCTCATCCTGAGTCTTAACCGTGAGAAGGGACTGACGATCGTCATGGCCTCACACGATCTGAACATCGCCTCAGAATATTGCGACCGACTTATCCTTCTCCGGGGAGGAAGGATTTATAAGATAGGACCTCCCCGCGAGGTCATCACCCGGGAGAATATTGAGGAGGTCTACGGTTGTAGGGTGTGGGTCGATGAAAACCCTGTCTCAGGGATGCCTCGGATTAGCCTTTTAAGAAAGGGGGTTGATTAAATGCTCTGGAGAGAGATCGAGGCAGCGAAGGTGAAAGTGGATCAAGCGATTTTTAGGACTCCCATGATCGTTTCGGATGCCCTTTCCCATCTCACCGGCAAAGAGGTCTATCTCAAACTTGAAAACCTCCAGAAAACCGGCTCTTTCAAAATCAGGGGGGCTTACCATAAACTATCCCGCCTGAATTCTTCGACGAGAAAAATGGGGGTCATCGCCGCCTCTGCTGGAAATCATGCCCAGGGTGTGGCTTTGGCCTCTTCCCTTCTGGGGATTCAGTCCACCATTGTCATGCCCCAAGGAGCCTCTCTGGCAAAACAGATGGCTACCCGGTCCTATGGCGGAGAGGTTATCCTCTACGGCCAGGATGTGGATGAAGCCCTCCGATACGCAAAAGGATTGGCCGGAAAAGAAAAGGCTTTTATCCATCCCTATGATGATGAAGAGGTCATTGCAGGGCAGGGAACGATCGGCTTTGAGATTCTCGAGGATGTTCCTGAAGTGGAAGCGATCATTGTTCCCGTTGGCGGAGGAGGCTTGATCTCGGGGATCGCCACGATTGTAAAAAGGAGAAGACCCAGGGTAAGAATCATCGGTGTCCAGTCCAGCCATGTCCCATCGGCCCTTACTTCCCTGAGAAAAAAAAGGATTGTAGAAGTTGAGGCGGAGCCCACACTTGCGGATGGAATTGCTGTCCGGAGGGTGGGAGAGATTACCTTTCCCATCATTCAAAAGAGAGTGGATGAAATCGTCACGGTTGAGGAGGATGACATCGCCTCAGCCATCCTTCTGTTGATGGAGAGAAAGCGGATTGTGGCGGAAGGGGCGGGGGCCACGCCAGTGGCAGCCTTATTATCGAAACAGGTAAAGATTAACCCCGGGAAACTCGTTTTAGTCATCAGCGGCGGCAACATCGATGTCCACCTCCTTGACCGGATCATTGAGAAGGGGCTGACCCGGACCGGAAGGATGGCTCGCTTTGAAGTGCTTTTGAGAGATGTGCCGGGATCTCTCACAAAACTGACCGGCCTCGTCGCTCAACATCATGCCAATATCCTCCACATCGTCCATGAGCGGGCGGCCATTGACATCCCCATCGGATTCTCAAAAGTGATCCTGATCCTTGAGACCCGAAGCCCGGACCACATCCGGGAGATTAAAAAAGGATTGAAAGAGAAAGGTTATTCTCTTCATCTCCTGAGTTGAAATTTCCCGTCCAATTTGACACCTCATCCTTCCTTTGTTAAAATAGACTTAATTTAGGTCAACCAAAATGGAGGTCAAAATCATGAGAGCCCTATCTGTCTCCGAGGCAAAAATGAAGTTGAGTGGGCTGATTGAAGCAATCAATGCGACGGACGAAGAGATTGTGATCACTAAAAATGGGCGGCCTGCCGCTGTGTTGGTGAGTCCAGAGGAGTTTGAGAGCTTGAAAGAGACAATCGCCGTTCGATCGGATTTATCCTTCATGAAAGAGATCAAAAAGGGACTTAGAGCTTTAAAAAGGAGAAAGTCAAAGCTCTATACGCTTGAGGAGTTGTTCCGTTAATGTGCCCTTTGACCATGTTCAGGATGAAGCCTTCAACTGAGTTCAAGGGAGGCTATGAGGGGAAGATAGACAATGTATAAACTTGTTGTCCCAGGTGACATTCGAGAACTGATCAGAACGATGCATCCCTCCCTGAAGAAGAAGGTAAAATCTTCTCTAAAAATGATTTTATCTGATTCCTCTCTGGGTAAAGCTCTCATGGACGAACTTGCAGGGTTAAGAAGTTTCAGAGTAAGTTCTTTCAGAATCATCTACCGGATTAAAGATCCCGGGCAGATCGAACTTGTTGCCATCGGTCCCCGGGAGAGGATTTATGAAGAAACTTTTCGGATCATTCAAAAAGGGGGGGGGGAAGTAAGTTAATGAACCCTGATAACCTCTCCTGGTAAGGGGAAGAAGGAATGGAGGTCCATAAAATTGGGATTTTAAAAAGGCTGTTTACAAAAAGCCTGTTACATTGTAGTATGATTTTAGAAAAGAAAGGATATGGAGCATGGCTGAAGCAGAACATACCCTGGCGGTTTTCATCGATTTTGAGAACCTTGCCCTCGGTTTTAGAGGCAAGAAGGATAAACGGTTCGATATTCAGAAAGTCCTCGAACGGCTGGTCGAAAAAGGGAAGATCATCGTGAAGAAGGCTTATGCCGATTGGGCCGATTATGCGGAGTACAAGAAACCCCTGCACGAAGCGGCCATCGAGTTGATCGAGATTCCGAAACGTTCGATGAGTGGAAAGAATTCGGCGGATATCCGGCTCTGCGTAGATGCCATCGATCTTTGTTACTCCAAGGAACATATCGACACCTTTGTCATTGTCTCCGGCGACAGCGACTTCTCGCCTCTGGTCTCCAAACTGAAGGAGAACGGGAAGCGGGCGATTGGCCTCGGAATGAAAGAGTCAAGCTCCAATCTTCTGATCGGTAACTGCGATGAATTCATCTACTATGAGGATTTGGAGCGGCCCATCGGGACCCCTCCCAAGATTGAGCAGGATCTGCCTGAGAAGAAGAGAGAAGCCTTTCAGCTCCTGGTCGATTCTGTGGTTGCCCTGGTCCGTGAGAATAAGGAAGTCCTGTGGTCTTCCATGGTGAAAGAGACGATCAAACGAAAGAAACCCTCCTTCAATGAATCCTACCACGGCTACCGGACCTTCAGCGATCTCCTTGAGGATGCCGAAAAGGAGGGGATCATTCATCTGAGAACCGATACCCGAAGCGGGACTTATGTGGTTGTCGGTTTTGGAAAGGAACAGAAAAAGGGGCTACTGGAGGAATTGAAGGAAGTGAAGCCCCTGAAGGAACGGAAGACCACCAAATCACGCTGGCGTCCCAGACCGAGAAAGCCAAAACCCCAGACTACGCAAGCAACGCCTGAAACAACTCAAGCTGTTGCCGATGCCCCCAATGCCCAGGAGACAGAACCAGTTATATAGAATGTAGATCAATGGGTAGCGGTCTGAAGGTTAGGGTAAAGAGGCCCATTACGATAGTCTGTTGGTCTTATCGTCAGATAGTCTCAAGATAGTCTCATCGTCAATAAATAGATCGCACCTAAAGAGCCTTACCCTTATCAGTAGTAACGCAGTCTTGATGGTCTTGATGAATGAACAACTCTTAAGATATATCTTTCCTACTATCTTTTTCATTTCACTAAATTTCCAGCCTGAGCTTACCTTTGCCTTTCGCAATCTCGGCGCGCCGGTTAAAGAAGGGATTTTCTGGGGGAGTTATGCCGGTCCGGGAAAAACCGGCAGGACAGATACGATCTACATCGTCCTCGGCCGGTATAAGGAATCGGTCTCCCTGTTAGCTGTCCATCCCGATACCGGCGAGATCCGTCAATTCGATGGCCCCCTTCCCAATGAGATGGGTTCCAAGACAAGGGGTCACCCATTAAAAGGCACCTGTCAAGAGAAAAAAGTATTCCTAAGGTAAGGGGAGTCTCTTCTTCCCCTTCCGGCGTTCCCATCGGAGTGGGCGAATCAAATCGATAGAATCATCCCCATCT
>VGSS01000088.1 GCA_016874935.1 Deltaproteobacteria bacterium | reverse complement strand
TAAATTGCTCGAATGCCTCAAAACTGGAAAACCCTTTTATGGCGAGAAACTTAAAGGGGAAAAAGTGGCTTTTGTCTCCAATATCAATCCGATTTTCACCAATGGAAAAATCTCAGGAGCAGTCAGCGTTTTTCAGGATATTTCTGAAATTGAAAAGATATCCAAGGAATTGGATCTCTTTAAGGACATGAAAAACTGGCTCGATACCATTATTGACTCGTCATATGATGGTCTCTGGATTTGTGACCATGAAGGAAAAGTCATCAGGCTCAATAAAGCCTCCCAAAAGATCAACGGAGTCAAAGCCGAAGAGGTGATTGGCAGGAATATGAGCGATTTGGTGGCAGAGGGCTTCTTTGACAAATCTGTCACTTTGGAGGTGTTACAGAAGAAGACTTCGGTGACCATGATTCAACAGATTAAAGGAGGCAAGAGGATTTTGGTTACAGGCAACCCCATTTTTAATGACAAAGGGGAAATTACTTTTGTCGTAACTAATGATCGCGATATTTCAGAGTTAGATCATTTGAGGAGTCAACTCCATGAGGTTCAAGCCCTTGCCAGAGGTTATATTTCAAAGCTTTCGGAGCTGGAGATGAAAGGAGTGGATCTCTCTAACATTATTTTCCAGAGCAAAGAGATGGAAAGAGTCATTGAAACGGCCCTGAGAGTGGCCAAGGTAGATTCTTCAATCCTTTTACTCGGAGAATCTGGGGTCGGAAAGGGAATGATTTCCAAATTGATCCACAAACATTCAGACCGGAACACCGGGCCATTCATCAGGGTGGATTGCGCAGGAATTCCGGATTCATTGATTGAATCAGAGCTATTCGGATATGAAAAAGGCGCATTTACCGGAGCCAGGGATGAGGGCAAACCGGGCTTTTTTGAGCTTGCCAATAAAGGAACGCTCTTTCTTGACGAAATTGGAGAAATACCTCTCATCACTCAGTCAAAATTACTACGTTTTTTGGAAGATCATGAAATTATCCGTATCGGAGGTACAGGACCAAAAAAGATTGATGTCAGAATTATTACTGCAACCAATAAGAAGATTGAAGAAATGGTATCCTCTAAACTCTTCAGAGAAGACCTTTACTATCGCCTCAATGTTGTCCCCATTCATATCCCTCCATTAAAGGAGAGACGAGAGGATATTTTACCATTGATCTTTTATTTTCTAAAAAATTTTAACACTACCTACCGAAAAGAGAAGGTCCTTTCCCCAGAGGTCATTGAAGCTCTTTCCAAATTTAACTTCCCAGGTAATATCAGAGAATTAGCTAATATTGTAGAAAGGCTTGTGGTGATAACAGAAAAGGATCGAATTGAAACCCAAGATCTTCCAAATGTAATTGTAAATTATATGCCGCAATCAATATCCGATCCATACTTACCCGAAGGGCTTTCCCTTAAAGAGGCTATAAAGAGATATGAAAGCCTGATCATTGAAAAAACAAGTAAACAATACGGATCTCAACGGGAAGTTGCAAAAGCCTTAAAAGTCAATCAAGCCACAATCTCCAGAAAAGCGAAAAAATTATTTTTTTTCTAAAATGATGCGATTTGGCATAAATAGATGGTAAAATGCATAATTTATTTATATTAAATAAAATTAACAAGTAACATTAAATAAATCTATACTTTGATGCGGTGCTGCATATTTTCTGTTTAAAACCATCAATGCCGTGCATCCGTGAACTTATATAAAAATAATTTTTTTAATAAAATCCAATGATTAGAAGAAATCGGTCAAACGTATATTCCTATTTATAATTGGCATAAAAAATGTAAGCATTATTACCTTTAAGCAGTTACAAAGGGCCTATACGCCCAAATGGCAAAGGAGGGGATATTATGAAAGGTCTTAGTTTGGATGTAGAAAAATGCAGTGGATGTAGGGCATGTGAACTTGCTTGTTCGATGAAGCACACCGGAGAGTATAACCCACTCAATTCCAGGATACATATCAGCATCTTCCATGAGAAGGCTTTTGCAATCCCGGTGGTCTGTTTTCAATGCAATGAGCCTTGGTGCGAAAAGATATGTCCATCCGGTGCTATTAAAACAAAAACGGATGAAGTAAAAGGGATCAAGGTTGTGGAAATAGCGGAAGATAAATGCGTTGGGTGTAAGATGTGCATGTTAGCCTGTCCATTTGGGAACATGAGATTCGATGGCCGTCATGCAGTCAAATGTGATCTCTGTGAGGGCGACCCCGAATGTATGCGCTTTTGTGCAAAAGGCGCCCTGCAATTTAAAGAAGCTGAGGCCAGCGTGGGACGAAAATGGAAATCAATCGCTGAAAAGATTTTGGCATCCCACTATGCTTAGGTGCCTATTAACCCTGAACAAGGAACTAAAAGATGGAGGTGAAAAATGTACGGATGGGCTGGAAAGGTACTAAGGATAAATCTGACAGAAAGCAAAATATCCATTGAAAATTTAGATGCCAAGGTGGCAAAAGATTTTATCGGATCAAGAGGGTTGGGAGCCAAATTCCTGCTCGACGAGCTTGATCCCAAAACGGATCCGCTTAGCCCGGAGAACAAATTGATCTTTGCTACCGGTCCACTAACCGGAACATTAGCGCCGGGCGGAAGTAGGTATACGGTGGTCACAAAATCCCCTCTTACTGGTGCAATTGCCAATTCGAATGCAGGAGGACATTTCCCTGCCGAATTGAAGTTTGCGGGTTTTGACCTCATTATTTTTGAAGGAAAGGCCAAGAAACCCGTTTATCTTTGGATTGAAAATGAGAAGGTTGAACTTCGTGATGCAACAAAGTTATGGGGAAAAACGATCCCCGAAACTGAAGACCTCATTCGGGCAGAAACGGATGAATTTGCCAAAATTGCCTGTATCGGGCCAGCGGGTGAGAATCTTGTCAGGTTTGCCAACATCATGAACGATAAAGGAAATGCGGCTGGCCGCTCTGGAGTAGGCGCAGTCATGGGGTCCAAAAACCTGAAAGCCGTTGTCGTGAGAGGAACTAAGGGGGTCGTTGTTGCAGATAAGGAAGGGTTCAGAAAAGCGGTTCTGGATGTTTACAAGTATTTGGACAATCCAAACACAAAAGGCTTTTCAGCGCTGGGAACACCTTTGGTGACTGTTTTGACCCAGGCAAGAGGGGTATTGCCCACCAAAAACTTTCAAACCGGGGTTTTTGAAGGAGCGGATAAAGTATATGGCGAGGTCTTTACAGACACCCTCAATGTCAGGGGAAAAATGGGCGTGGCCTGTTTTTCTTGCCCGGTCGCCTGCCATCGCTATTCAAGAGTAACCGATGCAGAATTCAAAGGGGAAGGTCCGGGCCCGGAATATGAAACCATTGGTGCCTTTGGGCCCGGTTGCGGCGTTGACAATCCTTCTGCCATCGCTAAGGCCAACATCATATGTAACGAAATGGGGATGGATACGATCACATGCGGGTTCACGATCGCCTGTGCTATGGAGCTATACGAGAAAGGGTTTTTGCCTCAAAAGGATTCCGGCGTAGCATTAAATTTCGGGAATGCAAAAGCGATGGTTGACCTTGTCGGCAAAATAGCCAAGAGGGAGGGTTTCGGAGATATTCTGGCGGAAGGCTCTTACCGTTTGGCCGAGAAATATGGTCATCCTGAATTGTCCATGTCGGTTAAAAAACAGGAATTCGCATGTTATGACACCCGCGGCCTACAGGGAATGGCCATTGAATATGCAACGATGAATAGAGGGGCGTGCCATATACGTGGGGAGGTACAGGATATAGATCTCTTCGGAGTTTATACCTGGAGAGTATGCACTGACAAGAAACTCTCTTTTGTTGATTCATTAACCACAGAGGACAAACCCCTTCTGACGAAAGAAGTCCAGGATTGGTTTGCCTCATTCGACTCTTCGGGAATGTGCAACTTTATTTTCTTCCTGGGCGTCAATGAGGATGCCCTTTTAGCCCTGCTAAATACAGGAACAGGCGCCCATTATGGAAGCGCCGAAGAAATGTTGAAGTGTGGAGAGAGGGCCTTCAACGCGGAGAGACTTTTCAATCTTAAAGCAGGCCTAACATCAAATGACGACACCTTACCCAAAAGGATGCTCGAGGAGCCTATGCCAAGTGGCCCCGTTAAAGGCCAGGTAGCCCTTCTGGATAAGATGTTGCCGGAATATTACAGGCTCCGAGGCTGGGATCAGCAAGGAATCCCTACCCCAGAAAAAATGAAGGATCTGGGGTTAGGCTAAGCGTATTCCAATCCAATGAACATCTGAACGAACCAGGCCTGAAGATATGATTTTCCTCAGTCTTATCTTCAGGCTTTTTCCCTTGGTAGATTCGGCATAGCTCTTTTGGGAAAAACATTGAGATCGAAACTGAGTGGAGCAAAACGGCAACTTATCATAGGAAATAGCGCGGCGGCAATCAATGCCATCAGGGGGATCAGGGAAAAAGACAACTCATGCTCTATTACGGTAATATCCGCAGAAAAAGGCAACGCCTATTCCCCTGTGCTTACACCTTATTATATTGCACGCAAGATCCCCAAGAAGACCCTGTTTGTCGTTGACCACAGATTTTACCGAAACCACAAAGTCAAAAGAATACTGGGGAAAAAAGCAGTAGCGATAGATGCCCCCAGGCAATGGGTCTATCTGGAAGACAACACGCGGTTGGGATACGATTATCTCCTGATTGCCACCGGCGCATCTCCAGTATTACCAGCCCCTGTTCGTGCCAGTATTGAGCCATATGTTTCAACATTAAGAACCATTCAAGATGCCGAAAAAATAATCGAATTGGCTCGGCAAGCGAAAGAGATACTTATCGTTGGAGCGGGTCTGCTCGGGTTGCAAGTTGCAAACGCAATCAATAAACCCGGAGTGAAGTTGACCATTGCGGAGTATGCGAAGCATGTTCTGCCGGAAAAAATTGATGCGGAGTGTGCCGCTCTTATCCAAAGGAGATTAGAGGATCAAGGCATATCCTTTCTCTTCGAAAGAGCAGTCAAGGGGTTTAAAAAAAAGGGGTCCAAGGTCTGCGCGGTCACCGAGCAAGGAGAAGAATTAAAAGCAAACTTGGTTGTAGTTGGGATAGGAGTAAACCCCAATACCGAATTGGCAACAAGAAGCAGTGGAATTGAAATAAAAGAAGGAATAGTCATAGACGATTTTATGAAGACAAATGTCGAAAACATATTTGCCGCTGGAGATGTCTCAGAAGGAAAGAATTTCATTTCCGGCCAAAGGCAGATCATCCCAAACTGGTCTAATGCTTGCCTCCAGGGAAGAACAGCCGGTCTCAATATGGCAGGGCACAGGATGAAATATGAAGGGGGAATGACGGAGAATATCTTAAGCATTTTTGGACTGACCCTTGCTACCATTGGCTTATCCAAACCCACAGGTGGCAACGTCGAGGCGTTGAAATATTCCAACCCTCAAAAGGGAATCTATAGAAAGATTCTATTAGACGACAACAAAATCGTCGGAGCCGTTCTCCTGGATAAAATGGAAGATTCGGGGTTGATTAAAAATTTAATTCAGAACAGACTTGATATCTCCATATGGAAAGAAAAGCTTGCCAGGGCGCCTTTGGACATGGGAAAGGCCCTTTCTGCGTTATGGTGAGACAAAAAAGTTTGCGGGATGAACATAGGTGAAGATCACAGTGCAACTCCTTGGCGGCTTCAGGCAGTATCTTCCCCAGAATGCCAAGGGCGATACCATCGAAGTCATACTTGAAAACGAGAGCTCTGCATTGGATCTGGCGAATAAAATGGGAATTCCCAAAGACCTACCCAAAAATATTTTGGTTAATGGGAGACCGTTCAAGGAACCTCCTGGGGAAAAGTTGCTCAATAACAGTGATGTGGTTGCCATATTCCCTTATGTGGTTGGAGGATAACTGACATCATCACTTACAAAGAAATAGGAGACTTCTTAATGAAAAAAAATGAGTTGCTACTGCTGGAGAGAAATAAACATATCCCTCAGGGTCCCTTTAATGTTCACCCCATCTTTGTTGAAAAGGCAAAAGGAGCGGTCATCACGGATGTGGAGGGAAAGGAGTATATTGATTTTGCAGGAGGTATTGGAGTAAACAATGTCGGCCACTGCAATGAAGAAGTCCTTAAGGCCGTGCAGGATCAGATTCAGAAATATATCCATACCTGCTTCCACGTGGTGATGTATGAGCCTTATGTGGAATTAGCCAAAAGGTTGAACGAGATGACCCCGGGAAACTTTCCCAAGAAGACCATGTTCGTTAATAGCGGGGCAGAAGCCGTTGAGAATGCAATCAAGATTGCTCGCCACGCAACAGGCCGGCCAGGGACCATTGCCTTTGAAGACGCCTTCCATGGCCGAACCCTTCTGGCTTTAAGCCTCACAAGTAAGATGAAACCTTATAAATTGGGGTTTGCTCCATACGCTCCGGAAATTTATCGAATGCCCTATGCCTATTGTTACCGGTGCGCTTTTGGTCTGGAATACCCCTCTTGCGAAATCCGCTGCGCCTATTTTTTAAGGGATTTTTTCAACACCCACATCTCTGCCGAGCAAGTGGCGGCACTGATTGTGGAACCGGTCCTGGGCGAAGGTGGGTTTGTAGCTCCACCGAAGGAATATTTCAATGTCCTGAAGAAGATCTGTGAGGACAATGGAATTGTTTTTATTGCGGATGAAGTTCAAACAGGTTTTGGACGGACGGCAAAGATGTTTGCCATGGAGCATTATGAGGTGGCACCGGATATGACGGTAATGGCCAAATCAATGGCCGACGGGTTTCCCTTGAGCGCTATTACAGGGAAAGCGGAGCTGATGGATCATCCCCAGGTGGGGGGATTAGGAGGGACGTATGCAGGCAATCCTGTGGCATGCCGGGCTGCCCTTGCCGTGCTGGATCAGTTTAAAAAAGAGAATCTTTTAGGAAGAGCCGAACAAATTGGTAAAAAGGTTTTGGAGAAGTTTCTTGAACTCAAAGAAATATTTCCCATCATTGGGGATGTTAGAGGTTTGGGCGCTATGGTTGGCATGGAACTGGTAGTTGATCGAAAGACCAAAGAACATGCCACAGCTTTTACAAAGCAGTTGGTGAATCGCTGTCGGGAAAAAGGGCTTCTCATGATTTCGGCAGGAACCCACTCCAACATCATCAGGCCCCTCATGCCCCTTGTGATTACAGATGAACAGCTCAAACGAGGACTTGAGATCATCGAAGAAAGTTTTGCCGAGCTTTAGTCTACAGGGTGACAAACTGATGACTTACCACGAGGACGATGAGGAACTGGACCATGGAATCAAGGCTGATCAAAAATATGCCCAGATTCTCATTAAGATGAACGATTTATCAATATCTGAGAGAGAAGCAGAGGAACTCATCGAGAGCCTTGGCCTGCAAATTGTTTCAAAAAATCGCCTCTCCACATATTGGGTGTTGTTTAAATTAAATGTAAGAGACATGAGAGATGCAGCGTTGAAGCTTACCGAGCATGGATTCATAGTAAAAGGCATCAATGCGTTGCCATAAAATAAAGGAGGTGGTGGGATAAAACAGGGGGAAGAAGAGGTAGTGAATTTAGATAAAAAAATATTCTAAAGGAGGAACTTATCCATGAAGAAAGGTTTCAAACTTATTCTATCTGTGCTTATTCTTGTTTTCTTAATACCCCAGTTTGGATTGGCTCAAGAGAAAAGGGACTTCTTCAAAGTGGGAGTCGTAACCTCCCTTTCCGGCGAACTTGCCTTTGGTGGAACCGTCACCAAGAGAGGCTATGACCTCTGGGCGGATACGGTCAATGCCCTTGGCGGAATAGAAATTGAAGGCAAAAAATATAAGGTGACCCTGGTTTATGCCGATGATCAGAGCACACCAGCCACTGCTGCTGTGGCAGCCGAAAGGTTGATTACACAGGAAAACGTGGATTTTATCCTGGGCCCCTACGCCAGCGGAACAACCCTTGCCCTTGCACCCATTGCCGAAAAGTATAAAATCCCCCATATCACAGGGTCTGCTGAATCGCCTCTGATCTGGAAGCGGAAATTCAAGTACACCTTTGGGACCATCCCCGCAGTTTCATTGATCGCCCAGG
Organism: Deltaproteobacteria bacterium; assembly: GCA_016874935.1. Classification (GTDB taxonomy): domain Bacteria; phylum Desulfobacterota; class BSN033; order BSN033; family UBA1163; genus RBG-16-49-23. Next base: position 4,467 of record VGSS01000088.1, on the reverse strand, counting down.
CCTCGATCCAGACATTGGCCAAGGATGTGACTCCGAAACCCAAGACCGTTGCGATCTTAGGTATTGACGATGCCTTCTCCAAATTTGCGGCCGAGGCATTCAAGATGTCGGCGGAAAAAGAAGGATTCAAGGTCTTGAAGTATGATATCGTTCCCGAGGGGAGTGATTATACTCCGCAGGTCTCTGCGATCAAGGCGCTCAAACCCGATATATTTGCGATGGGATCTCATGAAAAAGCAGCAATCGAAATGATTAAAATAGCCAAGGAACTGAAATTCAATCCACAAGCATTTGTTCAGCATTATGGAATGACCACTCCTGACTTTCGGAAAGGTCTGGGTAAGGATGCAGAATTCGTTCTTGGAACCTCTGTCTGGACTCCCAATATGAAGCACCAGGCAACGCTCCTTTTTAAAAACCCAAAAGAGTATGCCAACGCTTTTAAGGCAAAATTTGGGGATGAGCCGGAGTATACGAATGCTGGTTCAACGGCTGCGGGGATTGCCTTCCAGGAAGCTCTTCGCATGATCAAGGCAAAACCGCCCCTGACTCAGGAGAACAAGGATGCCCTCATTTCGGCACTGGAAAAATTAAATATCATGACCTTCTATGGCCAAGTGAAGTTTGCAGTTGAAGGTGATTTCTATCATTGCAATGCCGGACTTCAACCCGTTGCAATCCAGTATCAGGGAGGGAAACTTGTTGAGGTTGGCCCTGGCAAACTTCAGGTTGTTGCTCCTAAATTCCCTACCCCTTCATGGGATAAAAGGTAAGCCATGGAACTCTTTCTCCAGACCCTGATTGACGGCCTTCTCATTGGAGGCCTCATTATCGTTGTAGGGATAGGATTTTCCCTATGCTTCGGTGTCATGCATATCGTTGATTTTGCCGTAGGCGAGTGGGTCATGCTGGGCGCCTTCACAGGATTTCTTCTGGTTAGCTATTTCGGACAGGACCCCATGATCTACTTGCCTGTGCTCTTTATCATCTTCTTTGTCCTGGGATGGGCCATCTATCCGCTCATTTACCGAGCCATAAGCGGGAAACGGCATAATCCGGTGCTGATGGGGTTGGTCTTCACCTTTGGCCTCTCCATTCTGGCCAAAGGAGGAGCACTTTCGATCTGGGGATATCATATCCAATCCATCACAACCTGGTTGTCCGGAAAGAGTTTAGCCCTTGGTCCAATAACCATCCCCGCTCTTCGATTTTCAGGGTTTCTCTTTGGTATTCTCATCACTCTCCTACTCATGTTCTTCCTCTATAAAACAAAACTTGGAATCACCATCCGGGCTACAGCTCAGGACAGGGAAATGGCAAGTCTCCTCGGAACGGATGTCAGAAAGGTTGGCGCTCTTGTATATAGCCTTTATGCAGGAGTCACAGGCATGTCAGGAATTCTGATCGGAGCGCTTTTTTCTATTCATGCAGCCATGGGGGTCAAATACTGCACGCTCGCATTCTTTGTCGTTGTCCTGGCCGGAATGGGATATATTCCTGGCGTGATCATTGCCGGCCTCATCCTTGGCCTCCTTCAATCTTTTGTGGGAGTCTATGTCGGAGGGCGCTATAACCTTGTCGCCCTCTTCATGGTGATGTACGGAGTTCTTCTGATCACACCCAAAGGAATTTTAAGGAGAGGCATTTGAAGTCTTTGAAAAACGCTCAAACCCCAGCTCACTCATCGCCATCTTTCTTGCGATGGGGTCTGCTCGGTTTGGTTCTTTTGATCTCCCTTCTTCTTCCCTGGACCCTATCTCCTTTATGGATTCGGATTGCCACTGAAGTCCTGATGTGGGCGGGATTGGCCCAGAGCTGGAATATTATTGGTGGATACACAGGTTATCTTAGTTTTGGACATGGAGCATTCTTCGGTGTAGGAGCGTATATAACTGGAATAACCATGTTGCATCTGGGATTGCCCTTTGGGTTGGGGCTTCTCATTTCAGGTATGGCTGCGGCCCTGATGGCAGTCATTATCGGTTATCCCACTCTGCGTTTGAGAGGAGCCTATTTTGCAATTGCCACATGGGCGTTTGGGGAGATGATCCGACAGATCGCCACGATACTGGAAATCACAGGAGGGGCCTTCGGCATGCAGCTTCCCGCCTACCTCAATCTCCCCTTTTTCTATTATCTCTTTCTCCTTATGACCGGTCTCATCTATCTCACCATTTATCTTTTATTGGAGCGGTCCCCTTTTGGTTATAAGCTATTGGCCATTCGGGAGCATGAGGAAGCTGCCGAGATGGTGGGGGTTGACACGGTTATGATCAAGATTAAAGCCTTCGGCCTGAGCGCTTTCTTCCCGGGAGTATTAGGGGGAATCTATGCCTATTGGGTCACCTACATCCATCCAGACAGTGTCCTGGGAGCAGTTATCACCGATTTTATGGTAGTGATGGCCTTCTTAGGGGGAATTGGTTCTTTGTGGGGACCGTTTTTAGGCGCTGGTGTGGTTCAACTCGTCAACAGGTACCTATGGTTAGTTTGGGGTGAAGGAACGTTCTATCTCATTGTCATCGGAGCCGCCATTTGTGCGGTTGTCCTTTTTATTCCGAGTGGAATCATCGGTTTATTAGAATCCCAAATTTTTCAGCCCAGGACTGCCTGGAAAGAGATTCGTAAGAAGGTAAAATGGTAGTGTGCCATGCTGTTAGAATCCCGTGACTTGACCAAAGCCTTTGGAGGGCTGGTGGCAGTTAATCAACTCTCGATGACTGTGGAGAAGGGAACTGTCCTCGGCATCATCGGCCCCAATGGAAGTGGAAAAACGACTTTCTTCAATCTTATTACGGGCATGATACCCTCTGATTCTGGAAAAGTGATCTTTAACGGGGAAGATATAACCAAACTCCGGCCTCACCGGATTGCCCGATTGGGAGTCGGACGAACCTTTCAGATCCCTGCCCCTTTTAGCAAGATGACCGTACTTGAAAATGTGATGGTCAGCTCCTTCATCCACACCTCTTCAATGAAAATCGCAAAAAAGAAGGCATGGGAGGTTTTGGAAAAAGTAGGTCTTGATGAGAAAGCTGATTTTCAAGTCCTAAACGTAACCCTTGAAGACAGAAAACGGCTAGAATTGGCAAAGGCATTAGCCATTGAGCCTTCTCTACTCCTCCTCGATGAGGTGATGTCCGGGCTCACTCCCGTAGAGGTAAAATCGGCTATCCATCTCATCAGGCAGATGCATCGTCAGGGTTTAACCATCATCATCGTGGAACATGTCATGGATGTCATTCTGTCCCTTTGTGACCGTGTGGCAGTGCTCGATTATGGACGAAAGATTGCCGAAGGCACGCCTCAACAGATCGTGAATCACCCGGAGGTCATCCGGGCTTACTTAGGAGAGCGTTACCGTGCTCGAAGTTAAACAGATCACCGTCAGCTATGACCTTGCACCTGCATTATGGGACCTTTCCCTTTCCGTTTCGGAGGGAAAGATCATCTCCATCGTGGGTTCTAACGGGGCTGGAAAGAGCACGTTGATGAAGACCATCTCCGGTCTTGTCCATCCTGTGGAAGGAACCATTGAATTCGATCGAAGGCGGATTGACCATCTCCCCCCTCACCAGGTCGCCCGAATGGGAATCGCCCATGTGCCTGAGGGACGTAGAATATTCCCCCATCTGACAGTGATTGAAAACCTCAAGATGGGGGTTTTGCCTAACAAAGGGCAAAAACGAGTCCAGGAAATCTTAAACAATGTTTTTAACCTTTTTCCCATACTTTCGGAACGGCAACGTCAGTTGGGAGGTACGCTTTCCGGAGGTCAGCAGCAGATGCTGGCCATCGGGAGGGGCCTCATGTCCGATCCAAAAATCCTGCTTCTCGATGAACCCTCCCTTGGGCTGGCTCCCATCATCGTTGATATGGTCTTTGAAGTCATCAATCGGCTCAATAACCAGGGTCAGACCATCCTGCTGGTGGAACAAAATGCTTTTCTTTCTCTCGAGGTAGCCCAATATGCCTATGTGTTAGAGGTTGGCAGGATCGTTCTTGAGGGTGAAGCCTCCAAATTGATAGATGACCCACACATCAAAAAGGCCTATCTGGGAAAATAGGGTACTGCTGGTTTGGGTGATGCGAAGATATTCTAATGGAGGAAACGACCATGTGTGGGTTTTTCAACAAAATTCTACGGATCAATCTGAAGAGCAAAACCTTTCAGGAAGAAACCCTTTCTGATTCGGTTTAGGAAACCCATCTGGGGGAAAGGGATTGGGCACCTATCTCTTGATGAAAGAGAAATTTCCGGGAGTGGACCCGCTTTCTCCAGGCAATAAGCTCATTTTCTGCATCGAACCCATCACGAACACCCGAAACTACGGATCCTGCAGGCATGGTGTCTTCACGAAATCGCCTCTCACGGGAATCTTCTTCGCCCCCCATTCCAGTTCAAAAAGGAGGAATCAGATAAAAAGCGCTTTTTGTGCTCGACTTTATGAAAATATCCTGTAAAAT
>VGSS01000087.1 GCA_016874935.1 Deltaproteobacteria bacterium | reverse complement strand
TTTCCCGCTTTTTGAGAGCAGGTCATGGGAAATCTGGGCCAAGATCTCACCATAGATCTTGACTTCAGATTCAATGAACATATCTAAGGTCTGGTTCACAACTCCTTCGGTAGAATTTTCTATGGGCACTACGCCAAAATCCACTTTCTCCTTTTCCACACTCTCAAAGATATCCCAAATGCTCTCCCCGGAGATCGCCTCAAGGGAGCTCCCGAAATGTTTGACACAGGCCTGATGCGTATGGCTGGCAGGAGGCCCCAGATAGACGACACTTAAGCCGTTTCCCAGGGAACGACAGGCCGAGATGATCTCTCGAAAGACGGGAGCAATGGCGCGCTTCGGAAAGGGCCCAGAATTTTGTTTAACCAGGTGTCGCAGAATCTTCTCTTCCCGATCAGGATCATAGGAACCTATTTTGCCTTCTAATTTTGCCTTGCCCACCTCCAATACGATCTCTGCCCGTTCGTTCAAAAAACGGAGGATCTGTCTATCCAGGTCATCAATCTTTTGGCGAAGGTCTTTAATCTTATCTTGTCTTCCCATTTTCATTGCCTCTCAATCGCTTTCTGCCGGAGTAAATGATCGACCAGAACAATGGCCGCCATGGCCTCACAAACCGAATTAATTCGCGGGATGGCTGAGACATCATGCCGTCCCTTCATTTTCAGCCTGGTGGGCCGCATGGAAGAATCTATCGTCCTTTGCTCTAATCGAATAGAGGGAATGGGCTTCACCGCCACTCTGAGCAGGATATCCTCTCCATTCGATATTCCTCCCAAAATTCCTCCCGAATCATTTTTTTCAAATCCGTCCGGCCCCAGGGGGTCATTACACTCTGATCCAAGCATCCGGGCCGCTCTAAATCCGGCTCCTATCTCCACGCCTCGTATGGCTCCGATGCTCATCAGAGCCCTGGCCAGATCCGCCTCCAGTTTGTCAAAGACCGGCTCCCCCAACCCGGGAGGGCATCCCTGGACAAGAATCCCCACAATGCCACCGAGCGTATCGCCTTCGAGTTTCACCTCTTCGATCCTCTTTTCCATTGCGAGGGCGGCCTGCGGGTCAGGACAACGGAAGAAATTCCTCTCCACCTCGCCAAGATTCACTCTGTCTGCCCGGATTCCACCGAGCTCTTGGGTGTAAGCAAGGATATTGATCTTCTCCTGGGATAAGATTTTCTTGGCGATTGCTCCGGCTGCCACCCTTCCTGCGGTCTCCCTCGCCGAAGCCCGGCCTCCGCCCCGGTAGTCCCTGATTCGGTATTTGGCCTGATAGGTGAAATCAGCATGACCGGGCCTGAAGACCTCTTTCCATTCCTCATAAGGACTGGAATCCACATCCTCATTTCTCACTAAAAGAGAAATCGGCGTTCCCGTTGTCTTTCCTTTAAAGAGGCCGGAGAGGATCTCAATCCGATCTCTCTCCTTTCTGGGGCTTGCTCCCGGGCCTTGACCCGGGCGTCTCCTGTCCATCTCCTTCTGAATCTCTTCTTCAGAAAGCTCCATTCCAGATGGACACCCGTCTATGACGACACCCAATGCTTTCCCATGAGATTCCCCCCAGGTCGTGATCCTGAAAAGATTTCCGAATGAATTTCCTCCCAAATTAAACCCTCACCCGCCTTTCTTCAAAGATAGAGAGAACCTGATGGACCACCCCCTCCACATCCAACAGCGATGTATCCACCTGGACCTCTGAAGCCTTTTCATAGAGCGGCTCCCGTTGGATGAGCACCTCCTTAAACTCCTTCATGGTCCCCTTTCCTGTCAAACTGGGCCTCCCCGTAACCGAACGAATGTCCCTGGCCATCCGTTCGAGAAGAATCTCAACATCCGCTTTGAGCCAGACAATGAGACCATTCTTTTTCAGAACTTTTACATTCCCGGAATCAATGGCCACGCCTCCACCCGCAGCAATGATCAGATTGTCGTAGTTTGAAATTTCCGAAATAACTTCTCTCTCGACCGTCCTGAAATAGTCCCATCCATGACATCTCACAATATCTTTGATCGTCATCTCCTGGTGTTTTTCAATCATCTCATCCGAATCCACAAACGTGTTTCGCAAGAAAGCCGACAGCCTTCTGCCCACCGTGGTTTTCCCTGCGGCCCTGTATCCAATCAAGACAAGGTTCATAGGTAAAGCCTCCTGAAAACTTCCCAAAAATCCGGAAAAGATTTTTTCACACATTGGGGTTCTTTAATCTTTATCCCGGGGATGACCAGTCCGGCGATGGCAAAGCTCATGGCGATGCGGTGGTCGTCATGAGGATCAATCTCCGCCCCATGGCCCTTTCCACCTTCGATCTTCAACCAGTCCTCTCCTTCTTCCACCCGGATGCCCATGCGGCGAAGTTCTGTTGTCAATACCGCAATCCGATCTGACTCCTTGAGGCGGAGATGGCCAATATTCTGAATCAGGGTTTGGCCCCGAGCAAAGGCCGCAGTGACGGCCAGAGTCGGGACGAGATCGGGCATGTCACCCATATCTATCGCAATCGCATGAAGCCCGCTGCCGTGAACCCCTGCCCAACTGTCGCCCAGAATGACCCAGCATCCCATTTTTTCTAAGAGATTGAGGAAACCTGCATCTGCCTGTATCGAGTAAGGGTTGAAATTTTCAACCCTTACTCTCCCTTTTGTAATAGCCGCCGCCGAAAAGAAGTAAGAAGCGCTGGAAGCATCTGCCTCGATCGAGTAAACCCGAGGGCTATAGCGCTGCCCTGCTGGAACAGAAAAACAATGATGGCCTTCTCGTTTGACTTCAATTCCATATGAATCCATCACGTCAAGGGTGATGTCCACATAGGAGTTTGAAACCAGGCTATCGGTGATCTCAACGTAAACATCCTGTTTAGCGTAGGGAGCAACCATCAAGAGGCCAGAAAGAAATTGGCTGCTTTCTTTACCCCTCATCTTCACAACGCCTCCTCGAAGCCCATCAGATTCGACTACAACCGATAAAGAGCCATCTTCCTCTCGGGAATATGCGTTGCCCCCCAATGCCTGTAACCCGTTAAAGAGTTCGACCATGGGTCGTTTCCTCATTCGATCGCTTCCAGCCAATACGATTCGGCCATTGATAAGGGAAGCCATAGCCGTCAGAAACCTCATGGAGGTGCCTGAATTACCAAGAAAAATCCTTTCGCCCGGAAGCTTGAATATCCCTCCCATTCCAGAGATGTGCAGTTGATCTTCATTCCAAAAGATCGGAATTCCAAATTCCCTTAGGGCATTGGCTGTATAATCCGTATCTTCACTTCTTAAGGCGTTGATCAAGATAGACTCCCCATCCGCCAGGGAAGAAACAATCAGGGCTCGATGGGTGTAGCTCTTCGATCCCGGAATAACGACTACTCCATTACAGGTCTGAAGCGGCCTGATCTCTATCATCATCCTTCCTTCGGGTGGCACCGATCTCTCTCACGGGAAAGACTTTTCCCAGGCCGAGGGCATGATATAAATCCTCCCTGATCCTCTGGATATCCGGTTTGTGACCTGTCCAGATCTGGAATTGAGATGCCCCCTGACGAATAAGCATCTCCAGTCCATCGATCGTTCTGCAACCTCGCTCTTCAGCCTCTCGGAGGAGCTTCGTCCGTAAAGGCTGATAGACAATTTCCATGACTACCATTCCTTCCTTTAAAACCTCTTTCGGGATTGGGCTCTCCGAAGCCATGGGATACATGCCTACAGAAGTGGCATTGACCAGAATATCCCCATCCATCTCATCAAAGGAGGAAAGGGGATGATATTCCCATCCTAATTCTGAAGCTAAGACCTCGGCCCTCTTCTGTGATCGGTTGAAAATGACTCCCTGGCATCCTCTCTCTTTTAGACCAAAACCAATGGTTCGAGCCGCCCCTCCAGCCCCAAGCAGGATCACCTTCTTTCCATTCAAATCACCCTCTTCTTCCAACGCTTCCAAGGCCCCATGCCAGTCGGTGTTATGGTCGCTCATCTTCCCCCCTTCATTCACAATGGTATTCACTGCTCTGATCTCTCCTACCACACCTTCGATATGATCAAGATAAGGGAGAATCTGGGTTTTATACGGAATGGTCACGCTCACCCCTCGAAGACCCAGCCCCCTGATCCCACGAATGGCTTCCTCGAGATTTTCCACTTCAAAGGTCAACTAGACAGCATTTAATCCCATCCTTCGAAAGACACCATTATGGATGATTGGGCTCAGGCTATGGCGCACTGGATTCCCGATGAGTCCATAGAGTTGGGTCTTGGCATCGATCATCTCAACCTCTTATAGATCTCCCTGATCTCTTCGACCGGCAATTGTCCGGGGGCGGAAGCTCCTTCAGACGTCAACGAAGCGTATGTCCAGGCCCCGCCCATCAGTGGAGAAAAGATCCGGCTCATCTTCCCTTTCTCTCCCATGCAGAAAGCGATGATCTCTCTTTTTCTCTTTTTTGCATAAGAGAGGAGAGAGAGGATACTAAAATTGTCTTCCCAGGAGCGGGCAAGAGTCACGATTTTGATTAGATCAGCTTCCAGTTGGGCCATCTGGTCAAAAGTGCTTTTCAGAGACTTTCGAGAGGAAGTTCGCTCAAAGTCGTGAAAGGAGAGAATAATTTTTGTCTCTTTTCTGCCGGCCAATAATTTTAGGATCGCTGACCTTTCGCTTCTCACTTCTATGTCCACATATTCGGCCCCAAGGTCGATAGCCTCTTCAAGCACCCCGAGTCGTTCTTCCTCAGTGCCTCTATGCTTCCCTCCTTCCACCCTTCTGCGGTTTGTGATAATAAAAGGGGGGCCTCCCTTTTTTAGAAGACGCTTCAGTTCCGGTTTCTTCAAATAATCCACCCTTAATTCAATGAGGTCCGCCATTTCTCTGGCTTCTTCAATCGCCCTCGAAGCTCTCTGGAGAGTTCGTTCCACAATCGGGACGCAGATCTTTCCCATCTTCTCACCTTTCAAGAATTGTCTCCTCAATTTGAACCCCGAAATGTCTCCCTCTCTTTTCACGATAGACCAGAACCTCGCTTCCCGACTTCAGATCCACCAGTGATATTGCTTGTCCACAGGGTTGTGTGAGCCTGATCGTTTCCGCATTCTGCAGGATGACCGAGATGGCCTGGCCGCCTTCCTCAGCCTCTACCAGAACCAGAGGACGCCTTTCAGTCTTGGCCCTCCCCACAACCGCAGGAAAACTCTTTCCTTCGAAATTTACAATAAGAACCCGATCACCAGAACGGATCTCCGATAGATATTTCGTCTGTCCGTCCATTAAGAGAATATAGGAATGAAGAGGTCCTGCATTGACCCGGAAGGGTCTGATATTCACAAAAGGATTTTCGACACACTCGGAATGGATGAGGAAGAGCGCCTGGCTGCTGTTTCCCACCAGCATTCCTTCGCCCTCAATCATCGAAGAACAGGTATCCACGCAGACCCGGTCTCCCAGCCCGAGGGGTTCGACCTGTTTAACCCTGGCTGTGAGAAGCTCAAATTTTTCGGCCTCCCTCTTGAGGGAGCGGATAATCTCCCGCACGGCCTCCGGATCAGGATGGTTGATCACAATTCCGTCAACTCCTTTCTCGAGGATGCCAAGGGCGGTCTCGCCTTCTTGAAGGTGATTGATCTCTAGGAAGAGATTGTTCGTCCTGCTCAATAAATTTTCGAGAGGGATGATTTTCCAGTTTCCATTTTTCACCACGACTTTCCTCGAAAGGCTCAAGGTGATGATCTCCTCTTCATCCTTCTTTTCACGGATCTCTCTCTCAACCACATCCAGGCCCAATTTCAAATCTCCATCTTCAGCCACGGTCTGAATGAGGCCCATCTTCTTTACCTCGAGGGACTTTCCAGACTCGATCCAGAGGGCATCGGCCCCGCTCTCCATGGCCGCCTGAACTAACTCCGTCCTCCAGGGAATGACTTTCACCCAAACCTTCTTCATCTCTTCTCCTCCAAATCCTTTAGGACCTCTTCGACCGTTGAGCCATGGTGGACCAGTTTGGAGATGGCCTGAACGATCTTCGACGGGTCCTGATGCTGAAAGACGTTTCTCCCGATGGAGACTCCGACTCCTCCTGCCATCATTGCTCCTTCGACCATTTCAAGAATGTCTTTGTCAGTGCTCATCTTTTCTCCACCGGCGATGACCACCGGCACAAAACAACTCTCCACCACCTCTTTGAAGCTCTCCGGCGAACCGGTATAGGGAACTTTCACAATGTCCGCTCCCAATTCCGCTCCCACACGGGCGGCATGCTTCACCACCTTCACATCATATTCATTCTCCACCTTGGGCCCCCTCGTATACATCATGGCCAGCAGGGGCATTCCCCATTCCATGGCCACCCTGGCCACAGAACCGAGGTCTTTGATCATTGACCTCTCCTCCTCGGCCCCAAGATTGACATGGACAGAGATCCCATCCGCCCCCAATTTGATCGCCTCCTCCACCGTGGAAACCAGGGTTTTACAATGTTGATCAGGCGCCATCCGGGTGCCGGCCGAGAGGTGAATGATTAAACCTATCTTCTCGCCATTATGCTGGTAGCCATTCTGGACCCATCCTTTGTGAATCACAATGGCATTTGCCCCGCCTTTTGCCACGGCATGGATGGTCTCCTCCAGGTCGATCAATCCGGCCACTGGTCCTACGGTGACTCCGTGATCCATGGGAATGATCACGGTCTTGCCGGAATTTGGGTTCATGATGCGCCCCAGACGAATTTCCTTCCCTATCATCATCGTTCATCCTCCTCTGCTAAAAATAAAAAAGCCGTGAGAAGGATTTTCCCACGGCTTAAATAAAAAAGGCCGTGGGTAGAATTTCAATCTACCCACGGCCTTAACTGTTTTTTATTTGTTAATGATCAGCGCGAGTCAGTGGGCAGATTCCGGCATAAAAGAACCAATAAAAATAAAACCCACTGCTAAAATGACGAAGCTGATCCATTTCTCTCCCTTCAAATTTGTATCCTGTGTAACATAATGTAAATTTCGTGTCAAGGGAATTTTTTAAAACTATTCGTTGGAGAAAATTACGGGATGAACTGTTTTTTATTGACAGCACGATTGAGAATCGTTAGTTTTATATTAGAAACAGATGAAAGGAGGGTCTAAGATGGGGAAATTCCAAAAGATTCTAATTCCTTTGGACGGATCTGATTGTGCGGAGAATGTTCTCCCCATGGCGGAGAAACTTGCCGCAGAGTTAAAGGCAAGCATTGCCCTTTTACGGGTTGCCCTTGCCTATACCTTTCCGGGCGTGGATCCGACCGAGGCTGAACTGAAGGTTGTCCGGGAAGCAGAGGCGTATCTCCAAAAGGTGGAGGATAGGCTAAAAGCCAAAGGATTTAATGTGGATAGCCATGTCCGGTATGGAAATGATGCGGAGGAGATCCTCGACCATGCGGCCCAGAAAGATATTGACCTGATCGCTATGACCACCCATGGTCGGAGCGGCGTGAAACGATTTCTTCTTGGAAGCGTAACGGAGAAGGTGCTTCGTTATTCACCCAAACCTATCTTTCTGGTGAGGTGTGCTTAAGGAAAAGTTCAAGGAACAAGGCTCAGGGTTCAAGGTTTAAAAAAGGGAGGTAAGGAAATGACGAAATCTCTGATGCTGATCTTTTTTCTTCTGTTTTTTATTGTTTCCCACGGGATAGGACAGGATCCCGCAAAGACCGGGTTTAAGATCTCAAGTCCGGCATTTGAAAATAATGGAAAGATTCCTTCAGCCTATACCTGCGATGGAGTGAATACCAATCCTCCTCTTAAGGTTGAAAATGTTCCCAGAGAAGCGAAATCCCTGGCGTTAGTCTTTGATGATACGGATGCGCCCAGAGGATCCTATGTCCACTGGATTTTATGGAATATCGATCCTGGCGTGAAGGAGATAAAAGAGAACTCTGTTCCGGAGGGCGCTATTCAGGGAATGAACGATTTTAAAAAACAGAATTATGGAGGACCCTGTCCGCCCCGGCGCGCCCACAACTATGTTTTTAAAATCTACGCCCTCGATATCCGTCTCAATCTGGATTCTAATTCAACGAAGGCCGATCTTGAAAAAGCCATAAAAGGCCACATCCTTGCCCAGGCTCAATGGATGGGAACCTATAAGAAGAAATGAAGAAGATTACACTCCGGCTTTCTCTCTTGTTAATATTTTTCTTGGGATCGATTCCTCTTGCTCCTGATCCGGCCTATCCGTCTGAGGCATCGAACGTCCGGCTGATAGGATACAGCGACCTCCAGGGCCGTGAGGCCCTTCAGGTCGTTTTAAAAGGAAATTATGCCTATGTCGGACACCATCGGGGAGATCGATTCAATCCTTTGACAGGGAAGATGGAGCCCAACGGAACTACGATCTTAGATGTTTCCATCCCGGCGAAGCCCAGGATGATTAAACATATCCCCGGTTATAAGGGCGCGGAGAGCCGGGCGGTCCAGGTAGTGGAAAAATATTTTGACGGGAGGGACTACCTGCTCCGGAATCAGGAATCAGGAGAATTTACGGGTTTTGAAGTCTGGGATATTACGGATAAGGCCAATCCGAAACTCGTCTCAAAGATTGAATGGCTCATGGCCGCTCATAAGAGCTGGTGGGATGCCAAAACCGGCTACGCCTACCTCTCCGGAATATGGCCGGGATGGAAGGGGCAACATTTAATCGTCTATGATCTGAGAAATCCCTCTGCCCCAAAATTTGTAACGAACTGGGGTCTCCCCGGGCAACGGCCTGGAGAGAGTGGTGAAAGCGTCAGTCTCCACCATCCTGTCATTTCAGGAGACAGGGCTTATCTGTCATACCTTTTCGGTGGAGATGTGGTGACCCTCGATATTTCGGACAAACAAAAACCAGTGATGATTTCACACATGGACTTTTCTCCGCCCTTTTCAGGTGCTCATACGACCGTTCCCTTCTCAAAGATGAAGGTTCCAAATTTCACTCAGGGCATAGGAGATGTCCGGGATTTTCTCGTCATCTCAGAAGAATCTTTCAGCAGCGGGTGCCGGGAAATGAGAAGGCAACTCTATATCGTTGATGTAACAGAGGAGAGCCGGCCCATTCCGGTGGCGACCTTTAAGGTTCCGGATGGCGATTTTTGCGAGAGAGGCGGTCGTTTTGGTCCCCATCAATTTGCAGAGACAAAAGACGGGGAGATCATCGGGGGAGGCCTTCTCTATATTGCCTATTTCAATGCGGGCTTGCGAATCGTCGATATCTCCGATCCTTTTCACCCGAAAGAGGTGGGATATTATATTCCGGAGGCGAGCGATAAAACCGGGCCAGGGCTGAAAAGAGTGATCCAGACGAATGATGTGGATCTCGATTACCGGGGGCTGATTTATATCACCGACCGTGCAGGAGCCGGTTTGCATATACTTGAGTTTTTACGAGGGAAATAAGTTTTTCTTAGAAGGTGTCAGATTTATTAACGGCCTGCTTATTTTTATTAAGAGGGGGCAATCAAAAATCTTCGAGTATTACCACATGACCGGACTTTACCGCCTTGCGGTAATATGCTTTGTCCATAGTAACCATGGTTCCTTTATTCAGAAGGGCGACTCCATGATAGACTGCATCATAAAAGGTGACCCGGTATTGCCGGATGAGCTTGAAGGTTTCCCGACATAATTCCACTGTAGTCTCGTATTCAGGAAAACGATATCCAATCAATATCTCCATGATCTCTTGAGCGTTTTGCGGGTTTTTTAAAGCGAGGACATTACCAACCTCAAAAGACCAGAGCTTAGGCAATATCAGATGAACCTTTCCTTCGCACCAATCATTCAAAATGGTCAGGGCTTTTTCCTGGTGTTGTTCCTCTGGGGACCGGAAAGCCCATTTCAAGATAACCGAAGCGTCAGGGATAATGACAGGTATCTCCATCTTATCTCCTCCCGCGATCTTCCCTGAGAGTCGTCACGATTTCTTCTGCCGAAAGAGAAGGGCTTTTTCGTTTGACCGTAAGAAGTTTTTCAGTCAATTTCTGCCTTCTGATCGCCATTAATTCCTTCATGATCGCATCATTGACGACTTTGCTCCTTTTACCAGGAGGAACCAGATCCTCCAGATCTTTTACCAATTCGTTTTTAATCATAAAGTTAAGTTTCTTTACGGCCTGTACCATTTAATTACCCCCTTATTATAAGTAATAAACTTACCCTATTATATTACCTAACTCTAATCGTTATGTCAATCAAGAATTAAAAACGAAGGTTCCTTGTTATTCTTTAACCCAATGGTTATAAATATTTTAAGGAGATCAAACACGGAACATCGCCACACCAATCGGCTGATTCATGAGACCAGCCCTTATCTTCTCCAGCATGCCCATAACCCGGTGGATTGGCATCCGTGGGGAGAGGAAGCTTTGGGCCGGGCCAAAAAGGAGGATAAACCCATTCTCCTCAGCATTGGGTACTCCTCCTGTCACTGGTGCCATGTGATGGAGAAGGAGTCCTTTGAGAATGAGGCGATTGCTCAGGTGATGAATGATCGTTTCGTCAATATCAAGGTCGATCGGGAGGAACGGCCGGATCTCGATGAAATCTATATGAATGCGGTTCAGGTGATGACCGGAAGCGGCGGATGGCCGATGACCGTTTTTTTGACCCCTGACCTTGTCCCTTTCCATGCAGGAACTTACTTTCCGCCGGAAGACCGGATGGGGATGCCCGGTTTTCCAAAAGTGCTGATCACCATTTCCAACTACTACAGCGCCCATCGGGGAGAAGTGAGCCAGATGGAGGCACAGATGAAGAATGCCCTCCATCAGATGGTTGAGATTTTGCCCTCCCAAGGGGAATTGGACCCAAACATTCTCCTTAAAGCCTTCGATGCAATTGAGCGACAATTCGATTCTTTCAATGGGGGATTTGGCAAGGCCCCAAAATTTCCAAACAGCATGACCCTCTCTTTTCTCCTGAGGCACTGGAAGGCAACGAATGAGAAAGAAGCACTCAGAATGGCAGAGGTGAGTCTTGAGAAAATGGCCAATGGTGGCATCTATGATCACCTCGGAGGAGGTTTCCATCGCTATTCCGTGGATGAACGTTGGCTCATCCCACATTTCGAAAAGATGCTCTATGACAATGGACTTCTCTCCCGGACTTACTTTGAAGTGTATCAGGTAACCGGAAAGGAACATTATCTTCGGGTAGGCGAGGAGATCCTACAGTATGTCCTTCGAGAGATGAAAAGCCCTGAAGGAGGTTTCTATTCCACCCAGGATGCGGATAGCGAAGGAGAAGAGGGGAAATTTTTTGTCTGGACAAGGGATGAGATCAAAGAATTATTGGGAAAGGAGAAAGGGACTCCTTTCTGCGCCTATTATGGAGTAACCCCACAGGGAAATTTTGAGGGGGGGACCAGCGTCCTCAATATTGCCAGCCCTCTTAAGAAGGTTGCAGAATTGTACAGCATGGCCGTTCCAGAGTTAGAGAAAATGTTGGAGGAATGCCGAAAGGTCCTTTTTGCGGAGCGAGAAAAGAGGGTAAAGCCAGGTCGTGATGAAAAGATCCTGACCTCCTGGAACGGATTGATGATTTCAGGGTTCATTGATGGATTTAAATTGACCCAGAAGAAAGAGTATCTCAAGGCCGCAGAGGATGCAGTTCATTTCATCCTTGCCGGTATGCTGAAGCACGGGAGGTTGATGAGGGTCTTTAATAAAGGGAGATGGCATGTGAATGGCTATGCAGAAGATTATGCCTTTTTCATCCAGTCACTCATCGATCTCTATGAAGCCACCTTTGAGGTGAAGTATCTTACAGAGGCCAATAATCTCAATGATAGAATGATGGATCAGTTCTGGGACGATAAGAATGGGGGATTCTTCTTCACAGGGAAAGAGAACGAGTCTCTGATTGCCCGCTCAAAAAGTCCCTATGACAACGCTATCCCATCGGCTAACTCCATAGCCCTGTTTAACCTCATCAGGCTTGGCCACTTCACAGGAGACGATTCCCTGAAACAGAAAGCTGAGCAGATCCTTCAACTCTTTCATAACCTTTTTACGGAACATCCCTCAGGTTTTGCCCAGATGTTGTCTGGATACTCCTTCTTTCTCAATCCGGAGGAGATCGGGATCGTCGGTTCGAAGGAGGATAAAAGGACAAGGTCGATGTTGAAAGAGATCTACCTGGCTTATCTCCCGAATAAGATCTTAAGCCTTAAAGGTCCTCAAGAACCTTTGGAAGGAAGCTGGTTTCCATTCCTGAGGGAGAAAGAAATTTCAGATGTTCCTACCACGTTTATCTGTAAAGGGTTTACCTGTCTGCCTCCGGTTCAGAATGCAAAAGAGTTAAGGAAGATCATCCAATAAGAGATAGGGTGATAGGGGGAGGGGGAGATAGGGAGAGTGGCATTAACCGCGGCCGAGATAGGGCATGCTCACCGGAAGCATGATGCTTTCGAACATGTTCAGTTCCGGTGGGTATAGAGTATAGAGGGAGTATAGAGGGACGTCCATAATAATATAAGATCTAATCTTTCTTGAGTCTGAGATGTCTCTCTTCAATAATCCTCGCCCCTCGCTTAACCGCCTGACTCACCGCCGGCTGTGTCACGCCAAGCCTCCTCGCTATTTCCGTCTCGCTCATCCCCAACTCCCTTACCGCCCAGTAACTCACCACACTCCGCGAAGCCACCTCCTTCGGATTCTTCCCCGCTCTCTTTATCTCCTCCGGTCTCATCCCGAATAGCTCCCCCACCCTTCCGATGATCCGCT
>VGSS01000086.1 GCA_016874935.1 Deltaproteobacteria bacterium | reverse complement strand
GCGGAATACCGCTGATTGTCGTGTATCTCGGAAGAGGAACCATCTCATCCCCATGCCCGCCTAACAAAAGCGCCTGAATATCCTCGACAGAGACTCCCAATTCCATCGCAATGAAAGCCCTGTATCGAGCCGTATCCAGAACCCCTGCCATTCCCATCACCCTCTCTTTCGGCAAACCGCTCTTTTTCACGGCCAAATAGGTCATGGTATCCAGAGGATTGGTCACCATGATGAGGATGGCATTCGGAGACTTTGCAGTCACCTCAGCGACCACGGATTCGATGATCTTCCGATTGATGTCGAGCAGATCCTCCCGGCTCATCCCTGGTTTCCGGGGAACTCCCGAGGTGATGATGACAATATCCGAACCTTTCGTCTCTTCATACGTGTTTGTGCCGATTACATTTGAATCAAAACCTTCTACCGGCGCTGATTCAAAGAGGTCAAGTGCCTTGCCTTGGGGAATCCCTTCCAGAATGTCCACCAAAACGATGTCGCCTAATTCCTTAGCAGCGGCCCAGTGTGCCGCCGTGGCTCCGACAAATCCTGCTCCAATAATGGATATCTTTTTCCTTGCCATAAAATCACCTCCTCACTTTTTAATAAACGATGGACGATGGACGCTAAACGATGAACAGGAAGGTTCCAGTCATGTTGAACGTTCATTGTTCATCGGGATTCAATTTGATACCCCTTCAAATGAAACCCGCAGGTCTTCCGGATGATCAGTTCCGGCATGAGAAAAATTCCTTTCGCTGACTGCCTGTCATCACCTTTCTCAATTTTTTCCACCAGCATCTCAACTGCAATGGCTCCCATCTCAAACTTTTTTTGGCCAATGGTGGTCAGCTCGATCCCCTGCATGGACGAAAATTCGATGTCGTTAAACCCGATCAGGGCCACATCCTCGGGTATCCTTTTCCCCTCTTCGAGGATCGCCTGATAGACCCCCAATGCCATGTAATCATTCGTGGCAAAGACGGCAGTGGGCATCTCCGCCATTTTAAGAAATTGTTTTGCCCTCTGATAACCTGACTTCTTTAAAAAATTCCCTTCGAGAAAGAAATCGCTTCTTTGCTCCAATCCATAGGTCTCGAGCGCTCTTTTCCCGCCTTCGAGACGTTCGAGGCCAACCGAGGACTCCACAGACCCACCGATCACCCCTATTCTCTTATGGCCAAGTCTGATCAGATGTTCCACAGCTAAAAAGCCTCCGAGGATATTATCCACCCCGACATAATCGACCTTCTCCTTCACAATCGGATGGTAGGTCCTTCGATTGACCAGGGTAATAGGAAATTCCTCCTCTGCTAATACAACGATATTGGGATCCTCCATATGGGCGGAGGAAAAAACGATTCCATCCACTCCCTTGCTTCGAAGCATTTCAATATACTGTTTTTCAATGGAGATGTCAGACTGGGTGCTGCAGAGGATGATACTATATCCCAACTTGGTAGCTGTTTTCTCTATTCCCTGGGCCAATTCGGTATAGAAAGGGTTGGCAATATTCGTTATGACAAGACCCAGAGTCTTTGTCCGCTTCATCACCAAACTTCTGGCGATGAAGTCGGGCCGATAACCCAACTCTTTTGCGATTGAGAGAATCTTTTCTTTGGTCTCTTTCCGAATCCTGGACTTATCATTGAGGGCTCTTGAAACAGTGGTATGCGAGACTTTAGCAATTTTGGCAATATCTTTTATATTGACCTTTTTATTCATCTCTTTGCGTTAACGACAGGAGAGGCCCCGCTTTGGACCTCTCCTCTCTCCTCGGCTTACTTTTTCTGAGCCTCTGCCTTGGCTTTCGCGATCGCCTCATCCTCCTTCTTTACATCCTCCATGGTCTTTGGTTTTACTTTTTCAGGCACAGGCTCCAGGCCATACTTCCACTTCAGGAACTGCGTTCCGGTCTGCGGAAAAAGGGCGTAAATCAAAGTATCGTAAAGATCTTTAGCCAGCTCTTTCGACTCTTCCTTCACCTTCTCTAACTCAGGCTCAATAACATCCGCAGGACGGCAGGTGATCGGCTCCTTTCCTTTCTTATATCCCTTGAGCACCGTTTTCTTGACTTCATCCGATATCGGAACAGGAGGCTTTCCATAGAGACCATAGACATAGTCCTGCGTCTCCTTTGACATCATTTTATAACGGCCGAAAAGGACATTGAGCACGGCCTGAACTCCCACGATCTGTGAGGTTGGGGTCACCAGCGGAGGGTATCCGAGATCTTTTCGGGTCTGGGGAAGTTCAGCATAGACCTCTGAAATTCTGTGGAGTGCATTTTGCTGTTTGAGCTGGCTGACCATGTTGGAGATCATCCCTCCAGGAATCTGATGTTTGAGCACTGCTGTATCAATGACTGACATCTTGGTCGTATCCAGAAAATCGCGATATTTCGGAGCAATCGTCTCCAAATATTCTCCCAGCTTCAACATCTTCGAAAGGTCGAGTTTCGGATCCCAGGGCGTTCCCTGAAGGGCGACGAGAAGGGGCTCCACGGCAGGCTGGGAAGAACGAAGGGCAAATGGAGCAAGGGCGGTATCAACGACATCCACTCCAGCCTCGATGGCCTTTAGATAGGTCATGGTGCCCATGCCACTTGTATAATGCGTGTGAAGCTGAATGGGGATGTTAACGGTTTTCTTCAGCTCTTTGACGAGTTCGTAGGCATCATAGGGAGCGATCAATGCAGCCATATCTTTGATGCAGATTGAATCCGCACCCATTTCTTGCAGGACCTTAGCCTTCTCAAGGTAATAGTTGATATTGTATATGGGCCCTCCCATACGAGTTTCGGTAAGAGAATAGCAGATCGTTCCCTGGATATGTTTGCCACACCTTTTAATGGCTTTAAATGCAGTCTCAAAATTCCGTTCATCATTGACCGCATCAAAAACTCGAAAGATATCGATACCCACTTCCGCACACTTTTCGACAAATGCCTCCACCAGGTCATCGGCATAATGACGATAACCCACTAAATTCTGACCCCGAAGAAGCATCTGAAATGGCGTCTTCGGCATCAGCTTCTTCAAAATCCTTACTCTCTCCCAGGGGTCCTCTCCTAAAAAACGATGGCAGACATCATAAGTCGCACCTCCCCATACCTCCACAGAATGAAATCCCACATGATCCAGTTCCTCGGCAATGGGAACCATATCCTCCACCCTCATTCGTGTGGCCAAATTGGATTGATGTCCGTCACGAAGGGTTGTATCCGTTATCCCGACTGGTTTTCTTACCACCTTCTCCATACCTTCCATTTTATAGCCTCCTTTCCTCTTTAAGTTCGATTCATTTTAGATTATGCGTTAACGTTAACGCCTTCATAAATATTTGTCAAGCTAAAATATTGCTATTCTCCATTCTCTTCGGGTATTAATCTGCCCTTCATCTCCTCAGGGCTGCCGAATTCCATGTTCATCAGCCGCTGATAATAGGATCGTGAGGTATAAAGCGCGGCTATCGGATTGTGCCCTGTGACCCGGTCTTTGACGGCAAAGACGGTCGTCAAGCTATCTACAAATTTCAAGAAGAGAGAATCATGGCCAATGCAGAGTCCCAGCATGATATTGAAATCGGTTCCGGCCCGATTCAAGATCTTCGCCTGGGCAATGGGATTGCACATCGGCTCAAACTTGCCGATTTGGATCTTCTCCGCATCTTTCACGCCGATCCTCTCTTTTGGAATGCCTCCCACCTTACAGGAAACTGAAATGACTTCAAATCCATGTTTCTCCAATATCTCGGAGAGAATGGAAGCCTCAAGGGTCAGTCCTCCGCAGAAAGCTAATCCGAGCCTCTTGTAGCCCATCCTCTGTGAGAACTCGATCAACTCCTCGATCCGGCTCTTGGTGGGAATCATCACAAATGGCTTCGCATCTCGATGGATATAACATGAGCCCTCCTGCACGGAAGCCATTCGTGCAAACCCTTTGATCTCTGGATCATCATATCTTTCCAGGGCCTCTGACAGAGTTGACCCTTCCTTCTTTGTAGGACACGACGAAGGCCCCCTTCCCTTTTCGAGCCTGCAGATCTTTTCGACCACTGCACACTTTGCACAATTACATCCGATCTCTTCCATATTTCTTTCTCCTTATGATGGGCTATTTATTCCGTAAAAACAGCGAGGACCATTTCTTCAGATCTGGAACCTTTTCAAGGTTCTTTACCTGATCAACAATCTTAATTCGTCGTTCTTTTTCCCATAAACGACCACTCAGATCATGAAACTTTTCAGTCAATTCTTCCCAGGATAAAGGGTTCTCGGGGTCGCCTTTGGGATATTCAATCCTCGTGAAATATCGCTTTCCATCGTTGGTAAAAATTTCGGCAGTGGCACACCACTGTCTTGGAAAGGTCTCATCCAATTCAGGGTCAACGGCATACTCCACTCTTTTCATCATTGCCTTCACATCTTCAGACCCGATCCTGGAGAGCTGAAACTCTCTCAGTCCTGCCTTCCTATAAAGAAGTGCAACCGCCGCTCCAAAAGGCATGCTGAACTGGGCATCCACAACCGATTCGGGGCGATATTTTTTCTCTGCCGGTTCAGCAATGAGGGAAGCACCTGCGCTCAGGAGCCCCAGCCTAACCTTCTCCACCTGATCCGGTTTGAGGTTGTTCTCTCTTATGATTTTCAGGAGAGTATCAATAGGAGGCTGCATATAACGGCAGCAGGCATAAGGCTTGATGGAGGTGTGTAGGATCTCAAATCCGGAACCGATTCCTTCCAGAACCCTGCTTGAATCGGCACCATTGGAGTAGGCATGCAGAAATCCATCTCTGCCTTCAATGATTGAAGTGGGTCCTTTGAATCCCTTTTTTGCGAGCAAGGCGGCGACCATCCCACTGTGAGCCGCCCAACCTGCGTGGAAACGTTTTGTCCATGCTCCCTGGGCAAGATACTCCATCGAGCCAGCAGCCTGGCTTCCGGCAACCCCCATGGCGTTGGTGATTCCCTCCTCTTTAAGACCCATGATCTTTGAAGCAGCAACACTCGATCCAAAAGTCCCGCACGTCCCAGTTGGATGGAAACCCCTCTCGTAACTATTTTTAGGTCCCAGGGCCTTCCCCAAACGGACCATTATTTCATATCCAAGAACAACCGCCTCGATCAATCTCTTTCCAGTGACTCCAACCATTTCACCTGTAGCCAGAGCAGAAGGGAAGACGACTACACCTGGATGAAGTGAGGACTCATTGTTCACATCGTCCATCTCAATGGCATGTCCAGAAACTCCATTACCAAGAGCAGAATAAAGGTAAGGCGCTCTCTCTTTTGTTCCGATGAGGACCCCACCCCGCTTGCCGCCTCTCATCCCCTGGATAAACTGGATCATACTCCGGGATGAATCCTCCAGAGAACCACGGCATGCCACCCCAATGAAGTCAAGAAAAAAATACTTCACCCGGTCAATGACTTCATCGGGGAGTTGACTAAATTTCAACTCACCACAATATTTTGCCAGATCCTGAGTGATTCCCATTGGGCTCTCCTCTGACCATCAATAATGAAATAGTGGAATAAATTATATGCAATATAACCTCAATAATCAAACAAATCGTCCCCAAAATATGTTTGACAAAACCAATGGGTAAGTATAGGATTTTTGTTAATAAAAGACCGTGGTATAATGATTATTAGGAGGAAAAAACATGCAAATGAATGAACAAGATAAGGTTCACTATCTGGCGAACGTATTACGTGTAGCATTTGCGGATAAATCTCTGTCCGCAAGAGAGACTACCACATTGGAAGAAATTCGGAAGGACATAGATGCAAAGAAAGGTCAATTCACAGCTGCGCAGAAAGCAATTGAGAGTGGCTCCTATTCCTTCATTAAGGTTGGATCATTTGCCGACCAAGTTCGGAACTTGGAAGACATGCTATTTGTTGCAATGACGGATACAGACCTTAATGATACAGAGTTCCAATTGGTTAATGAGTTTTGCCAACTCATTGGGATCTACAAAGAGCAGCTTGATAAACTCATTACAGACATATCAAGCCGCTGTGATTCAGCCATTCAAAATATTACTTGCCCTTCTTGTTCGACATCAGTTCAAGCACCTGCGCGATTTTGTCCGTCTTGCGGTCAGGCGCTAGCCTCTGCTGAGGCGGCTACTGTTCAGGTTGGATATGATATTCCTAAAGAAGGGTACGCTATAGAGTTCTGTGAATCCACAGCGGGTGGTTTCGCTAGCGCAGTAGAACTGGCCAAGGCAACAGGAACAATGCAGACTGCCACCAAGAATAAAAAACCTTGGTACTTGGCTTCGTTTCAAAAGGACCAATTCGCTGATATGTTTCCTCTTGCATCAGCTTTGTCAGGGATGCGAAATAGACGAATATATCTTGACGGCCAAGAGCTCCCATGGGATCAGGTTTTTGGTTTTGTTTGGTGTGCCTCTCAAAGAGCTACTGCTTACCGACCAATCGAGTATTGTTTCGGGAAGGATGAAAACCGTATCAATCCTTGGGGATGTAAGCATGCACGTATGGAATGGACGGAGTGGGGGCAGTGGTTCTCCTATGGCCGTTGGCAAAAGGAAGGTCTTGTGCGAAGTATCTATGTATTTGTTTTTGATAAAGAACGTATTCGTCATGAGCTGGCTACGAACCTATACCGTTACCGCTTTTGCCCACACATGCAAACACAATTGGCTGAAGCAGTTCTTAGGCATTTTCCGGACCAAGTTGAAGTGAAACCCAACGGAGACTGGAAGTATAACCACATGTATGAATCAATGCCCGGAGCTATTAAGGTCACTGAACGGGACGAAAGGGGGGATTTTAGTTACACTAACGAATACTATTCTGATGGAGTTCGTCCAAGAGGGTATACTGTTCTTGCAGAAATTCTTACGAAGGCTTTTAAAGAGTGTGGATTTACCGAAATAAGAGCAACAGCGCTACTCTCAAAATAAATGCTAACAAGCCGTTAAAAAGGGGGGCGGGGAGAACCAACGCACTCCTTGACATTGGCTTTAACATTAGAAGTTTTTAGAAATAAAACTATGCTGGAATTTCTCAACCAAAACTCGGGTTTCCTCATCGTCATTTTCACGGGCATCGTGGCACTTTCTACTGTCGTATATGCTCTGTTGACATTTGTCCTCGTGGGGGAGACAAGAAGAATGCGTCAAACTCAGACAGAACCAAGAGTCGAAGTCATAATCAAACCTCGTGAGGAATGGATTAGCCTTATTCATGTCTATGTAAGAAATATTGGGCTGGGGCCAGCATACGATATTTCTTTTAACATAAGCGCCGAGAGTGGTGGAGAGGGAGCCAAGGCTCTCATTATGGACTTCACTAGGGCGCAGTTCTTGAAGACGGGCTTAAGATATCTCGGGCCTGGTCAAGAGGTGGTGTCTGATTATTCTCAGATGACAGAGAAATTTGATCTGAAGATCGATTCCGTTCTCACTTTTTTAATTCGTTATAAAAGTGCAAATAGAAAAGTTTATGAGGATAGATATCGCCTTGATTTTTCCGAGTTTAGAGGGCGTTCTCAAATAGGAAAACCTCATCTATATGCAATTGCCCAGCACCTTGAAAAAATACAACAGGATTTTCATCGACTCGCCACCGGGTTCAACCGTATCAAGGCGGATGTATACAACAGCGAAAATCGCGAACAAGAAAGAAAGGAATTGGAAAAGCACCGTGAGCAGCTAATTGCAGGAATCAAGAGACAAGGTGAAGGCTCCTAAGATACTCCAGCGGATGGTGAGGATGCCCCAACTGACTTCGCCGATTATACCGTAGAATATAACGGCATTTAATCTGATACGGAAGGATGGCATTGATGGCAAATATAGAGCAACTATTTGCCCTGTCGATTTAACATTAAAGAGTTTTAAGTAAGGATGCAAATGGATATGAGTACAAAGGAATTACTGATAAGCGAGATCGAAGAAGTTCCCGAACCTCTTCTGGCTGAAGTGCTTGATTTTGTCCATTTCTTAAAAGCAAAAATTAATCGGGAAAAGTTGGATATAGCTATAATGAGTGAGTCCTCTCTATCCAAGGACTGGCTAAACCCTGAGGAGGATAAAGCATGGCAAAATTTGTAATTATATAGGAGTTGCTGGATTAGACATCTAATTCAAGAAGGATGGGATTCATGGCAAATATAAGACAACCGCTTGCAGAAGTTTTCGGTCACTTGATAACCGACCAATCCGGAAAGGCTAATAGATACCGTACTCATCGACTTTGTCGATTCAATAATAAAGTCCCGAATTGTGCGAAAGACAAAGCAAAAGACCCTTTGGGCGTCTGTAGTATTTACCACGATAATCATTCAGTAATTACCTGCCCTATCCGATTCCGTGAAGACTGGATCATCACCGACGATGCTGCTTCTTTCTTCTTTCAGGAGGACGCTACGTAGAGTTCCTTAATTGAAGTCCGTTTGAATGATTCACAAGGAAAGTCGGCTGGAAATATTGACGTTGTGCTTGTCGCCTATGACAACAAAGGGAAGATATATGATTTCGGAGCACTCGAAGTTCAGGCAGTATATATCTCAGGGAATGTGCGTGACCCATTTGAATACTTTATGAAGGACCCAAAAGGTAGTGCATCAATGGATTGGTCAAAAGAACCCAACTACCCTCGACCTGATTACCTTTCATCTTCCCGAAAAAGACTCGCTCCCCAACTTCTTTTCAAGGGCGGAATTTTTCACAATTGGAAAAAGAAGATTGCTGTGGCGCTGAATAAGAGCTTCTTTACTACTTTACCCCGTCTTAAGAAAGTGGCAAAATCAGATGCAGATATTGCTTGGCTTGTCTACGATTTAGAGTTAATCAAAGAAAAAGGTAAAGGGCCGGGGAGATATTGTCTCAAGAAGGTGGACGAAATCTTCACCGAGCTTGAGCCAGCCCTTGTTTCAATCACCACTGCCTCACCGGGAAAAATGGAAGACTTCGTAAATCTGCTTCAAGAAAAACTGGATGAGCAGTTAGAAACTCCTCCGGTGAACAAAACGATCGAGAGGCCGTTCTGAGATGCGTACATTGAGACAATCACTCCTATTTCCTGAATTATCCGGGGAATTAGGAATACCTAAGCCGGTCAATGTAGCGTCTGTTCCACAACGAAGCCCTTTCCGCTATCCGGGAGGGAAGACTTGGTTTGTACCGACTTTCAGGCAGTGGTTGGGGAGCAAGCATGCGAAGCCGAGTGTCCTTGTTGAGCCTTTTGCAGGTGGGGGGATTATTAGCCTTACTGCTCTCTTTGAGAATCTAGTCGAAAAGGCAGTTATGGTTGAATTAGACGAAGAGATTGCTGCTGTCTGGGAATCCATCGTTCACGGTGATGCCGAATGGCTGGCCAATCGAGTCCTCACTTTTAACCTGACCAAAGAATCTGTTATGAGGGAGTTACAGAAAAACCCAGGCACACGAAGAGAAAAAGCATTCCAAACAATTCTAAAGAATCGAACTTTTCATGGGGGTATCCTCGCCGAAGGATCGGGTTTTCTTAAGTACGGAGAAAATGGGAAGGGGATTCATTCCCGCTGGTACCCCGGAACTCTTGCAAAAAGAATTTTGAACCTGAAACATGTTGCTAATAGAATTGACTTCCGTTGCGATGACGGACCGAAAGTGATACAGGAATTTGCCATAAATCAAGCCGCTGTCTTTTTTATAGACCCGCCATATACTGCCGGGAAAAAGAAGGCGGGCAAACGTTTATATAGACATTATGACCTCGATCATGAGCATTTGTTTACTTTGTGTAAGAAATTGAAGGGCGATTTTTTAATGACTTACGATAATGCAGAGGAAGTTAAGAGGATGGCTCGGAGTCATAGTTTTCAAATGCGCTTAATACCAATGACCAACACCCATCATGCGACAATGGAAGAATTGGTAATCGGAAAAGATTTATCATGGATGGACGGTTTCCCCGCAGTGCATGAACCTGATACAGAATATAAAACACGGGCGACCAAGAGGAAACAGACTTATAAGTCCCTCAAAAGGAATATCGCTTAAAGTCACCTTGCCTATAAGTTAAGTTTTTACCTGATTGTCCCCTCATAAAAGGTCGTAAGTTGTCTTTCTTTTACATGAGGGTTTGAGTAGTCGGGAAGAAGGGTGGGTGATATTCTTTTCCAGTCAATCCCTGCCTCTTTCAATTCCTGATGAAATCTTCTGACATGATCGAGCGTAAGCCCTCCATCTCTGGCCTTCTCCCTCGCATAACAGGACGCATTCCTTCCGGCAATCCTTCCGAAAACAAGGACATCCATCAGTGAATTGCCTCCTAAACGATTTTCACCATGAACCCCTCCTGTCACCTCTCCGGCAGCATAAAGCCCAGGGATGTAAGTTTCCCCTTTTTCATTGAACTTCAGGCCTCCATTCTGGTAGTGGAGCGTGGGATAAACAAGGATGGGCTCTTTGGTAATATCAATCCCATACCTCTTGAACAGTTTATGCTTTCCAACAAACTGTTTGATCAGGCAGCCTTCTCCATGAAGGAGATCAATCATGGGGCTATCCAGCCAAACCCCTGCTTTCCCTGTTGCGGTCGGAACCCCCTTGCCTACCTGGGTGCACTCTCTGATGATCGAAGAGGCGCAGGCATCCCTTGGCTCTGTCTCACAGACGAACTGTTCACCATCAATATTGAGCAGATGGGCACCTGCCCCTCGGAATTTTTCGGAGATGAGAAGCCCATCCGCCTGTTCTGGAAAGATCGCCCCAGTGGGATGGTACTGGGACGTATGGAGAAAACAGACTTCGACTCCGCAGCGATAGCCGAGGGCAAGACCATCTCCTGTCGCTCCATAATGATTGGTCGTTGGAAAGCCCCCAATATGTAACCGCCCCGAACCGCCTGTGGCAAGAATCACAGCTTTTGCCTTGACCAGAAAATATTCTTCAGTTTCGAGGTTGTAAAGCATGGCGCCTGCGCATTGCCCCTGGTCGTCCAGAACCAGCTCAACAACAGGAGAAAATTCGAGGACTCGAATTCCATCCCTGTTTCTCGCCTCATCACGGATCGTGCGCATGATCTCTGTTCCTGTGATGTCTGCGGCAACGTGGTCTCTCTTTCTTGACATCCCGCCGAGGTGAAATACTTTAATATTTCCATCCGGTTTCTTGTCAAACATGATCCCCAATCCTTCTAACCATCGCATGACCGAAGGAGCCTGGGTCACGAGGGTATAGACCAGTTGAGGGATATTTTTAAAGTGTCCGCCTCCTACGGTATCGAGGTAATGGTAATAGGGTGAATCCTTCCCTGGTTTTGAAACCGCCTGGATTCCACCCTCAGCCATCATCGTATTGGCATCACCGTGTCTTAATTTCGTTGCAAGGATAACTCTTGCCCCATGTTCCTGAGCCAGAAGCGCTGCCGCTGTCCCTGCCCCACCTCCTCCAATGATTAGAACATCGGTTTCATAAGCAATCTTTGAAAGATCAATCCGGTCGGGATCGATCCTGCTCCACGATTCCAATATCTCGCAAAACTCAGGTGGGACAGAATAGCCCTTGTTTGGCCCAACCGTTAATTCCTGTAACGAACCCTCCTTATAAGAGGGATGAAACAGCCTCAGCCGGTCTTCTTTTTCAGCAAGGTTCAGTCTCGGGAACTCCCATCCTTCCTTCTTTTGGGCCAATCGGTGAGACCGGGTTTCTTCCACTTTACGGATCAATTGTTTTAACTCAGAAGTGTAAGCCATTGAATTTCGTTTTTGGAAGGGATTGCTAATTGATCATTGCTAATTGACCATTTTGCACTGAGGTTTTAATGGACCTTCTTCTCGTAGCCTTCCCAGTACTGATCCCTAAGTCCTTTCTTTTGGATCTTTCCGGAGCCGGTTTTCGGAAGGGCTTCGATGAAGTCGATCGATTTGGGCGCTTTGTAGTTGGCAATATGTTCTTTGCAGAAACGGATGATCTCCTCCGCAGTGGCTTTCTGCTCGGGTTTTAATACGGCGATTCCTTTAACCGCCTCACCCCACTTCTCATCGGGAACTCCAACAACAGCACATTCCAGAATAGCAGGATGCATGTAGAGGACATTCTCCACCTCTGTCGAATAGACATTCTCTCCGCCGGTGAGAATCATATCTTTTTTTCGATCAACGATAGTCACGTATCCTTCCTCGTCCATTACCGCCATATCGCCGGTATAGAGCCAGCCGTCTCTGATCGATTTTGCCGTCTCTTCAGGAAGTTTCCAGTAGCCTTTTGTTACAATGTCTCCTCTGACGATGATCTCACCCACCTCTTTCTCATCCTTTTTGACCTCTTCTCCCTTGTCATTGACCACTTTCAGTTCAACGCCGATGAATTCCCTTCCTGTCTTTGACTTGAATCGAAGCTGCTCAACGCCGGACAATTTTTTCAAATGGTCTTTTAAGATGGAAAGTGTTAGATAGGGGCTTGTCTCGGTCATTCCGTAGGTTTGAATGTAGTCACATTTGAAGGTCTCGACGATCTTTCGGACCACTTCGGGCGCAATGGGCGCTCCCCCGCTGAGGAGAACCCTCAAACTGCCATAATCAAACTTCCCTGCCTCCGGATAATTCACCATGAGATTGAGCATGGTCGGAATGAGATTGGTAAGAGTAACTTTTTCCTTCTCAATCGTCTCGAGTACGGTCTTCGCATCAAATTCTCTCACCAATACATGTGTCCCACCGACCCAGGTGACGGCCCAGGCGGCCCAGGCATCGGCAAGGTGAAAGAGAGGGGCGACATGGACCCAGACATCCTGGTCCGTCAGATGAATTTCCGCAATCGTCCCCAGGGCATGGGTTGTCACATTCTTATGCGAGAGCATCACGCCCTTGGGCCGCCCTGTGGTTCCGCTCGTGTAGTAGATCTGGGCGATGTCCTCGCCGGTGACAGGCGTTTCAGGAATAGCATCAGGGCTCCCCTGTTCCAGAATCTTTTCGTAATTAAGGTCTCGATCTTCCTGAGCCTTAATGCCATCACCCGTCCAGAGAATCTTTTTAATTCCTGATATCTTTTCTCTGATCGGATCGACCTGCTTTTGAAAGGCCGGGGCCGAAATCAACACCTTTGACTCCGAGTCCTGGAGAATAAACGCAATCTCTCCGGGTGAAAGCCTGATGTTGATGGGAACCGAAATGGCCCCGATTTGAGCGATCCCATAATAGACTTCTAAAAAAGCGTGGCAGTTGGGATGAAGGATGGCCACCTTATCATCTTTGCCTACTCCAAAGGCTTTGAGACAGTGGGAGAAGCGGTTGACCCGCTCATGGAATTCCCTGTAGGTCCACCGCTTCCCTCCGCAGATAATGGCTTCTTTTTGAGGAAATAATTTGCTCGCTTTTTTTAAGGTCTCTGTCAGAATCATAAGGTCTTCTCCCGATTATTCCTGTTCGCTCTTGGTCAAATCTTCGAATCGAATGTCCAGGCCCAGGACCCCCTTGATCTCTCCCATTTCGTTTCGGATCGGTCCGGAGAGCGTAATGCAGAGGGCGCCCGTATGTTTTGAAGAATAAAGGT
>VGSS01000085.1 GCA_016874935.1 Deltaproteobacteria bacterium | reverse complement strand
TTTCCCCCTTCTCCTCCATCCTGCGAAGGAGCTTTTTCTCAAATTCCAGCGCTGAATCGTATCCCATCACCTTGAGAAGGTGGTTGCGTGCGGCCACTTCGATGATAGTTGTTAGATTCCGGGCGGGTGTGACGGGAATCCTCAACATCGGAAGCTCGATTCCCAGAACCGCATACTTCTCCTCTTCGAATCCGAGACGATCATATTCCTGCTGGGTATCCCATTCGACCAGTTCCAGAACCAACTCGACCTTTTTCTGCTCCCGGATGGCTTCCAGGCCGAAAAGGCTCCGGATATTGATGATCCCGAGTCCCCGCACCTCCATATGGTGCCGAATCACTTCAAAGCCACTTCCCACCAAAACACCCGGTGAACGCTTTTGAATAGAAACCATGTCATCCGCCACCAGGCGGTGGCCCCGAAGAATGAGGTCGAGGGCGCATTCACTCTTTCCGATCCCGCTCTTCCCCAGGATGAGTACACCAACCCCGAAGACATCCATGAGCACGCCATGGAGGCTCTGTGTCAAAGCCAGTTTCTCCTCCAAAAACTTCGTGACCCGGTCGATGAAATCGGTAGAGCTGAGGCTGGTCCGGAAGAGAGGAACCCCCTTTTCATCCGCTTCCCGGAGGAGAATCTCAGGGATCTCAAGATTGCGTGTGACCACTAGGCACGAAAGATCCAGATTGCATATCTGCCGGATGACTTTCTCCTGGAGATCGGAGACAAGGGTTCGCAAGTAAGCCGCTTCGGTATTTCCGATGACCTGAAGCCGTTCGGGGTTGATGAATCGGGTGAAACCGTTCATGGCCAATCCCATCTTTTGAACCTGGAAATGGGTGATCTTCTTCTTCAATCCCTTTCGTCCCGCCAACAAGGTCAGGCCGAGATGGGATTTTTTATCCTGTTCCAGTTCCTGGACGACAAGACTGCTCATGCTCTATAACCAAGGTTATCAGAAAATCAGGATATCAGGGGGGGGATACCAGGATATCAGGACATCAGATTAAGAATTTTTTCTTTTTTAGCTCTTCCTGATTTCCTGATTCCCTGATGACCTGATTTACAAGTTACTAATACCTCTCATCTTCCTCGGAGATGATCTCAAAGATCTCCTTCTGAGTGTTGGCCCCCATCAGCTTCTTCTTGAAGGAAGGGTCTTTCAGTAATCTGGCAATCCGGCCCAGAAGGTTGAGATTCTCCACCGCCGAATTCTCCGGAGCCATCACCATAAAGAAGAGATGGCAGGGTTTATGGTCGATCGAATCGAAGTCCACCCCGTGTGTCGAACGACCAAAGGAGATGAAGAAATGCTTCAACCTCTTCAAACGGCCGTGAGGGATCGCCACCCCTTCCCCTAT
The DNA here is from genome assembly GCA_016874935.1 of Deltaproteobacteria bacterium. Lineage (GTDB taxonomy): Bacteria > Desulfobacterota > BSN033 > BSN033 > UBA1163 > RBG-16-49-23. The sequence goes on along the minus strand of VGSS01000085.1, from coordinate 12,294 downwards.
TCCTGTGGACCCCAGCTTCTCCCTCTCAAGAAGAACATGGATGAGTTCTTCGGAAGAAGTCGCCCCGCAGGGTTCCATCAGGACTTTGGATAGTTCTTTCAGAATAGAGGGTTTATCCGTTCCGCTGAGTTCCGGAATGACCCACTCCTCTTTTAAAAAGTTCAGAAGCTTCATGCTTATCCTTTCCCCTCCCATAGAAACTGTGTCTCAATTAACCGTTCGCCCTGAGGCTCTCGAAGGGACGAATCCCGCGAAGCGCGGGACTCAGGACAGATCCTCTCGAAACATGAACCAACTTGCGACACAGTCTCACTCGGGATAAGGCTCCATCCATTCATAATCGCCATTTTTCCGATGGAGGGCATTCATCTCTCCGGAGTGGGAATTGATAAAGAAAAGAAAGGTCTCTCCTGAAAGTTTCAACTGCGCCATTGCCTCTTCGAGAGACATGGGTTTGGCAGGGATATGCCTTCGCCGGATAAAGGAAGAAATCCCCGTCCCCCGCCTCTCTCCGGTCGATGCCTCTTCCTCGCCGGGTTCAATCTCCGGGGGAAGAGGGGTCCCTCTTTTCCGCTTCACCTTTTCCCGCCGCTCACGGATCTGACGGTCCATCTTATCCACCATCTGGTCGATGGCCGCGTAGAGATCCCTGTCTCTCCCCTCGCTATTGACGGTCAGGCCATCTCTGACGATGGTTAGCTCTGCGGAATGACGGAATTTTTCAACCGAAAGAACGACATGAGCCTCTCTTGGGTTCTCCATGAATTTCTTCAACCTCTGGACTTTTTCCTTTACATATTCCTTCACCCCTTCGTCGGCTTCCATATGTCGGAATGTCACGGAAATCTGCATCGGCACTCTCCTTTATCGTTCATTGTCAATTGTTCATCGTCCATCGTCTTTTGCCTATCGCCCCCAACCTCAAACCTCTATCCTTTTCCGTCTTTCGTCTACCGTCCCTCGTCCATCGTTTCTCAGACGACTTTCCTCCGTTCGCTCGAGGACAGGATCTTCATCGTTTCACGGTATTTCGAAATCGTCCTCCGGGCAATATGGATGTTTCTCTCCTTCAGCATCTGAACCAGCTTTTCGTCGCTGTAAGGTTTCCTCGGGTTCTCCCGGCCGATGATTTCCTTCAGCAAACTCTTGACGCTTTCGGAGGCTGTTGCCTCCCCCTGTATGGAGGAAATGCCGGCGTTGAAGAAGAATTTTAACTCATAAATTCCTTGAGGGGTATGCATATATTTGTTGTTGGTCACCCGGCTGACCGTGGACTCATGCATCTGAATATCTTCCGCAACATCCCTGAGGACGAGGGGCTTAAGATACTGAACTCCCTGATCCAGAAAATCCTTTTGAAACTTGACAATGCTTTTGGCCACCTTGTAGATCGTCCTCTGGCGTTGATCAATGCTCCGGATCAGCCAGAGTGCGGAACGCAGCTTCTCCTGAATATATTTACGGTCATCCTGTTGGGCGTGACGGCCTTCGGCGAGAATGCGGCGGTAATAGGGATTCACTTTTAATCTGGGCACCCCTTCATCATTGAGCGAGACAATATATTCCCCTTCCACCTTATAGACATAGACATCGGGAATGATCTCCTGTGCAACTTCGCCGCCATAGGCCCTGCCGGGTTTGGGTTCCAATCTCGAGATGAGAGAGGCGGCTCGATTCACCCTTTCGACAGAGACGCCTAATCGTTTGGCGATCGCCGGATAGTTCCGGTTCTTCAAGAGGGAAAGATATTCCTGAACGATCTTTTCTGCAATGGGATCACGGGGGGATAACTGATTCAACTGGATGAGAAGGCATTCCTTCAAATCCCTTGCGGCGACTCCGATCGGATCGAACTCCTGTATCTTTCGAAGAACCCCCTCCACCCTTTCGAGGGAAAGTCCGGCCTCGGCGCTGAACTCTTCCATGGAAATCTTTAGATATCCATCCTCATCCAGATTTCCGATGATCCATGTCCCTGCCCGTTGTTCCTCTTCGCTTAAATCGGAGAGATTGAGTTGCCAGTAGAGATGGTCGAAAAGTGTGGCGCTCTTGGCCATGAAATTTTCAAAAGAGGGCCTCTCTTCGCCGTCCTGTCCTCTTTGTTTGGAAAAGGAGGCAAGGTTATAATTCTCAAGATAATTCTCCCAGTCAAACTCGTCGGCCCCCTCCCCTTCTCCTTTTACTTCAGCGGTATGCTCCACAACGGGAACCGGCTCTTCAACCTTCTCCGCAGGAGCCTGTTCTTCTTCATCAAAGGATTCTTTTCCCTCCTCAAGCTCCTCGAGGAGCGGATTCTCCTTCATCTCCTGGCTGATCATGTCCACCAGTTCCAGCCGCGTCAACTGAAGCAGTCGAATCGCCTGCTGGAGCTGAGGCGTGATCACCAGTTGCTGAACAAGTTTAGGTGCCAGTTTGAGCTCTAAGGCCATCTCACTCGAATAAAGGACCGGGGCCTTCCTTCCCGCCTCTCTTTTTCTCCTCTTTTTTTATCCGTTGTCCTTCGTCCAACCGAAATCCATCTCCCAGATAGATTTTTTTTGCTCTCGGACTTCGCGCAATCTCCTCCGGAGTTCCTGATTCTAACATATTGCCTTCATTCAGAATATAGGCCCGATCGCAGACCCCCAGTGTTTCTCGGACGTTATGATCCGTAATTATAATTCCAATGCCCTTTGATTTCAATTGACTGACAATGGCTTGAATGTCCAGGACAGCAATGGGATCGATCCCCGCAAAGGGTTCATCCAGCAGGATGAAAGAGGGGGATAGAACCAGAGCCCGTGTAATTTCCACTCTCCTCCGTTCCCCTCCTGAGAGGCTGTAGGCTTTTTGCCTCCGGAGGGGCGAGAGTCCCAACTCATTTAAGAGATCCTCCAACCGGTCCTTCTTCTCCTCTCTTGAGAGAGGCAGGGTCTCCAGGATCGCCATCAGATTTCCTTCCACAGTCAGCTTTCTGAAAACGGATGGCTCCTGTGGAAGGTAACCGATTCCCTTTCTCGCACGCAAATACATCGGAAGGGAGGTGACCTCCTCTCCATTGAGATAGATCTTTCCTCCGTTGGGATGAAGCAGTCCGACGATCATATAGAAGATGGTGGTCTTTCCAGCGCCATTGGGCCCCAACAGCCCCACCACTTCGCCTCCATCGATCTCAACACTAACCTGATCCACCACCTTCCGGCGACGAAATGACTTCGTGAGTTGGTCACACCTGAGATGGGACATCGCTTTTTTAATAACAGTTCGGAGTTTTGAGTTAGGAGTTCGGAGACTTTTTTAACTCCGAACTACGAACTCCGAACCCATAACTATTTTTTCTTTTCTTCTTTGGAGGAAGGGACGATGGTCGTAACGACCCGGCTTCCCTTTCCTCCTTCCACATAACTTCGCTCTTCGTCCACCAGGTAGACAACCCGCTCTCCCCGAACGACATTATCTCCTTCTCGAATCACAACCTCTCCGTCGAAAACGATCTTATTCTCAATCTGATAGAAGGTGGCCTTCTGGCAGGTCGCCCTGCGATCCATCTGCACGATCCTCACATTTCCCGTGGCGACGATCTCTTTCATCTTCTTCATTTCCGTATCGTAGTGAACAACCACCAAATTGGCGTAAAGAGTGGCATCCTCCTGTTTGGCGACGACATTCCCCTTAAAGGTGACCTGGTTCTGTTTCTGGTCTCCCTCGACGGTGTCAGAGGTGATCTCAACGGGAGAGCGGGAAGACGTAAACCCGAACCCCTTTGCAGGGCCGGTTTTCGTCTTCTTCTCCTGGGCTTCTCCAGATGTGAAAAAGAGAATGAAAAAGAAAAGGACAAGAAGAAGTCCAATCCCTTTGGCCGATTTCATCCCTTCTTACCCCCTTTCCATTGGGTCTTCGCCTGGCTGAGGACTTTAAAGGTCTTGGCTTCCATATCGACCAGCATCCCTTTTCCGGTCAGACGAATCTGTTCTCCTTCGAATTCGACCGGATCAGGAGTCCTCGCCTGTTTGCTCAAATGTTGATAGGTCATCGATTGCGTCTTCAACCGGTATCCATCGGTTGATGTGAGAATCACATTGCCAACCAGTTCCATATCTTTTGAATCCTGATGGACCTTTCCCTTATCTCCGGAAAGGGTAAAGGATCGTCCATCCTTCGCATAATAGATCACTTTCACATCCTCTAACAGGAGGATGTTCTCACCCTGATACTGGTAGATTGCCTTTGCCTCCAGTTCCCACGTCTTTTTTCCATGTTTCTCTTCCACAAAACGGATCTTCTCCAGGCGTTGATCCGCACCCTCCGTCGAGATATTGGGAATCTTCTCTGCTTCCTCCAGAGCCTTTTTTCTCTCCTGGAGGTTTACCCAGAGGCTGACCAGGACCACTCCCCCAACAAGCAAAATGGATAATAGAATCGAAAGCTTTATTCTTTTCAACGTAGTTCTCTTCTTATTGCGGATTTCGGATTGTAGATTGCGGAGTTAAATTCTTATTATTTAAAAAGTTAAATTTATGAAATTTCTCGTTCCGCATTCCGAATTCTGCAATCCGAACTATTTTTAAACAACTCCCGCCTTCAGGAGGTCATGGAGGTGAATGATTCCGACCGGCACTCTATCTCCAGCCTTGTTAAACACGAAAAGAGAGGTGATCGAATACTCCTCCATTATCTGCACCGCCTTTGCAGCAAGTCCATCCTTCTCAATCCACTTCGGGTTTCTGGTCATCACCTCTGAGGCGGTTCGGTGGAGGAGGTCCGCATATTTCTCAATGGCCCGTCTCAGGTCTCCATCCGTAATCACACCGACCAGGTGTCCCTCTTCATTGCAAACGCCGGTCACACCCAGCCGTTTCGAGGTGATCTCGAAGATAACCTCCTTCATCAAAGTCTTCTCAAATACCTTTGGAAAGGCCTCTCCGGAATGCATCAACCCCTCCACCCGCATGAGAAGCCTCTTCCCCAGGGCTCCGCCCGGATGGAGAAGGGCAAAGTCCTCCTTCTTAAACCCCTTCTTCATCATCAGCGCCACAGCCAGGGCATCCCCAATGGCAAGGGTTGCCGTAGTGCTGGCGGTCGGCGCCAGCCCTAATGGACAGGCCTCCTCTTTGACCTCAATGTCAAGGGAGATATCGCCGGCTCTGGCCAAGGTGGATCTCCTGTTGCCGGTGAGGGTGATCAATGGGTTTCCGTACCGTTTGATGAGAGGAAGGACGTCCAATAGTTCCCTTGTTTCTCCGCTGTTGGAGATGCCGACGACCACATCCTCTTTTGCCAGCATCCCGAAATCCCCATTCAAACCTTCAGCGGGATGGATGAAGAATGCAGGAGTCCCCGTGCTCGCAAAGGTGGAGGCAATCTTTCTTCCCACCAGCCCGGACTTCCCCATTCCCATCAGGACAACTCTTCCCTTGCAATGATAGAGTACTTCCACGGCCTGCAAAAAATGATCATCGATCCTCTCCACCAGATCGAGAATCGATTGCGCCTCAATTCTTAATACCCTTTTTGCTTCTTCAATAACATTTATATCCACCTCTTGTAATCTCCCCTCTTCTATCGTTAATCGTCCGTCGTCCCTCGTCTCTCTCTTTTTTCCCTCCTCTATGCCCTATGCTCTTCGCGAGATAGCTTTTTTAGCCTTAACCTTAGCCTCAACCTTCTTGACTTTCGGCCTCGCGCCCCGTTTGAGAGAGGCTTTGATGAACTCCCTGAAGAGCGGATGGGGTTCCGTTGGCTTCGATTTGAATTCAGGATGAAACTGACAGCCCAGGAACCAGGGGTGGCCTTTCAATTCCATGATTTCCACCAATTCCTTGTCAGGAGAGGTCCCGCTGAATACCAGTCCCTCCTTATTTAAAACTTTAAGATAATCATTATTAAACTCGTAGCGATGACGGTGTCTTTCGTAAATTAATTTCTTGCCATAGGCATCAAAGGCCAGACTTTTCTCTTCAAGCCTGCAGGGATAGGAACCTAGCCTCATGGTCCCCCCTTTTGGGGTATCTGAATTCCTCTGTTGCAGGGTCTGCTCCCTGTCCAGCCACTCTTCGAGGAGAAAGATGACCGGATGGAGGGTGCGAGGATTAAACTCCGTGCTGTCGGCCTGTTTCAAACCCGCCATGTGTCTTGCCGCTTCAATGACCGCACACTGCATCCCCAGACAGATTCCGAAAAAAGGGACTTTTTTCTCTCTGGCGAACTGAATCGCCCTGATCTTCCCTTTAATCCCTCTCGTTCCGAACCCTCCTGGCACAAGGATCCCGTCTGCCTCCTGAAGCAGATGATCGGGCCCCTCCTTTTCGATCTTTTCCGAATCTACATATCTCAGGTTCACTCTCGCATCATTTGCAATGCCGCCATGAATCAACGCTTCGGTCAAACTCTTATACGACTCGACCAGACTGACATACTTCCCCACAACGGCAATGGTCGTTTGAAATCGGGGGGACTTGACTCTCTTAACAATACGCTCCCAGCCTGTTAGATTGGGACTGGCCATCCACATGTTCAGTTTTTCGGCGATCTTCTCATCCAGGCCTTCCTGGTGGAAGACGATGGGGACCTCATAGACAGTATCCACATTCTTTGCTGTGATGACCGCATTCTTGTCCACATTGCAGAAGAGGGCGATCTTGGCTTTGATGTCTGGAGAAAGAAGCCGGTCAGTCCGGCAGAGGAGGATATCAGGCTGGATGCCGATTTCCCGAAGCTCCTTCACGCTGTGCTGGGTCGGTTTGGTCTTCAGTTCACCGGCAGTCTCGATGTAAGGCACAAGGGTGAGATGGATATAGAGCGTATTCTCCCTACCCACATCCCCCCGAATCTGACGGATCGCTTCAAGAAAAGGAAGGCTTTCGATATCCCCCACCGTGCCCCCCACTTCGACGATCACGATATCCCCGTCCTGGGCGAGGTCGAAGACCTTTGACTTGATCTCATCCGTGATATGGGGAATCACCTGGACCGTGCCGCCCAGATAGTCTCCCCTTCTCTCTTTGGAAATGACGGAATCGTAAATCTGCCCGGTGGTGTAGTTGTTCTTTTTCGAAGTTTTAACGCTCGTGTAGCGTTCGTAGTGTCCCAGATCGAGATCGGCCTCTGCCCCGTCATCGGTCACATAGACCTCGCCATGTTGAAAGGGATTCATCGTCCCCGGATCGACATTGATGTAGGGATCAAATTTAAGAAAGGAGACTTTTAATCCTCTCAGCTCAAGGAGGGCGCCGATGGAGGAGGACGCCAGCCCTTTCCCCAGGGAAGAAACCACGCCTCCTGTCATAAAGATGTATTTTGTTCTCGTATTGGCCAAAACCATCCTCCTGATAAAGAAGCCAGGAATTCAGGAAAAATTCTAATGGGTTCCTCTAAAAATGTCATTCCTGCAAAAGCAGGAATCCAGAAGGTTTTGAAATCACTGGACTCCCGCATGCGCGGGAGTGACGAATTGATAATTATTAGAGGTTGCCTAATTCTTTTATTTATTCATGGCTTCCTGGGTTCCTTATTAAAAACCTTTCGATCAATTCAAACCCTTTTTCCAAAAAGATGCCACTCTGTACAGCGGAAACTTCATCAAAAGTTTCCGCATGGTATTTTTTTGGGCTGACCTCGTTCGAGTAGATCACAAAGGGAACGGGATCCGCCGTATGGGTCCTGACGGCCAGTGGGGTGGGATGATCCGGAAGAACCATCACCTTAACCTTCTCAAAATGCTTGATCCCTTTCAGAATGGTTCCCACGACCTTCTCATCGAAAGCCTCAATGGCTTCGACCTTCAGACGGAGGTCTCCCATGTGGCCGGCTTCATCAGGAGCCTCCACATGGACATAGACAAAATCCCTCTTCTCCAGCCCTCTCAGGACATACTCCCCTTTTCCTTCATAGTTGGTGTCAAAGTATCCGGTGATGCCTGGAACCTGAAGAACTTCCAATCCCGCCAGGAGCCCAATCCCCTTGATCAGGTGGACGGCTGAAATCACATAGCCATCGATTCCAAACCGTTCCTTCAGTGTAACCATCTGGGGAGACCGGCCCTGACCCCAGAGCCAGACAGAGTTGGCGGGCCGAAGTTCCTTATTCTTCCTAACAAGGTTGACCGGATGTTCCTCGAGAAACTGCTGAGACTCAGTCATCAATGCGAGAATCCGCTTTCCGGAGCCGTCATTCTCAGGGAGAAAAGGAGCGATCTCCTGGCCGATGATATCATGGGGTGGAGTGAGTGAGAGTCTTTCCAGATCGGAACAGGTCGAGGCTCCGTTTTTCATCACCATCAGGTGGCGGTAACTCACGCCGGAGTAAAATCGGGTTTCCTCGTTCCCGATCGCCCGATCCAGACCAACGATGATCTCATTGGCCTCTGCATCTGAGATGTGTCCGGCTGCAAAATCCTCCATAATGACCTTTGATCCCTGTGAATGAAGGGTGACCAGGTTGCATCGGAAAGCAAGATCATCCTTTTTCAACTCAACGCCGAGGCTGGCGGCTTCCAGTGGACCTCTTCCTGTATAGTATTGGAAAGGGTCGTAGCCGAAGATGGATAAGTTGGCAATTTCACTTCCAGGATTGAAACCATCAGGGACTGTCCTGACCAAACCGAGGCTGCCATGCTTTGCCAGCCAGTCCATGTTGGGTGTTCTTGCCACCATCAACGGGGTCTTCCCGTTGATGCTCTCCACCGGATAGTCGGCCATCCCATCTCCGACAATCACCACATATTTCATTCCTTTGGCCATTTCATCCGATTCCTAAAATCTAAATATACCATAAACTTACAAATGTCAAACGAAAATCGAAAAATGAAAGCAAAAGATGTGCCAATTTTACGGGAGATTACAACCATGCCCGTGGGATTTAGCGGTTCTTAAAAGGGCTTTATTCAGAGGTTGAGATATTCCAGCACCTTCTCTTTCTTCGGAGGCAGCGAGGTGGGTTTCTGGGAGACTCGAATGGCAATGTCCGGGTCTTTCAATCCATGACCGGTGATCGTTAAAACGACGACATCATCCTTCTTAAAAAATCCCTTTCGATTCAGCTTGATCACTCCTGCCAGAGAGGCCGCTGAGGCAGGTTCGCAGAAGATTCCCTCCAAACCGGCCAGCATCTGATAGGCTTGAAGTATCTCCTCATCGCTCACCATATCGATCAAACCGCCCGATTCATCACGGGCCGCCTCTGCCTGCCTCCAGCTTGCAGGATTGCCGATCCGGATGGCGGTGGCAATCGTCTCCGGTTTCTCCACCATCCTCCCTCTCACAATGGGCGCCGATCCCTCTGCCTGAAACCCTAACATTTTCGGGAGTGTTTCGACCCTGCCCTTCTCCCAGTATTCTTTATACCCTTTCCAGTAGGCAGTGATATTGCCGGCATTTCCTACGGGAAGGCAGTGATAGGATGGCGTAAATCCAAGATGATCGATCACCTCAAAAGCCGCTGTCTTCTGACCTTCGATCCGAAAGGGGTTGAGGGAGTTGACCAGGGTGATTGGTTCGGTCTCGGAGATCTCCCTCACAATGTGAAGGGCCTCGTCAAAATTCCCTTCGATCTGAATCACCCGGGCGCCATGGGCCATGGCTTGAGACAACTTTCCCAGAGCGATCTTCCCTTCAGGGATGAGTACATAAGCTTTCATTCCCGCCCTTGACGCATAGGCAGCCGCCGAGGCAGAGGTATTCCCTGTGGAGGCGCAGATCACCGCCTTTGAACCATTCTCCTTTGCCATGGAAACTGCAACGGTCATCCCCCGGTCTTTGAACGAGCCGGTTGGGTTGAGGCCTTCATACTTAAAAAAGAGTCCGACTCCGGAGAGGATCTCTTTGCTGATCCGGAAAGATGGAATAAGAGGCGTATTCCCCTCTAAGAGGGTAATAACATTCTCTTCCTTCATCACCGGCAAAAAATCCCAATACTCCCTGATCACTCCACGCCACATTACTTCCCCCCATTTCGGATTTCGGAATTCGGATTTCGGATTTTCATTCCGCAATCCGCAATCCGCATTCGGCAATTATTCGAGTTCATTCTCCATGCGGATGACCATTGTTTTTCCAAGGATCACGCCCAACCGATCAATCTCTTTCAATGCCTGATGGACGTTTTTCTCCTTCGCTTCATGAGTCATCAGGACCAAAGGCACAGCGCCTCTGATCTGCCTTCCCTTCTGGATGACGGCGGCAATGCTGATGTCATTTTTTCCCAGAATCCCTGAAATCTTCGAGAGGACTCCAGGCCTGTCCAATGCGGAAAATCGCATATAGAAGGGCATCACCACATCCTCCATCTTCTTCAATGGAACCTTTGCAATGGAAGAGGGTTGATAGGACAGAAGAGGGACACGGCGTCCGCCGGCGCGTATGAGATGATTCCTGCCCAGTTCTACCAGATCGCCCACCACAGCGCTTCCGGTGGGCATCTGTCCGGCCCCCTGTCCATAGAAGAGAGTCGGCCCTACGGCATCACCCTTAATGTAGATGGCATTAAAAACTCCTCCCACCGTTGAGAGAAGATGTTTCTCGGGTATCATTGTGGGGTGAACACGAGCCTCAATTTTCCCACCATCCACTTTCGCAATGGCCAGGAGTTTAATCCGGTATCCGAATTCCTGACCGAATTGAATATCGACGGGCGTGATTTCGGAAATCCCTCCAATAAAGACATCTTTAAACTGGATGGCCGCCCCGAAAGCCAGTCGGATAAGGATGGTGAGCTTGTGGGCTGCATCAATGCCCTCGATATCATAGGTCGGGTCTGCTTCGGCATATCCTTTCTGCTGAGCTTCTTTAAGGACCTCTTTAAACCCTTTTCCTTCGTCTGTCATCTTTGAAAGGACATAGTTCGATGTCCCATTGAGAATCCCGAAGATGGATTGGATACGGTTCGCCACCAATCCCTCTTTGATCGAACGGATGAGAGGAATGCCTCCTCCGACCGAAGCCTCGAAGTTGACATCCACCCCAAATTGGTAGGCCGCTCTGAAGATCTCGTCGCCGTGAAGAGCAAGAAGGGCCTTGTTGGCTGTGACGATATGTTTTCGATTACGGATCGCCTGAAGAATAAAGGTTTTGGCCGGCTCGATACCCCCGATGAGCTCCATGACGATATTAATTTCCGGATCCTTGATCACCTCTTCTGCCTTCTGTGTGAGGACTCCGGGCCTCAATTTCACCCCGCGATCCGTTTTTAGGTCCACATCGGCGACCCTTTTCAGGATCACCTTTGCGCCCATTCTGTTCTCGATGAGTTTCGAATTTTTCTGGAGAATCTTCACCACACCGGCTCCCACTGTCCCAAACCCAATCAATCCAACCTTTATTTCTTTCATGTCACCCTTCCCTTTTGATCTGATCAATTCATTCTCAATATATCAGTCCCAAATAACCAATAACCAAATTCCAATAACCAGATAATACCCAATAACCAATCACCAAAAGGTAAATATTTTGGTTATTGGTTATTGGAGTTTATTTGGTTATTGATGTTTGGAGCTTGGTTATTATGTTTAGAATTTATTTTCATCAGCCTTATTTCAGCGCTTTCTGAATTCCCTTGACCGCCTGTTTGATTCTCGGATCATTCTCCACCAGGGCAAATCTGACAAATCCCTCTCCATACTCACCGAAACCGATTCCCGGAGAGACAGCCACCTTGCCTTCTCTTAAGAGAAATTTTGTAAAGTCGAGGGATCCCAACTTTTTAAATTGTTTTGGGATCTCAGCCCAGACGAACATTGTTCCCTTCGGTTTCTCGATTTCCCAGCCCACACGCTTAAGTCCATGAATGAGGGTATCCCTCCTCCTTTGGTAAACCTCTGCGATCTCTCGAACGCAGGTCTGATCTTCATTGAGCGCAATGATGGCTGCAATCTGAATCGGTTGAAAGGTGCCATAGTCAAAATAACTCTTCAACCTGGCCAATGCGGTAATCATCTGTTGATTTCCGACAGCAAATCCGACCCGCCAGCCGGCCATGTTGTAACTCTTTGAAAGGGAGAAGAACTCCACTCCGATATCCTTGGCTCCTTTCACCTGTAAAAGGCTTGGTGCCCGGTATCCGTCAAAAACAATATCCGCATACGCCAGGTCGTGAACGACCATCAGCCGATGATCCTTTGCGAACTTCACCAGTCTCTCGAAAAAATCGAGATCAACCACCTTCGTCGTTGGGTTGTGTGGAAAGCTGACGATCAGCATCTTCGGGTGAGGCCAGGTCTGCTTCGTCGCCGTCAGCAGCCTTTCAAAGAAGTCGCCCTCGCCCGACAGGGGAACTGAGCGCAGATCCCCTCCGGCGATCACCACTGAATAGGCATGAATGGGA
>VGSS01000084.1 GCA_016874935.1 Deltaproteobacteria bacterium | reverse complement strand
CTGGCAATGAAGACAACGATGTTCGCTTTGATGACCTCACGCTGCATAACTCAACCTTTCTTATGAGAAATGGACACTTTATAAATGATACCTCACAGAAGTTCAAGGGTATCTCGATGAAATTCCAATTTCCAATATCATAACGCCCCCCAACCCCCTCTTAACCTAAGAGGGGGAGAGGGGGAGTTATCGCCTGTGATTTGGTGCTTCTTAATCATTCTCCTTTAAACTTCGGCGTTCTCTTTTCGACGAAGGCGGCGATGCCCTCCTTAGTGTCCGAAGTGCGGGTGATATTCGCAATCGCCTGACTTTCATTCTCCATCTGCGTCTCCAGCGTTTCATTCCAACCCGTTTTCATCAGCCGTTTTGCGGCCCCAAACGATTTCGAAGGGCCTGAGGCAAGCTGCACGGCCAACTGGTTTGCCTGGGCCAGCAATTCTTCACCCGGGACGACTTGTGTGACGATCCCCAATCCAAACGCTTCCTCGGCGGTCAGCATCCGGTTCGTTAAGGTCAACTCAATGGCCTTCTTGAGACCGACGGTGCGGGGAAGAAAATAGGACATGCTCCCATCGGGTGTCAGCCCCACGCGCGTATAGGCGACGCTGAAACGGGCGGACCGGGCCGCCAGAACGATGTCACAGGCAAGGGCAAGGCTCATTCCAGCCCCCACCGCATAGCCATGGACCGCCGCAATCACAGGCGCATTCATGCGCACCATACGGGAGATGGCGGCATGAAGATAGGTGGTCACCTCCTTAATATGTAAAGGCAGGTCCGTGCCCTGCGAGGTGAAAGACTTGAGGTCTCCTCCGGCGCAGAAATGGTTTCCCGCACCGCTGATCACGACCGCCCTGACCGCAGGATCTTCATCGCATTGCAGGATGGCATGCATCAGGTCTCTCGACCATTCAAGGTTGATCGCATTAAGCGCCTCCGGCCGGTTCAGGGTGATGTGAGCTACATGATTTTTGACATCGAACAGAAGGGTCTTAAACTTCATCTTCTTAATGCCTCCTTATCAACAGGATGGATGGAGAGTGAACTTAAATTCCCTCTATCCTTTAATTCTCCGAAGTTCCATCACGACGGGGTTGATTGGATCGGGGCAGGCGATGGTGGTTTTGTCCCGGTCCTCTTCCCATGGGAATTCCCCTCCATGCCGGAGCACCCGCCACGAGGGAAAGACGGCATTAAATGCAGAAGGGCAGATGGCCCGAGGATCTCCGGATACGCCCAGGACAAAGTCTTTGCTCAGATCAAACTCCTGGTCCGCCTGATGTCCGGCCGCACAGCTTCCCTTCACTGAGATAATTTTTAAGATGACCTTCTCCGGATTTGCCATAAATGAGACTCCTTCCAATCCATTATTTTTCAAACTCCATTGGATTATCAATAGAAATCAAACCCCTGTCAATAGGTTATTCTTGGGTGACAACAATTCAGCCACTGGACTACAGACTTTAGGCCCCAGACTTTTCTATATAAGAAATGAACCCTTCACGCGGCGCAAGCGCCTGCGCTACGCGGAAGTGTTCTCAAAACTTCCAACCGCCATGCCTTTGTTTTTATGTAATCTCTTGCCATTTCCAGCCTTCAGTCTATTGTCTGAAGTCTTTGGTCTACTGTCTGAATCACAGATTCGTAGGGGTGTCGCTCTTTACCCCGTCAGAAAACCCCGCTGCTTGCATCATTAGAAATTTTTCATTATAAACCAAAGGAGTTGGTTTTGATAACGTACTTCTCAACGGGGTTTACACGGACTTTTTTATCCAATAAGATAGAATCCTATGGCCGTACCGAAGATATGGACGCGTGATTTTATTCTCAGCTTCTTTGCTCAGGTTGCTTTCTCCTCTGTCTTCTTTACGCTCATCCCCACCCTTCCCATCTACCTCTCCAGATTGGAAATGACAGAGGCGGGAATTGGCGTCCTGATCGGAGCGCTCAGCGTCTCCTCGCTTGTCCTGAGGCCTTTTGTGGGAAGAGCTCTTCTCAGGATCCAGGAGAGAAACTTCATGATCGCAGGAGCCCTTCTCTTCTCCCTCTCCTCGGCGGCTTACCTCATAGCAAAACCCTTCTGGCCCTTTTTGATCGTCCGTATATTACAGGGAATTGGATTGGCGCTCTTTGCAACAGCCTCTTTCACACTGGTTGCGCGGATCAGTCCATCGGCCCATCGGGGGCAGAGCCTCAGCTTCTTCTATCTCGCCATCAATATCGCCTTTGCCCTTGCTCCCTCTCTGGGAATGGCCGTTATCAACCATTTCGACTTTCCTATTCTCTTTCTGGTCTGCGCGGGTCTATCGCTGGCGGCTCTCTTCATCTCCCTGCAATTAAAAGGGCTGGATATGGATCCGGTAGAAAAACCGTTGTCGAAGCAACCCCTCCTGAGCCGGGGAGCCCTTCCTGCCGGGATCATGGCTTTCCTGGGGAGTTTCGTATGGGGCGCGGTGATGGCCTTTTTCTCTCTCTATGCGCTCCATCACGGCGTTGCCAATTCTGGCCTCTTTTTTGCGGCGGTGGCCATCACCCTCATCCTGGGCCGCGGCCTGGGCGGAAAGATTCTGGACCTCTATGCGAGGGAAAAGGTGCTTCTTCCCTGTATGGTTGCCCAGACCATTGCAATGGCCATCTTAGCCTTCTCTTCCTCTTTGCCCTTGTTCATCCTCGTGGCTGTGATCTGGGGGATGGGAAACGCGTTCTACTATCCCACGCTGGTGGCCTATTCCATCGATCTTGCCGGTTCCACAAGAGGACCAGCCATAGGAACCTATATGGCGCTTTCTGATTTTGGGATCGGCATAGGCTCCGTAGTCATGGGAATTGTCCTCCACCTGACGAACTACACGGTTATGTTTCTTTGCCTCTCTCTCATGGGGGTAATCAACCTCTTGTATTTCTATTACTTTGTCATAAAGGGGAGCAAGCGATATGCCCATCTATGAGTATCGTTGCGAAGCATGCGGAAAGACCTCCGAGTTCCTTCTGATCCGGACCGACGAGAAATTTGTGCCTCAATGCAAACGGTGCAACAGTAAAAAGATGACGAGAGTCCTCTCCAGGGTGAGGGTCATCCGCTCCGAGGAGAGCCGGATGGAGAGCCTGGCCGATCCATCGAAATGGGGAGGCATCGACGAGAACGACCCGAAGAGCATGGCTAAATGGATGAAAAAAATGGGCAAGGAACTGGGCGAAGATATGGGGGAGGATGTAGATCAAATGGTGGATGAGGCTATGGAGGAAGAAAGAGGGGCTGGATCACCAGGCCCCCCCGAAGATTAGTCACCCACCCGATCTTTCTTCCCCGTTGATTTTTTCCCCCAATCTGATAAACTCTGCTCTACAGTCGATTAATGACCTATGCATAAGTAATGGAACAGGACATTGCAATCCGCCGTTCACATTGAGCCTGTCGAAGGGTGCGCTGGTCATGGTTGATGGCATGAAAAAAACACCCCAGAAAAATTGGAAAGTGGGGGTGGTTAAAAAAAAGTGTAAGAAGAGAACAACGTTATATACTCTTAGGGGGAGTTAATTTTTGGGGGTCTTGGTGGAATAATTGAGGGAAAAGGTGAAATGGCCAAAGAATTCACCAACAATTCATTGCTGTCCAAAATAACCTGAATATTTGAAGGTACCCCTTGAAATTATTAGCTTTTTGGACAAGTTTTGCGGCTTTTAAAAACCAGGTTCCGCTTTTCTTTTTTAAGATGCTTCATTTTGCTGTCCAAGATAATGGGCCGACAAGAACATTTTATAGCCACAAAATGCTTTTAAATGGGGTTTATTCAAAGGATTCAAGGGATCCCCGCACCTTCATAAGCATTTTGCTGTCCAAAATACGAGCTTTTTAAAAACCTATTTTGGACAAGAGTGCCAACAATTTGTGAGAAGAAGGCGTATCAGTCACAGGTTGATTTCGGCCAAGGCAAGGTTTTTTTACTAAGGGCTATTGTAAATGATTCAGTCGATCCGGCTGTCGTCATCACAGCCTACCGAACGAGCAAAATCAGTAAATATTGGAGGACCACATGAAAGTGACTTATGATCCCGAGGTGGATGTGCTTCGCATCGTATTCAGTAATGTGCCCATAGAAGAGAGCGATGAAGAAAAGCCTGGGGTGATTCTTGACTATGATAAGGATGGCAATATTGTGGGTTTAGAGATTTTGGACGCCTCCAAGCGAATGGAAAATCCAAGGGCTGTTGAGTACGCAGTAGCAAGTTAAATGACGAGAGGCTTCCTCATCGCCGACTTTCTTGACTGGATCGCTTTAATTGAAAAGGGAGAGATTGGAATCAAACCCATGATAGATTTAAAACCGAAGAAAAGTTGGGGTGGGAAGAAAGCATTAAATAGGCTGGGGAATTCATCAATCTGAAAAATATTCAGGCTTGATGTCAACGGTCAACCCATCGCTGTTCATCAAACGCTTTGCCAACCCTTCGATCTTCGGAAGTTCATACTCAAAGAAATAACGAAAGGCAAAGAGTTTGCCGTTATAAAAATTGGCTTCTGTCTCCCCCGGGCTATTCCTCAGGGCTTTCACCACAACCGTGGCCTGGACAATCCATTGCCAGGCTATACAGATGATTCCAAAGAGCTCCAAGTAGAGGGTTGCATCCGCTAAAAAGATCTCAGGATTTCCTTTCTCCCTGACCCCCATCAGATAGGAAGTCACTTTTTGAAGCAGTGCCAATGAATCTTTAAGTTTATGCGTATACGACTGAAGCGGTTCGAATTTTTCCGCTTCGTATAAGGTTTTCTCTACTTCCTCCAGATAGAGTTTAAAAGCCTTCCCGCCCTTCATCATGACCTTTCGGCCCAAGAGATCCAATCCGTGAATGCCCGTGGTTCCCTCATGAATCGGATGAATCCGCATATCGCGGTAATGCTGCTCCAATGGGTAGTCATCACAGTAGCCAGATCCACCCAAACATTGTAATCCCTGGCTGACTGCAAGCTGACCCATTTCCGACGGGTAGGTTTTTGCAACCGGAGTCAAAAGGTCTAAGAGAAGCTCATTCTTCTCCTTCTCTTCTCCAATGAGAACAGTTGCAAGGTCAGCATATTTACCGCATTGCATCAGGAGGGAAAGAGCCCCTTCCACAACGGAGCGCTGGAAGAGCAGCATGCGCTTCACATCTGGGTGTTCGATGATAGGAACCTGTGGAACAGCAGGATCCTTGGTTGACAGTCTTCTTCCCTGTAGTCGTTTCTTTGAATAATCTAAGGCGGCGTAGTAAGCCGCCGAGGCAATGGCTGTGGCTCCGATCCCCACTCCAATTCGTGCCTCATTCATCATCTGAAACATTTGAAGGAGCCCCTGATGAGGCTCCCCTACCAGATAACCGCGGCAGTTGTTGTTATCTCCGAGGCTCAGTTGGACAATGGGAGATCCTCGATAACCCAATTTATGAAAGATCCCCGAGGTGACGACATCGTTATCAACCAACTGGCCTTTCTCATCCGACCGTCTCTTCGGAACCACAAAGAGGGAGATCCCCTTGACACCAGCAGGAGCGCCTTTGATCTTGGCCAAGAGAAGATGAACCACGTTTTCGACAGCATCGTGATCTCCGGCCGAGATAAATATTTTTTGACCTCTGATTTTATAGTAACCCTTATCCGTGGGTTCTGCTTCAGTCGTTATGTCAGAGAGGGAACTCCCAGCCTCAGGTTCTGTCAGGGCCATGGTCCCCTGCCATTTTCCGGAAAGCATTTTGGGAAGATAGGTCTTTTTCATCTCCTCATTCCCAAAGCTTAAAATGAGATGAGCTGCCCCTGAGGTCAAACCAGGATAGACCGAAGCAGAATAGTTGGCTGCGGCAAAGACGAATTCACATCCATGGGCGATCATCTGTGGAAGCTGCTGGCCTCCCCATTCATAGGGCATACGGGAGCCGATCCAGCCTCCCTGGCCGCATTCTTCTAAAAACTTTCTAACCGAAGGATGAACCTTAATCCGATCACCGACGAATTCCGGTGGATTCTGATCCATTTCCTGGAAAATGGGCCAGAGAAGCCCCTGAGCCAATTCCATGGCTGCCTTTAAAACCATATCAAAGGTTTTGGCATCGTATTCTTTGTAGAGATCGTATTGGGTTAAGGTCTCGATATCAAAAACTTCGTAAAGTAAAAATCTTAAGTTTCTTTCGCTGAAAAACTTGGACGCCATCTTTGCTTTCTCCTTAAATAAGATAGGACATTAATACAAATGCAATTTATCTCTTCATGCCCAAATTCGAGATTCCGAAATAAGACAGATCCTGAATCAAGTTCAGGACATGGTTCGGAATGACATACTTTTGCTTGTCATGCTGAACTTGGTTCAGCATCTTATTTAATGCGTTTCTATTAAACCATCATCTGGTCAGAAATTCGAGGGCGCTGGCCGCATAAAGTTTTGCAGTGAGACAAAGGTCTTCTATTGAAACCCATTCATCTTTCTGGTGAGGAACCATCCGCTTCCCAGCACCGATGGTGACGATCGGAATCCCAGCCCACGCCGTAAGAAATGTGCCATCCGTCGCGCCAGGCACACCATCGTAAACCGGCTCCCCTCCGGTGATAGATTGATAGGCTTTTGCAACCGCCTGAACAATCGGCTCCTCCTTTGAAGTCTTGGTCCAAGGACGGTCCTCAAAAATGTTGAGTTGGGCCTCAAAAGAGATGCCCTTTGAGAGCCCCTTCTCAAGTATTTCCCGGATCTCTCTTAAAGAACCTGACCTAAGGCTTTCGCAGACCACTCTTTCCTCCTCTTTCAGAATATCCTCTAACTGTTTCTTGAGCGCCTCGTGAGATTGGCCTGGAATAGTCCGTATGTCAAGCAGCGCCCTGCACTGGTAGGGGACGACATTGAGTTGGGGCTCGCCCTTCACAGGAGCCTGAAGCACGGTGGGAGTGATGCTGGGGTATCCCAGGAACGAATCTTTTCCAAGCCTTTCGATCTCCTCTTCTTCGAGATGTTTAATCTTTTGAAGGATGGACACCATCGGAGGGATGGGGTTGAAACCGGCCAGGGGCATGGCTCCGTGGCTCATCTTCCCTGTGGTGATCAATTCAACGCGAAGCGCTCCCTTCTGCGTGATGCAGAGATGATTGTCCACCGGCTCACAGATGATGGCTGCATTCACATGGTTGGCCCACCCATGACGGATAAAATGTTTCACCCCTCTCATCAGCCCTTCTTCATCAACAAGAATGCCCAGAAGAATCTTGCCCTTGAAAGGGACGCCCGATCGACAGATCGCTTCCACGGCTTTTAGGGCCGCCGCTAAATTTCCCTTTGTATCACATGCCCCTCTTCCGTAAATCCGATTCCCTATGAGTTTCCCTTCATAGGGATCATATTTCCATTCCGAAGGATCGCCCTCTGTTACGACATCGGTGTGGCACTCGAACATCAGGCAGGAACCCTCCCCCTGGCCCTGAAGGATTCCGATGACATTCGGAGAACCGGGTTCCACCTCTTCAACGACTACATCGAGTCCCATCTCCTCGAGGTGACGGGCAACGAAGAGGGCCACTTTCCCCTCTCCTCCCCGGTCTTCACACCTGACGCTCGGAACCCGGATAAGTTCCTGTGTGAGTTTGAGCAGTTCGTCTCTTTTGATCCCTTTAATTACTTGATCGATCTTCAAAGGCTCCTCCGCTATCTGATGACTCAATGATGGGGTGATGGGGAGATAGGGGGATAGGGTGAATACCAAAGCTCCTTATCTCCCCATCTCCCTATCCCCTTATCTCCCCACCCATCTTGAGAGCTTCGGGTCGAGCATATCTCTCAATCCATCTCCGAGGAGATTAAATCCCAAAACAGCCAAAGCGATGGCGCATCCCGGAAAGATGGCAAGGTAGGAAGAGGTTCCCATAAAGGTCTGGGCCTCGTTGAGCATCCTTCCCCAGCTCGCATGGGGAGGCTGAGTCCCCAACCCCAGATAGCTCAAGCCTGCCTCGGCCAGGATGGCGACGGCAAACTGGACCGTGCCCTGAACGATGAGGGGGGAGAGGATATTGGGAAGGATGTATTTCCAGACGATCCCCACATCGCTTCTGCCAATGGCTCTGGCTGAGGTCACATAATCTCTCTCCCAGATTGAAAGAGAGGTGGCACGGGTCAACCTCGCAAAGATGGGGATGTTAAAGATCCCTATAGCAATCATGCTATTGATGACGCCGGGCCCTAAGATAGAAGTGATGAGAATCGCACTAAGCACCGCTGGAAACCCATAGAGCACATCCGAAACTCTCATAATCACTTCATCCACCCATCTTTTGTAGAAGGCGGCCAGAGACCCGAGAAGAACGCCAAAGACCAGGCCGATCGAAACAGCAACCAGACCCACCACAATCGAGTTGATGGACCCTTTCATCACACGGCTGAGGATGTCCCTTCCGTATTGATCTGTTCCCAGCCAGTGATGTTGATTCGGAGCCTGAAACCGTTCGGAGAGATTCATCCGGTTGGGATTATACGGCGTGTAGACCATGCTGAGAAAGGCCGTCAGAAGAATCGCCAGGGTAATCAAAAACCCGATCGTGAAATTTATGTTTCGAAATGGACGGCGAAGGCTCATCTGTTTTTTCCCAATCCCCTTTCCCCACAGAATAGGTTGAGGGGGTCACTCATACCGTATCCTTGGATCGAGATACCGATACGCGACATCAATAACAAAATTGATCACCACGATCACCATGGCAATCAAAAGGACCACACCCTGAATCACGGGGAGATCTCTCTGGCCAATCGCCTCAAAGACCAATCTCCCCACTCCGGGAAGATGAAAGACATTCTCAATGATGATGGCTCCGGCTAATAGATCACCCGCCTGAAGCCCAATGATGGTAACTACTGGAATGATCGCATTCCGGAAGGCGTGTTTATAAACCACTTTCCGTTTCGAAAGTCCTTTGCTTCGGGCTGTTCGAATGTAATCCTCACCAAGCACCTCAAGCATGGAGGATCGGGTCATCCGGGTCAGCACAGCCGCCCTCACAAAACCAAGTGAAAAAGCGGGAAGAAGCAATGAGAAGAAGGCCTTGAGTGGGTCGGTCTGCCAGGCATGGAATCCCCCTGCAGGCAGCCACCGAAGTGTGACAGCAAAGAGAAGGATCAGGAGAATACCTGCCCAGAATGCAGGCACAGCCAACCCGATCTGTGAGAAGACCATAACTCCGTAGTCTCCAAACCGGTTTCGATGGAGTGAGGAGTAAATTCCCATCGGGATGGAGATAAAAACGGCAAAAGCCAATGCCAAAATCGTCAGTGGAACTGTTACTTGAAGACGAGAAAAGATGAGTGAGGCGATTGAAACATCATAGGTGATGGATTTGCCAAGGTCTCCCATGGCCAGATGCTTCATGTAATGGAGGTATTGAATGACCACAGGACGATCCAGTCCCATCTGCTGTCTTAAATTGCGGAGAGACTCAGGGGTTGCGTTAATCCCTAAAATGATCTGGGCCGGATCGCCCGGAATGACCATGAGAATGGCGAAGATGACCATCGAGACAAGCAGAAGAGTGACGATCAAGATCAAGGTTCGTTTGATGAGGTAGGTTGCCATGTTATGTTGAAGAAAGAAAAGGCCTGAAGTCATCATAAAAATAACCCCAGGCCAATCTAATATTTGAACTTCTCGATTTTAGATTTTGATTCTCCAAATCCGCAATCCGCAATCTAAAATCCGAAATGGTTCACTTCTGTATCCATACCTCTGTTACATCCTGGGCGGTCATGGGGTAGTCCTTCCACCAGTTCATCACCTCTTTCTTCATCGTGGGAAGGCTTGGCATGACAAATAAGAATCCGTTGACCGCATCCTCCGTGATCATCTTCTGACACTCAGCATAGAATTCCTTCCGCTTCTTTTCATTCGGTTCCATCTCGGCCTTTTTGAGTGTTTCCTGGAATTTCGGGTTATTGTAGCGGAAGTAGTATTTTGGATTGGCATAGATGTCAATGTCAAACGGCTCGGAGTGACCGATTACGGTAAGATCAAAATCGGCATTCCGAAAAACCCGGTCAATCCACTGCCCCCATTCCGTAAGTTCAATCCTTAACTGGATACCCACCTTCGAAAGCATATCCGCAATGATCTCCCCAGAACGTTTTGCATAGGCAAAGCGCTCTGGCAGTTTAATCACAGCTTCAAATCCATTGGGATATCCTGCCTCAGCAAGCAGTTGCTTTGCCTTCTCTGGATTGTAAGGATAAACTGAGGTCAGATCAATGTAGTAGGGGTTGCCCGGGTCCATGTGGCTTCCAATAGGCATCCCATAACCTGACATCGCTCCCTTGATCAGGGCTGACCGGTCAATGGCATGAGCCATGGCTCTGCGCACGCGGACATCATTGAAAGGCTTTCTGGTCTGGTTGGTGGAGAGAATCACTTCGGTTGTTGTATAACCATTGAGAACCTTGAACTTTGGATCCTTCTCCAGCAGAAGCGCATTCTCCGGACTCACATCGTAACCGATTACATCAATATCCCCTGCTCGAAGGCTTGCGATCTGGGCGCTCGGATCTCCGATGAATTTGAAGGTCACTTTATCGAGGTAAGGAAACCCTTTCCTGTGATAAGCCGCAAACTTTTCCAGAAGAATCCGGTCTCCCCTGACCCATTCCACGAACTTAAAAGGCCCGGTTCCCACCGGCGCGGTCTTCAGTTTGTCTGCTGCCTCTTTGTGGATGATGATGGAGTCGGGTCTGGCCAGGTTGAAAAGAAACTTTGAGTTGACATTCTTCAGTTTAAACTTAATAGTATGGGGATCCACGACCTCGATCGTCTCAATGTCCTGATAATATCTCCGGTTGGGAATGGTGATCTGGGGATCCATCAATCTTCCGAAGGTGAACTTTACATCCTCCGCATCAAACGCTTTTCTATCATGAAACTTGACACCCTTCTTCAATGAGAAGGTATACTCCTTTCCATCTTTGGAGATCGTATATTTGCTCGCTAACGATAGAATGATCTTTCCATTCCGGTCAATCCTGACCAGACCTTCAAGCACATTGCCATAGACCACTCTTGGGATGGCTGCCGAGGTGTCAATGGTGGGATCCAGTCCAGGAGGCTCAACGCCCTGAGCAACAACAAGCGACCCGCCGGAGACCGGCTTGGGCTGCGCATAGATGGCTGCTGTAGAAAGGACAAAAGCAAGACCAATCAAACTCATCAAAAGAAATTTCTTCATCTCTCTTCCTCCACTTATTAAATTTAAATCTAAGCTTCTTTGATCCCTCTGATTTCAAAATACTATCCAAATACCCTTCAATTGTCAAACCCCATAAACATCTCTGAAATCTTCTCCAAAAATCTATGTAATCTTAGAGAGCCTTAAAAAGTTTTTAAGAGCTCTCTAAATAACCTTCTCTAAAACCCGATCCAGAATCTGAGCCGCTTTAATAATCTCACCTTTTTCAATTGTCAATGGCGGTGTGATCCTTATGACATTTCCGTAGAGGCCGCCCCGGCCGACGAGAAGCCCTTCTTTCTTTGTCCCTTCAAAGATCTCATTGACCAGATCCGGAGCAGGTTCTTTTCCTTCTTTGACAATCTCCATGCCCTGGATCAAACCTTTCCCCCTGACCTCACCGATGATTTTGAACTTCTCTTTCAACCCTTCCAGCCGGTCTCTTAAGAAATAACCTATCTGCTCGGCATTCTGAACCAGTCTCCTCTTTTCGATCGCTTCAATCGTTGCAAGAACCGCTGTGGCGGTCACTGGATTTCCTCCAAAAGTAGAGAGGTGAGAGCCTTTCAGACCATCTGCTGCCTCTGGCGTCGCAATGGTGATTCCAACAGGGGAGCCATTGGCCGCCCCTTTTGCCATGACCATGATATCCGGCTCCACCCCCCAGTGTTCGATCCCGAACATCCTTCCGCCGGTTCGTCCCCAGCCGGTCTGAACTTCATCACAGATGAAGAGTCCTCCGCACCTTTTCACAATGGAGACGACCTCCTTGAAATATTCCTTTGGCGGAGTTATGAATCCTCCCACACCCTGAATGGGTTCGGCGATGAAGGCGGCAGGCTGGCCCGAGGTTGTTGTTTCAATCAATTCCTTCACATCCTTCGCACATTCAAGATCGCAATCGGGATACTCTTTTCCGAAAGCACACCGGAAGCAGTAGGCATTATGGGCATGTTTGATGCCCGGGATTAGACTTCCACCAAGACGCCATTTCTGATGTCCGGTGATGTTCATCGTCAGAAGGGATGATCCGCTGTAGCAATGCCGAAGGGCAATGACTTCATTGCTTTTCGTATAGAGCTGGGCGATGAGGACCGCGGTCTCAACCGCTTCGGTTCCACTGCTGGTGAAGAAGGACTTCTGCAATCTCCCCGGGGTGATCTGCGCCAGTTTCTCTGCAAGGGAGATAGCGGGAAGGGTGGGATAAAGGGTTGAGGTATGCTGAAGCCTCCTCATCTGCTCACAGGTTTTTTCAGTGATCTCCTCATCACAATGGCCAACGCTGATCGTGACAATCCCCCCAAAGAAATCGAGATACTCCTTCCCATCGATGTCATAGAGATACTTTCCCTTTCCTCTATCAAAAACCACAGGCTCTTTATAGTAATGGCTCACACAAGGGGCTAAATATTTTTTATGCTTCTCATAAATTTCGTTCTTATCCATTTAAAACTCCTTCTGTTGAGATATGGATGGTTGGAACTAAACAGGGGAAATTATACCCGATAACCGAAATTTATTTCCAATCTTTTCTCCTCTTTTTTTTTAAGAAACTGTGCCAAAGTTCGCCGTTCGCCCTGAGGCTCTCGAAGGGTGAACGGACTTATGTCATAAACATTCGACAGGAGGCCGCAAGGGGAAGGATGAATACATTTTTGAATAATTAAAGGGCTGCTAACTCCTCATTGAGCAGATCAGAGATAAACATATGTCCGGGGGTGTGGGTGATGCAAAGGTCGGGTTTGGCCTTCATCACAACGGCCTGCGGCGTAACCCCGCAAGCCCAGAAGACCGGAACTTCACCTCTCTGAATCGTCACCGGATCTCCGAAGTCCGGTTTGTTCAGATTTCTAATTCCAATCTTTGAAGGATCACCGATATGAACAGGGGCCCCATGAACCGAGACATAACGGGACGTGATCTGAACCGCCCGACTCACCTTATCCGAAGGAATGGGCCTCATGGTCACCACCATGGGTCCGAGAAAAACGCCTGCGGACTTGCAGGCGATACTTGAGATGAACATCGGGACATTCTTATTCTCTTCGATATGCCGGACAGGAATCTTTGCCCGGAGCAATGCCTCCTCAAAAGAAAAACTGCAACCTAGAAGGAAGGTCACAAAATCAGGCTTCCAGATATTTTTGATCTCTTTGACGGTGGTTTCCAGCTTGCCTTTTCGATAGATGTTGTAACAGGGAATATCTGTCCGAAATTTCCCTGGCTCCAAGACCTCAAGCAGTGGACAGGGTTTAGGATTCCTCTGGCAGAAGAGAAGGAAGTCAAACGCATATCTCTCTGGAAGGATGACGAGGTTGGCCTGAGCATAGCCCATGGCAAATCCTGCGGTGGGTTTGTCCCACTTTCCCTATCGGATGAAGGTGCGGATTTCTTTGGGCAACAGTTGGTCGATATCGTTCATGTTGAGCATAGTGTATCAGAAAATTGAGGTTGTTTCAATAGAGCAACTGGCTTCTTAACCAACGATAAAGTTTTTGAGCGGGTTAAGGGAATCGATATCCTCTTCCTCGACAAATCCTTAAAATCGTAAGATAGGTCACCATTTGCAGAGGTGCTTTTCCAAAATTCTTCTTGAAATTTTCACTTCCAAAAAGTTTAAAAATTTTGTATATTACAATCCGCATTTCACAACGGATAGCCCTGACCCGGACGGTCGATTAGTTTTTTCAGTTATTATATTTTTGCAGTGCAGTATAATGTTGCTAAAAACAATATAAAACTACCTAAAGGTCTATACCTCTATGATGCCAGAACAAATCTATTGAATCCCATCCTAACAGAAGACATTCGGGGGATGACAGGGCGTCAGCCTTTTGTAAAGG
>VGSS01000083.1 GCA_016874935.1 Deltaproteobacteria bacterium | reverse complement strand
TACTGACTGACCTGACCTGCTTTTTAAGTCTTAAAGGATGATAAGAAATTATAGGAGACACTCGTAACCCTGTCAAAATATTTTCATAACTCCTCGCAATATGGTATAAAGTTACTATGACGAAATTCCTATTGATTCCGTTAGGCCTTTTTTTGATCTTCGCTCAAATCCCTTTCTTTGGTTCTCCTCAGGAAAAACCCGAAGAGCCTGAATCACCGGTTAAGGGCTGGTGGGAGGTGAAATATTTTTCCGTCTCTCCCACCCAATACTCAAAAACTGGCAAAGGAATCATCAAGGCGGAAAGTGCGGGCAGTCGCTCTTCTCTCTATAAAGTTGTAGGAGAAAAAGAGAGGAACCTTCCTATCCTTGCCTGGGGATGGAAGGTCTCAAACGTGGTCCGCTCTGCCATTGAGACAAGGAAAGACCGTTTCGATGCGGCGGCCCGGGTGATGGTCGTCTTCGGGAAAGAGGGGCCTTTCAAGAGGATTGGAAAGGGAGAACCTTCCGGACTCAAAATTGAATATATCTGGGCAACCCGTCTCCCGAAAGGGCATCTCTTTGACCATCCTGGAGAGACGAACTGTAAAATTTTTGTCCTGGAGTCAGGCGAAGGCAAGGCAGGACAGTGGGTCTATTTTACAAGGAATGTCCAAAAAGATTTTAAAATGGCCTTTGGAATGGAGCCTCTACCGGTGGCGGCCATCGGCATTCAGACCGACACCGACCATAGCAACGAAATGGTGACTGCTTACTATTCGGAACCAATCCTGAGAAAGTAGTTTTAAAAACTCAAAAAGAGGGCAGCCAATCAAAGGAAAGATTAATTTGCTGGGATATAAGCATGAGCTATTATGCCACCCCATTGCCACTGAAGGGACCCATCGCCATTTTACACGGGGATGAGTAACAGGAAGAACAGTCCGAAGATTCCTAATCCTGAAGCGAATGTTAAGGAGAGCGATGCCGTTAATAATAAGGTTCTTCGGGCATTTCAGTGGGGCCTGTCTTTTGCCTCCCCTTTGGAGACCGTGTCGCAATCACAAGACAAGGGGGAGAGAGAGGAGGGGTTACCTGGTCCGCAGGTGTGTCGAGACCAGTCTTCTCGGTCCGTTTGCGCTTTAACTCACGCTGGCGTTGCTTCCATGTCGGGTCATTTCGCAAGAATTTCATAACCTCCCCTCAGCCCCTCTTAATCTTAAGAGGGGGGAAAGCGCCCACGCAAAAGCCGGAAAAACCAAAAATAATTTCATCTTCTTTCAGTTAATTGATTCCATTTTCTTGACAAATTTGTGTTTGCTGGTTATTATGGGATATACCTTAGGGAGGTAGGGTATGGAGACCGAGCGACCCAAGAAGGATGTTCTGCTAAGATTGAAGAGAATCGAAGGGCAGATACGGGGCCTTCAGAGAATGGTGGAAGGGGGGGCTGCCTGCCCGGATATCCTGACGCAGGTGGCCGCTGCTACGGCTGCCATCAAAAAGGTGGGGACAGCTATCATCCGGACCTATATGGAGGAGTGCCTCGAAGAGAGCCGAAAAGAACCGGTTCTGAAACAGAAGGAGACGCTGAAAGACTTTCAAACCGCCATCTCAAGGTATATCGACTGGGCGTAATTCAATTGCGGAATTCGGATTGCGGATTGCGGAATAAAAAATAGGGAGCTTTTTATGGATAGTAAACGAGGTTTGACGAGGAGAAATTTTCTGAAGAAGGGGGCGATGGTGACGGCCATTGGCGCAGCCTGTGCTACGGGAATGGTTGAGACTGCCTCTGCGAAATCCGGAACTTATGCTACCTTGATCGATCTGACCAAATGCGATGGATGTAAGAACGAGCCTGTTCCCAAATGCGTTGAGGCGTGCCGGAGGGAGAACGAGAAGAAGTTTCCCAATCCTGTCGAACCGATCAAAGACCTCTGGCCTCAGAAGACCCACGACGACTGGTCGAGAAAGAGGGATGTGATCCATCAGCTTACCCCATATAACTGGACAACGGTGCAGAAAGTCGAGATGGAAGGAGAGGAAATCTTCGTCCCTCGACGGTGTATGCACTGCGACAACCCACCCTGCGCTCATCTCTGTCCCTTCGGCGCCCTGAATAAATACTCGGATGGGTCCGTGGTGATCAATCATGACCTCTGTATGGGAGGAGCCAAATGCAAAGCGGTCTGCCCATGGCATATCCCTCAGAGGCAGAGCGGCGTGGGACTCTATCTCAAACTTCAACCCATCCCTGCCGGGGGCGGAGTGATGTATAAATGCGATCTCTGCCATGACCGGATCAAAAAAGGGCAAATGCCGGCCTGCGTGGAGGCCTGTGAAAAGAGGCTGGGAGCAAAAAAGCCCCTCTATTTCGGAAGAAGGGACGAAATCCTGAAGATCGCCCAGGAGAGAGCCAAGGAGGTCAATGGTTTCATCTACGGAGAAAAAGAGAATGGCGGAACCGCCACGATCTATGTGAGTAAAACCCCTTTTGAAAAGATCGATTCAAAATTGAAGGAGGCAAAATCGAATCTTACGATGGGAAAGGTTCTAAACCCGCTTCGTGAGGTGAATGAATGGGCCAAAGGTTTTCTCATCGCCCCCCTCATCAGTGCGCTGGGTGCAATCGGCCTTGCCATTTATCACAGGAGGGGAGAGAAGAAGGAGGAGGAGAAGTAATGAAGGAAAGGATCAGCGAGGATAAAAAGGTAATTCTTCGACACAGCTCTATTGAGTTGATCGAACACTGGGCTCTGGCCATCTCCGGCTTCATTCTGATCTTCTCAGGTTTCGGGGAACTTCCCATGTATAAAAGGTATATGGTGACCCAGATTCCGGGTCTGGGCTGGGCAGGAGACTTCTTCATCAATCTAAAAATTCATTATCTCGGAGGAATCATCTTTGTCTCCATTATGGTCTTTCATGCGATTTACCATGGATGGCTGGGGCACCAGGGGCTTCTTCCCCAAAAGGGAGATTTTAAGGCTTCCCTGGTCACCCTCTTAAGCATGTTTGGATTTGGTAAGGAGCCGAAATCGGATAAGTACCTTCCTGAACAACGACTCGCGTATGCCTATTTGGGCGGCGTCGGATTGATCCTGGTTCTCACAGGAATTGTAAAAGTGATTAAAAACCTGCCCGGAGTCTTTCTGCCTCCGGGATTGATCACGGCAATGACCCTCACCCATACCTTTGCGACCATCTTCTTTCTCCTTGGCGTGATGGCTCATCTGGCCGCTTTGATCTTTAAGGTCAACCGGCCTCTAACTAAATCGATCTTCACAGGAGAGGTGGATATAGAATATGTGAAAGAGCGACATACGGTTTGGTATGATGAACTGATGAAAAATAAGGCTAAGGTTGAGGCTGAGGTTGAGGATAAAGAAAAGGTTAAGGTTGGGAGTGAGGAAAAGGATGAGGTTGAGGTTAGAGAGCAAGGGTCTAAAGCTATAGATGAGCCGAAGGAGGAGATCATGACTGCTTTGAAAGTGAAGGGGATGAGCTGTCAGCATTGCGTGATGTCTGTGACAAAAGCATTGAATCAATTGGACGGAGTTCAGAAAATTCAGGTGAACCTTGAAAAAGGAGAGGTTCTATTTGAGAATACAAAGACCGTTGCCAACGGCCAGATTGTAAAAGCGATTACAGATGCAGGGTATGAGGTTGTCCAGAGCTAACTCTGGACAAGCCCAAATGACAAAGTTCAAATTTCAAATGAATGTCAAAACTCCAATTTTCAAAATTTCAATTTGTGTAGATTTTACTCCTCGACATTTGAACTTAGGATTTAATTTGATATTTGGATTTTGAAATTTGGCATTTATTTTATAGATTGAATGGGAGTAAAGCATGCCTATCTACGAATATCGATGTCGAAAATGCGGTGAAATTTTTGAGAAGATTCAAAAACCCAATGAAGGAGTGGAGTCGGTGGCCTGTCCATTTTGCGGAGAATGGGAGCCCGAGAAGATTCTCTCCGGTTTTTCCTCTTTAAGACGTTCGGAATCAACCTCTCCCTGCGGCTCCCCGGGTGGTTCGAAGGGATTTTCCTGAGCCTAAAGCCCAGCCGGTAGTTCACCGGTCGAAACCTTCCAAATAAAAGAGAGGGCCGTCCTCCCTCATTTCTCCGGGCGATACGGTTCATTCCCTTATCTATAAAAAGACCTATAAAAGGATTGACATTAACCTCAGAATGTTATATTTTAGGCAATAATTAAGTTATACTGCACAAAATTTTATATATTTGTGCACTTGAATGAATGCAATGAAGGAAATAGTTTTAAGCCAAAAGATCGAACGGGATGAACTTCTTGGGGGAAGATATGTTCCGAGAGAGGGTCTTAAGAATGCAAGGAAAAGTCTTCAGAGCAACCTTATCAAAGTGATTATAGGGCCTCGAAGGGCAGGAAAGTCGGTTTTTTCAATACAAATGCTTGAGGGGGTAAATTTTGCTTACCTGAACTTTGATGATGAAAGACTTGCAAGCGCCTCAGATTACGATGAAATCCTTAAGGCAATTAGACAGGTATATGGGGAGTCAAAAGTAATCCTTTTTGATGAGATACAGAACCTCCCCAATTGGGAACTATTTGTCAACAGGCTTCACCGCAGGGGGTTTAATATAATTATTACTGGCTCCAATGCATATCTCCTGAGCCGGGAACTTTCCACCCATCTCACTGGCCGTTATGTCCAGTTCCGAATTTTTCCCTTCTCGTTTTTAGAATTTCTGCGGGCGAAGGAATTTGCGATTGACGAAGCTCTTGAGCTCAAGGAAAGACAGGGCCTACTCCTCGGCCACCTTGATGACTATTTGGATAAGGGAGGATATCCAGAAATTGTTGTGAAGGGTTTGGATGCGAAGAACTATCTGGCCACATTATTCGAAAGCATTTTGTTCAAAGACATTGTGAAGAGGTATAGTTTAAGATATACCAAATTGCTCTCTGACCTCGCTCATTATTTGATCACAAACCATTCCAATGAATTCTCTTATACCAAACTAAAAAACATTCTTGAATTTAAAAGTGTCCATACCGTTGAGAATTATACGAAATACCTTACCGAAGCTTTCCTCACGTTTTCTGTTGATCGATTCTCGTTTAAATTAAAAGAACAGATGCGATCCCCTAAGAAGGCCTATGGTTACGACACGGGAATGATCCATGCCATCAAATTTAAGACAGGTCGAGATATCGGAAGATTGATGGAGAATTTGGTTGCAGTAGAATTGATGAGGAGGGGGAGTGAGTTCTATTACTATAGGTCTGTCAATGGGAAAGAGGTGGATTTTGTTATAAAACGAGGGTCGAAAGTCGATAAATTAATTCAAGTCTGCTACGACATCAATCAACATGCCACAAGAAAGAGAGAACTGGCGGCTCTTGCCAAAGCAGGAAAAGATTTTGGATGTAGTCAATTAACGGTTTTAACCTGGGATGATGAAGCAGAGGAGAAATATTCTGGCGAAAGGGTAAATTTATTACCTTTATGGAAATGGTTAATAGGCATGTGAGAAAACGTTACATCATCGTCCCGTGGTCCTATGGGTGGTTCTTCGAGATTTACTTAAGGCTAATTCCTACCGGTGGTCCACCGGGAACAAGGCTTTAAGATGTTTCCTTGATTATTCATTTCAGATTTGGCAAGTTAGGTCATCCTCAGCTACCTCTTCCCCCTCTCCCCTGCTTACGGTAGGCAGGGGAAAGGGCGGGGGTGAGGGATGGGTGATTTGGAAACATGCGGGATACGTATGGGACCCATTAGAATTCCGGGGACTTAGTTTTCTATTTTGCTATCTTTCCTAAAATGATATAATTCATCTGATAGCCTACCGGTTCTATTATCCTCCTTCATCTTCCTTTAACCCCCTTATGTTTTTCCCCAAGGAATGAAAAACGGGGGAGGGGGTTGGTATTTGCTCGACGGTCAGGTTCGGTGGAATTCGATATGAAGACATGGGATCGACCTGAAAGGGAAGGTATTAAAGTATCCTAGAGCGGTAAGATCATATCTGTCCAGCCCCGGATACGCCTCACCCGGTCCTTCGATCAGCGGACGCACGGTTATGTGGGTTAAATCCTAACCGTTCAGGGTCTGGTTGGTGGGGAAGAACGGACTTTTGAGGTTGAAGGTATGCCTTCTAAAAGACGAAGGGGTTAGGCAAGCACTATTGTATTGCCTAACCCCTTTCTGATTTTCTGGTGGAGCAGAGCGGGATCGAACCGCCGGCCTCCAGAGTGCGATTCTGGCGCTCTCCCAGCTGAGCTACTGCCCCGGAAAATGTAACTTGTTACATTTTAGAATGAACTGATAACAAACAAAAGCCTACAGATTTTTTAAATACCTTCTTAATTTTGGACCGATTTCCGGGTGTTTCAACCCAAAAGAAAGATTGGCCTGCAGATAACCCCATTTGTCTCCTGCATCGTAGCGATCGCCGATAAATTCATATCCGTAGATGGGGACCTCCTTGTTCAGCTCTTTCAGGCCTTCCGTGAGCTGGATCTCCCCTTTTCTATCGGGTTTAACCTTTTCCAGTATATCAAAGATGCGGGAAGGAAGGATATACCTTCCGATGATGGCAAGGTTGGAAGGCGCCTTTCCCCTCTCTGGCTTCTCCACCATTTCATCCACGGAGTAGACCCGGTCCATCACCTTTTTGCCCTTGATGATCCCGTAGAGGTGTGTCTCCGCTCTTGGGACCTTCTGAATGGCCACGAGCGCGCCATTCATATTCTGATAGACATCCATCATCTGACGGATGCAGGGGACCTTGGCATCGATCAGGTCATCGCCTAACAGGACGGCAAAGGGTTCATTTCCCACGACCTTTTTCGCACAGAGGATGGCATGTCCCAGGCCCAGAGGCTCTTTTTGCCTTACCGAGACAAGCGTCACCATTTCGGAGATTTCCCGGACGACTTTCAGGAGGTCTCTCCTTCCTTTTTTGATGAGATGGTTCTCCAATTCGATCGAGGTATCGAAGTGATCTTCGATCGAACCTTTTTCCCTGCCGGTAATAAGGATCACCTCTTCGATGCCTGCCGAAGCCACTTCTTCCATAATATACTGGATGGAAGGCTTATCGACAATGGGCAACAGTTCCTTTGGTACGACCTTTGTCGCAGGAAGAAATCGGGTCCCTAAACCGGCGGCCGGAATGACCGCTTTTTTTACTTTCATAGAAGCCTCAGGAGTCGCCGGATCGTGTTCTTCAATTCCGTCAGATCCGCGCACTTGACCACATAGGCATCGGAGGCCCACGTCGTCAGATCCTGCTTGTACTCTCCATAGGCGGAACACATGACGATGGGAACTCGCCTCTCCATTTCCCTGATCCGCTTGAGCGTCTCAATCCCATTTAGCCCCGGCATCTTGATGTCGAGGGTGATGAGATCCGGCCTGAAGAGAGGAACCTGCTTAAGGGCCTCCAGTCCATCTTTTGCCAACTCCACGACAAACCCATCTTCTTCCAGCTCCTCTTTATAGAGGAGGCGGATGCTTTCTTCGTCATCGACGACCAGAATCTTCATCATCTCTGTTTCTCCTCTTGCGCCGGAAGGGTAAGGAGGAAGGTCACGCCCTTTCCGGGATGGTTGTTCACTTCGATCTGACCCTGATGGAAAGCCACGGTCTTATGGACGATAGACAGGCCGAGACCTAACCGGTCATCCTTCGTCGTATAGAAAGGATTGAAGATATGGTGGAGCGATTCGGGGTCAATGCCTGCTCCTGTATCCTCGACCTCCACCCTGACGAAGGAGGAGCCATTCTTCAAAAGGGGATGGATGCGAACGGAGAGCCTTCCCTTGCCGTTCATCGATTCATAGGCGTTGCTGATCAGATTGAAGAAAGCCTGCTTTAACTGATAATAGTCGCCTTTCACTCTTGGGACCTTTTCCGAGAAATCTTTGGTGAACTGAATACCCCCGTTTCTTAACCCTTCTGAAATCATGGAGAGACTCTCCTCCATCACCTCGCGCAGGTCCAACTCCTTAAGCGCCACAGGCTCTTCATGGGTATAGGTGAGGATATGGCTCAGAATCTTTTCGAGTCTTTTCACCTCCTTCACGATTGTTTGAGCATACCGCTTCTCCGAGGCATCGGCCGGAAGGGTGCGATCGAGGCGACGCGCAAATCCTCCGATGGAGACGAGGGGATTTCTGATCTCATGGGCAACCGAGGTGGAGAGTTCCCCTAATGCCGCCATCTTCTCCTGATGGACCAGAAAGCTCTGAGCCTCTTTTAGTTCCCGATGGACCTCCTCTAAATTCCGATAGAGCATGGCATTCTCAATGGCCAATCCTGCCTGATTTGAAAACATGGTGAGATAGCGGATGTCCTCTTCGGTGATGGGATTCCGATTGTAGAGGTTATCCACCAGGATCACGCCGATGACCTTTCCCTTTCCCCAGAGGGGGATCGTTGCAAAGGCATAGATTTTGGGATCTCGGCTGAGATGCTCGCTTACATAACATCCCACTTCCGAACCGAGGTGGCATCCTCTTTCACACCGGGTCTGGAGCCATTCTTCCTCATCATGGGGAACCCCGATATTGAAGGGTCTCCCTTCGAGAACGGTCCGGGAGAGAATACACTGCTCATGTTCAAGTGGAATTTGGATTCCCTTTACCAAAGAGTTGAGGACGGAATGGTTCTCGGTGGATGACCCGATCTGAGCGATCAGTTCAGAGGGATTGCCTTTCCGTTGGGAAAAAGCGGACCAGACCTCTCCTGCCTCCTCCGCACTATTCGGGCCCACAGCCATCGTCCCCTCCAGCACACGATCCTTATCATTGACGAGAAAGAGCATGGCCCGGTTGAATCCCAGTCCATCGCCGATCGTGATGGCCGTCAGAGTGACATGGACGATCCGTTCGAAATTCACCGTTGTGAGCAATGCCCTATTCAGTTCCATGAGCGTGGACAGTTGCCTCACGTTTTTCTCATGATCCTGTGCCATCACGGAGATTTCGTGATGCGTCATGGCATTGTCAATGGCACAGGACATCTGGTTGGCCATGGTCAGAAGCAACTGCAAATCCCTCTGATCAAACCTTGAAGGATCGGACTCTTTATCATAGAAGGCCAACGTGCCAAAGCTTCTATCCTTTGAGATCAAGGGGACGCAGAGAAGAGAGAGAAAAGACTTCTCCCTGCCTTTCCGGGAGAGGGAGAAAGGTGTACGGCTGAAGTAAACCCGATGGGCCATTCTCTCATCGAGGGGGGTCTGATGATAATCTCCGATCCTGGATTTCACCTTCAGATCTCCTGTCCCGGCCTCTTCGATCCTTAACACCCCTCCTTTGGCCTTCAGGATCTTACGCCCGGTATTGAGGATGAGCTCGAAAAGTTCCTCCAGCTTCAATGTGGAAGCGACCGCTTTTCCCATCTCATGAAGAGCCGTCCATTCGGAGATTGTCTCCTCTGCCACACGGTGGAGTTGATCATTTCGAATGGCCGCTCCGATCTCCTTTGCCAGCAGGCGAAGGAGATCGACTTCACCGGATGAGAATGTCCGGGCCTTTGAAAAACCGATATAAAAGATTCCCTGGAAAGAAGTTTCGTCAGAGAGAGGGATGCAGGCAAAGCTTGAACAGAGAAGGTTCCTCTCCTCCGGAAGCACTCCCTCTTCTTGAAAAGGGGCGGTTTCATCGACCCATAGGGGTTTTCTCCTCTCTGCCACCCGGGAGAGAAATCCCTCCTTCGAAATCGCTTCCGGTGGCAGATGGAGCGAGCGATCCGATTGAAAACCGTCTGTGATCGACCGGAGCATCGTTTCCAGCTTGGTTTCGATGGGTAGCGATGAGGAGGAAAGTTTGATCGCCGTTTTCAGAAGGTCATAGCCATCGGGATGAATGGACATAACCGACTACCTTGCCTCTCTCAAATACTCTGCGGCTTCCTCGGGAGGGGTAGGGTTGATATAGAATCCCGTTCCCCATTCGAACCCGGCCACTTTGGTCAATTTGGGCATGATCTCAATGTGCCAGTGGTAATAGTCCCGGTCCTGTTCCGGATAGGAGGAAGTGTGGATGATGTAGTTATAAGGAGGATCGTCGAGGACCTGTCTCAATCTCCGGAGAGTATCGGAGAGAATTTCGGCAGCCTGGCCATAGAGGAGGGCCTCCATCTGTTCATAACTTGTCTGGTGAATCTTCGGGAGAATCCAGGTTTCAAAGGGAAATCGCGAAGCGAAGGGAGCGATGGAGACGAACCCGCTGTTTTCTGTGATGACCCGGGTCCTCTGCCGAAGCTCCTGCCGGATGATATCGCAGAAAACGCATCGGTCTTTATAGAGAAAGTAGCTTTTCGACCCTTCGATCTCTTCGCGCACCCTCGTGGGAATAATGGGAAGGGCAATGATCTGGGAATGTGAATGTTCAAGAGAGGCTCCGGCTGCTGAACCGTAATTTTTAAATACGAGGACATGGCGAAGCCGCTGATCCCGCCTCAGATCGACCATCCTCTCCCGGTAAGCCCAGAGGATATTCTCCACGCCTCTCAAAGGGAGAGTGGACAGGGTTTCGGAATGCTGAGGCGTCTCGACGACGACTTCATGGGCTCCGATTCCATTCATCTTATCATAGATCCCCTCGCCCTCCCGGTCCAGCTCCCCTTCAATGCGGAGAGCGGGGAACTTATTCGGGACGACACGGAGGAGCCAGCCGGGAGAATTCGGAGGGGTTCCATTATCCCTGAACGCCAGCACCTCCGGAGGGGTCCGGTCTTCATTCCCTTCACAGAGAGGGCAGAACCCGCCGATGGGTCTTCGTTCTTCCGATGTAAAATCGGAGGGTCTTCTGCTTCGTTCCGTCGCAATGATCACCCATCTTCCATAGATGGGATCTTTTCTCAATTCAGGCATGATAGGTCTTTAGTGCAGTGCGTCAAAAATCTCTTTACTTTAGTTGTCATTCCGGGCTTGACCCGGAATCCAGTATTTCTGAGCTGGATTCCCGCTTTCGCGGGAATGACGGCTTCAGAACTAATGCAAAGAGGTGTTAAACGAACCAAATTGTGTTGAGTGAATGGTGTGGCTTAAGAGGGGAATTTTTTCTTCGGTTTGGTTCCCCTGAGCCTTTCTTTCCGCTCCTGATCCTCTAATTCGGTTTTACATTCGATACAGAGTGTGGTGACGGGTCTTGCCATCAGCCTTTTCTCGGAGATGGATTTTCCGCAGGATTCACAGATACCGAATGTCCCACTGTCAATCCGATCCATGGCCTCCTTCACCTTCAGGATCAGCTTTCTTTCCCGATCCTTGATCCTCAGGAGGAAATTCCGGTCCGACTCCAGAGAGGCTCGATCCGTCGGGTCGGGAAAGTCCCCGTTGCGATCATGACGCATATCGCTACAGGTCTTTCCAGCTTCGACCAGCAAATTATGAAGCTGACCCTCAAGGAACCCTTTAAAATAGAGAAGTTTCTCCTCATCCATTCCGTTTCTCTCCTGCTATCCGATGGAACCTCTTTCATCAGGAGCAAGCTTAAACCTTAACCACTCCATTTTAGAATATTTTTTCAAAGAAAAGCAAATCGTAAATCCGATTGGTCAATAGACAAAATGGCAGGCGACGAGATGTTCCTCTCCCTGGTCCAGGAGGAGGGGTTCCTCCATCTGGCACTTCTCTTTTGAATGGGGGCATCTCGGCTGGAAGAGACATCCCTTTTTCAGATCATGGGGACGGAACTCCTCTCTGAGAGGATCCCCCTGACTTCTTTTCGAAGGGTCCAGTTTGGGGATGGCCTGAAGCAGGATTTGAGTGTAGGGATGGAGTGGCCGACGGAAGAGGTCCTCCCCATCAGCCATTTCCACCATCCTTCCCAGATACATGACGGCAATTCGATCACTGATATGTTTGACGATACGAAGGTCATGGGAGATGAAGAGATAGGTGAGGCCCAGTTGATCCCTCAGGTCCATCAGGAGGTTGAGAATCTGAGCCTGAATGGAAACATCCAGCGCAGAGACAGGTTCATCGGCAACGATCAGTTCGGGATGAAGCGAGATGGCCCTTGCAATGCCAATCCTCTGGCGTTGGCCACCGCTGAACTCGTGAGGATAACGCATTGCATCCCCTGGATGAAGTCCAACCTTCTCAAGAATCTCCGAGACCCTTTCAGCCTTCTCCTTGCCCTGGGCGATGCGGTGAACCTCCAGGCCCTCGCCTACGATCTCTCCGACTCTCATCCTCGGATTGAGCGATTCATAGGGGTCCTGAAAGATAAACTGCATGTGGGGCCTTAATCTTCTAAGATCATTTCGGCGAAGGTCGAGGATATTTCCTTCTTTGAATAAGACCTGGCCGGAGGTCGGCTCAATCAATCTCAGGATGGTTTTGCCCGCTGTTGTCTTGCCGCAGCCGCTCTCTCC
Organism: Deltaproteobacteria bacterium; assembly: GCA_016874935.1. Lineage (GTDB taxonomy): Bacteria > Desulfobacterota > BSN033 > BSN033 > UBA1163 > RBG-16-49-23. The sequence goes on along the minus strand of VGSS01000083.1, from coordinate 1,815 downwards.
CACCAACCCGAGCGTCTCTCCTTTTCGGATGGAGAAGGTGATCCCATCCACTGCGCGGATGGGCTCCCTGTCCGAAGAAAAGAGCTTCTCCCTATAGAAATACTTTCTCAGGTCTCGAACTTGTAGGAGAAATTGATTCTGTGACATATCATCATTCCAAACCCAAATTTCAAAGTTCAAATGTCAAAGGAATGCCAAAGTCCAAATTTAGGGTCTTTCGATCTTTAGCATTTTTCATTTGAAATTCCTTTGAACTTTGAGCTTTGGCATTTGACATTGGGTTTTTAACAACATTCTTTCCACCGGATACACCGGCTGAAGTGATTTTTGTTTATCGGATAGAAAGGCGGCTCCTCCTTCTTACAGTCGTCGATCATCAAATAACACCTCGGATGAAACTTGCAACCCGCGGGCAGGTTCATCGGGTCTGGAACCTGACCGGGGATGGCATTGAGCCTCTTCCTCTTCTCTTCAAATTGGGGGATCGACTCTAATAGCCCTCTTGTATAGGGATGTCGCATCTCTCCAAAAATTGCCTCGGTGGGTCCGGTCTCCACAATCCTTCCCGCATACATAACAGCTACCCGGTCCGCTATCTCAGAGACCACTCCGAGGTCATGGGTGATCAGCATCACAGCCATTCCCATCTCACCCTGAATCTCTTTCAGCAGGCGAAGGACCTGTGCCTGGATCGTCACATCGAGCGCTGTTGTGGGTTCATCCGCTATGAGGAGTTTGGGCTGGCAGGAGAGGGCCATGGCAATCATCGCCCTCTGCCTCATTCCTCCGCTCAGTTGATGGGGATAAGAATCGATTCTTACCTCGGGAGAGGGGATCCTCACCCGGTCTAACATCTCGATGGCCCTCCTTCTCGCCTCTTTTTTATCGAGATTCTGGTGAAGCTGGAGGGCCTCCATAATCTGATTTCCGATCGTAAATACGGGATTGAGCGAGGTCATGGGTTCCTGAAAGATCATGGAGATATCATTTCCCCTCACCCTCTCCATCTCCTTTTCTTCCAGTTCCACAAGATTTCTTCCGTCAAAAAGGAGCTCGCCGCTCACGATTTTACCGGGTGGAATTGGAATCAATCTCAGAAGAGAGAGGCCTGTCACACTCTTCCCGCATCCGGATTCGCCCACGAGGCTGAGGATTTCCCCCGGGAAAATCTCAAAACTCACATCATCGACCGCCCTCACCACGCCATCCTCCGTGAAGAACCGGGTGGTCAGAGATCGAACTTCTAAAAGAGGGGTTTTCATAACAAACTCAATGCAAAATGAAAAATTAACATTGCAAAATGCAAAGTGGCCTTATCTTAATTTTGACTTTTGCAATTTACAATTTGCAATTTTCAATGTTCTGTTGTCAACTATCTTCTCCCTCTCAGCCTCGGATCGAGCGCATCGCGCAAACCTTCCCCTAAAAGATTGAAAGAGAGAACCGTCATCAGAATGGCCAGCCCCGGGAAGACGGTTAGCCACCAGGCATCGAAGATATAGGTCCGGCCTTCTGTGAGAATGTTTCCCCAGCTTGGAGCGGGCGGCTGAACCCCGAATCCCAGGAAGCTGAGCCCTGCTTCCACCAGTACGGCCGTAGCCACATCGAGCGTCGCCGTCACAAAGACCGGCGCCAGGCTATTAGGCAAGATGTGTCTGAAGATGATCCTTCTATCCTTCATGCCGAGCGCACGTGCCGCCTGAACAAAATCCCTCTCTCTCAGGGAGAGGAACTCTGCGCGGACAAACCGGGAGGTTCCCATCCAGGAGGTGATGCCAATCACCACCATCACATTCAACATGCTGGGGCCGAGAA
>VGSS01000082.1 GCA_016874935.1 Deltaproteobacteria bacterium | reverse complement strand
CCAACAAACTTCCCACCAAAACATCTGTAGGAAAATGTAGCCCAAGGTAGATTCTTGTCCATGCGATGAATGAAGCGATCACATAAAAAATAATCCCGAACCGGGGAAACCAATAAGCCAATAGAGTTGCCATCATAAAGGAAAGGGCGGCATGAGCGCTGGGAAAACTGGGGTCCAGGATCTCCCCCGGCCCCTTGGAGAGCTTTGCAACCATTTCCTGCATAAAATGGAATGGTCTTTCCCGTTGAATGAGAAACTTAAGACCGTAAACAATGGCAGATTGGATCCCATAGAGAAGGAGCAAGCGACGTAAAATCTTTCTCTGTTTAGTGATGATGAAAGTGATAAGGATGAAAAGGACGACGGCAACATGGCTTCCAAGATAAGTGAGCCAGGGGATGGTATAATCAAGAAAAGGCGAACTCCACCACCCATCAGCCCATTTTATGAAATCCAATTCCCATTTCATGTCTAATTCACCGGTTTAAGGTTAAGGTTGAGGCTAAGGTTAAGATTCAAATTGGAAGCTTCGGAATGATATCCACAAGATTATTGCTCCGGATACAAACTGTGGCAACCTGATCAAGTTCGGCACAGGACGAATTGAAAGCAACCGAAACCCCCGCCATCTGAAACATATCGATATCGCCTTTGCTATCCCCGATCGCAATCGCCTCTTCAGGTGTTGCCCCGAATTGTTTTAGAATCTTTTCCGCCCATTCTGCCTTCTTATCATAATGGACCTGGATTCTCACCTTTCCGCTTAAAACTCCATTTTCATGGAGGAGATCGTTGGAGACAGAATAATCGAACATCAATTTCTGATGGACCCAATCGGAGAGAACAGAAAGGCCGGACGAGACGATAGAAAGTTTTAGACCTCTCTGTTTTAAATGGGAAATCAACTCCTCAGCTCCGGAATGAAATGGAACCGTCTTAACAATCTCCGTCATCTTTTCCACCTTCATCCCCTTCCACACCTCGGCATCGCGCTCACAAAACTCTTCGTAAGAAATCTTACTGGCTAAAAACTGATTCTGATACTCCTCGGCAAATCCATACCACTTCCCCAACCGGACATGGATATATTCCCAGATGGATCGCTCCTGAGTGAGCGTTCCGTCCAGATCAAAGATCACCAATTTGAACCGATGATTTTCTTGGATGGTCATTTCCCCCTGACATACTAAAATTTTTCCAAGTTTGAATGATGTCCAAGAAGAAAAGAAGGTTTTCCTTTATCCCTATCTCCCAACGATAATATTATCGATGAGCCTCACACCTCCCACGATGGCGGCAAGGGCAATCACGGCAGGTCGATCGACCGCTTCAATTTTTTCGAGTGTTTCGGCGTCCCGGACCTCGACATACTGAACGGATATTCCTGCCACCGATTCCAGACTGTCTTTAACCGTTTTGCACAGGACGGAGGCCCTCCTCTCTCCGGATTCAAAAGAGATTCTCCCCTTGACCAGAGACCGAGAAAGCATCAGACCCTTCTCCCTGTTCTCAGGAGAAAGATAGGCATTCCTTGAACTCATCGCAATTCCATCTTCTTCTCTGATAAGAATTCCCAGAATGATTTCGATATCCAAATTCAGGTCCTTCACCATTCTTTTGATCACAAGAAGCTGTTGGTAATCCTTCTCTCCAAACACAGCCAAGTGGGGTTTGACAATATTAAAAAGTTTGGTGACAACAGTAGCAACACCCCTGAAATGGCCAGGTCTGAAATCTCCGCAAAGCCCTTTGGAAACCTCACCCACCTCCACATGGGTCTGATATCCAGGCAGATACATCTCCTCCCTCTCCGGGATGAAAAGAAAATCAACACCTTCTGCCTCAAGTTTTGCTCTGTCTCCTTCTTCATCCCGAGGATATCTTTCGAAATCTTCGCCAGGCCCAAACTGGGTTGGGTTGACAAAGATCGAAACAACAATGGAATTACAGGATTCTTTCGCCTTTCTCATTAGGGAAAGGTGCCCCTCGTGCAAGTACCCCATCGTCGGAACAAACCCGATCTTTTTCCCCTCGCGTCTTAGACGATCAGAAACCTCCTGCATCTCTTTCACTTTTCTAATGACTTTCATATCATTCTTATTTCCTTTCTTATCCTTACAGTTGCAAAATGATATATAAAAAAGGGAGGCGGGTGTGTCGGAAAACCTTTACAGCGGTACCTTTATGAGTTTAACTACTCCGTTTCCAAGCAAATTCCAAAGGCCACCCCTGGTGATATCGAATGTTACCCATCCCCTATCCAATCATCCGCAATTGTAAAGGTTTGGAGGCACACTTGCCTCCCTTTTTTTGCAACGTTAAGGTTATCTTATAAGAAATTTCAGAAAAGTATCTTTTCTTTCTCATAAAAAGTCAAGGGTTGGATCAAGTCCTTCCCCTCAACGCCTCTGCAAATGAAGAAACAAACTGTCCTACCTTCTCCACAAGAGAAGAAGAATCAATATTTTCCGCAATGATTTTGACAATGGCGCTTCCTACAATGACTCCATCGGCAAACCGACCGACCCTTTGAGCTTGTTCAGGGTTGGAGATTCCAAAACCCACTGCTACCGGCTTCCGACTCTCTTCTCGGATTGGTTCAACAAGACTCTCCAACTCCTCAGGCAGTTTCTCTCGCATTCCGGTCACCCCTGTTACGGAGACAAAATAAATAAACCCGCGGCTAATCCGGTTCACCCTTTTAATACGTTCTGGCGGACTGGTCTGAGCGATCAGAAATATCGTGTCTAAGCTCATTCTCCTTGCCTCCCTGATCCATAATCCAGCTTCTTCCGGAGGAAGGTCAGGGATAATGACCCCATCTATTTGGTTTTGTTTACATCCTGCTGCAAACTCTTTTAAACCATAACGGAAGACAGGGTTAAAATACGTCATGAGGATGATGGGAGTGGTGAGTTTCTTCAATCTCATTGTCAGATCGAATATATCTCTCAAGCTAACACCATTTTGCAAAGCCCGCTGAGAAGCCGCTTGAAGGATCGTGCCATCTGCGAGGGGATCTGAAAAGGGGACCCCCAACTCAATGATATCTGCACCGGATTCAGAAAGTTTGTAAACTAAAGCCTCCGTCGTCTCAAGATCAGGGTCCCCTGCCATGATGAAGGGGATCAATGCGGATTGTTTCTTCTGTTTCAATGCGTTAAATTTTTGACCGATCCGACTCATAACTGGACTCCTATTTTCAGACCCACTGATTGAACATCTTTATCCCCCCGCCCGGAAAGACTGATGATCATAATATCATCCCTGTCAAAAGAAGGGGCAATCTTCTTTGAATATCCCAACGCATGACTACTCTCCAATGCTGGAAGGATGCCCTCTGTTTGTGAAAGAAGGTGAAAGGCTTCAAGTGCCTCATCATCCGTAATGGTTACATATTCGGCCCTTCCGGATTCTTTATAATAGGCGTGTTCCGGTCCAACCCCCGGGTAATCCAGGCCTGGGGCGAAGGAGTGAGTTTCAGCAATATTGCCGAAGTCACTTTGCAAAATGTAACTCTTGCTTCCATGAAGTATTCCTAACGAACCAGCACATAGCGAGGCAGCGTGTCTGCCTGTTTCTATTCCACACCCCCCAGCCTCCACACCAATGAAGTGGACGTTATCTTTATAGAAGGGATGGAAGAGGCCGATCGCATTGCTTCCACCTCCGACACAAGCCACGAGAGTGCGGGGGAAACGGCCTTCTTTCTTGAGTATCTGTTTTCTTGTCTCCACTCCGATCACCGATTGAAAATCTCTCACCATCATGGGATAGGGGTGAGACCCGACGGCAGAGCCAATGAGGTAGTAGGTATTTCGAATATTGGTAACCCAGTCCCGGATCGCTTCATTGATCGCATCCTTCAATGTCTTACTTCCGGAAGAGACGGGGATGACTTCGGCTCCAAGGAGTTTCATTCTGAAGACATTGAGGGATTGGCGTCGGATATCTTCCTCTCCCATATAGACCGTACATTCCAGTTTAAGAAGGGCGGCCGCAGTCGCAGTAGCAACTCCATGTTGCCCTGCCCCTGTCTCAGCGATGACCCTTTTTTTCCCCATTCTCCTCGCTAATAAAGCCTGGCCGAGCGTATTATTGATTTTATGAGCGCCCGTGTGAGTTAAGTCTTCCCGTTTGAGGTAGATCTTGGGCCCCTTTAGTTCCGTGCTCAACCGTTCAGCAAAATAGAGAGGAGTAGGTCTTCCCACATAATCGGTTAAAAGTAATTTGAAATCTTTTTGAAAAGAAGGCTCTTTTTTTGCCGAAAGATAGGCTTTCTCCAATTCCTCAAGTGGGGCCATGAGGGTCTCCGGGACATACCTTCCTCCAAAAACTCTAAAATGGCCTCTTCTATTTGGCAGACTCATCTGCGTTTCTGACCTCCTTTATAAATTTCTTTATTTTTAATGGATCTTTATTTCCGGGATGGACTTCAACTCCAGAACAGACATCTAATCCCAATGGTTTAACTTTAAGAATGGCCTCTCTCACATTGTTCGGATTTAATCCGCCTGAAAGGATAAAATCCCCACTCTCTTTCGCCTTTAATGCGATTTCCCATGGAAAAGGAATTCCTGTTCCACCGGCTTGATGGGGACTGTAGGAATCAAGAAGGATGGTTACATTTCGATAATTCTCAATCTCCCTTAAGCTATCCAAATTCTTTATGCGAATGGTTTTCAGGACCGGATGGAAGAATTTCTGACAGTACTCGGGGGGCTCTTTCCCATGGAATTGAAGGGCATTAAGTCCACAATACTCAACAGTTCGCATGACTTCCTCCGGGTCTTCATCCACAAAGACTCCAACCTTCAAAAGAGTCTTTGGTAGTGGTCTGATGATCTTCTTTGCCATCGAGGGTTCAACCCTTCTCCGGCTCGGCGCAAAAATAAAGCCGAGGGCATCCACTCCCAGAGACGAGGTTTTTAAAGCATCTTCTAAGTTCGTGATCCCGCAAATCTTTATCCAGGTCATTTTCCAAGAAGCTCCTTTATGGTTGAGGCTGGGTCAGAAGATCGCATCAGAATCTCACCCACCAAGATGCCATCCACCCCCGCTTCTCTGAGCAGTCTCACATCATCAGAGTTCTTAATTCCGCTTTCGCTGATCACTTTCGCTCTCGAGGAAATCCCCTTCTTCAATCGAAGGGTTGTTTTTAGGTCAACCTCAAACGTTTTCAAATCCCTGTTATTAATTCCTATCAGAGGAAGAGATAATGTGGATATCTTTTCAAGATCTTCCTCATCGTGAATTTCAACCAGAGGGACAATGTGGAGGCCTGTCGCCAGGTTCACAAAATCGTTGAGCTGTTCTCGATCGAGGAGAGTGGCAATGAGAAGGACCGCATCCGCTCCTGCAGCCCTTCCTTCAAAAATCTGGAAAGGATCAATGATGAAATCCTTTTGAAGGACGGGGAGGGAAGTTTTTTCTTTTGCCAAGCCTAAAAAGGAAAGATCCCCTTTGAAAAAATTGGGTTCTGTGAGAACAGAAATGGCTGAGGCTCCTGCCGATTCATATTCGCCCGCGATATGGCGAGGATCTCCGCCTGTCCTGATTACGCCGGCCGAGGGAGAGGCAAACTTAATTTCAGCAATCAACGCCATGGGTGCATGTCGAGAAATGGTTTCCATCAAATCCCGTGGAGGGGGGACCTTTGAAATCCTCCCTTCCATCTCCCTGATGGAAGAAGCCTTTTTTCTCTCTTCAACCTCTTCCCTTTTTCTCTCAATAATTTTTTTTAGGAACATCTTCACCTCCTCTCACGATTCGTAAATTGGATAAGTTCTTCGAGTTTTTTCATTGCCCTGCCCGAATCAATCGTTTCTCTTGCCATTTCAATTCCTTCCCGAAGATTGGAAACCTTTTCCGACGCCACAAAGACCGCAGCCGCATTCAAAAGCACGACATCCCGTGGCGAGCCAGGCTCCCCTCGCAAGACTCGAACCAAAATACCCGCATTTTTCGCGGGCGTCCCGCCCTGAATTTCTCTTAATGAGGCCCTTTTGAAGCCCACCATCTCGGGCTCGATCTGATAGATTTCAATATTTCCATTCTTGAGCTGGCAGACTGTTGTCTTCCCGCTGATACTGATTTCGTCGCAGTGGTCTTCGCCGTGAACAACGAAGGCTGCCTTGCTTCCAAGATTTCTCAATACCTCTGCCACAGGTTGTAAAAGGTCTTCCTTATATATACCCGCAAGATGGATAGTAGCTCCAGCAGGGTTGGTCAAGGGGCCAAGTAGATTGAAGACGGTACGGATTCCGATCTCACGCCGGGGAACCATGGCATGCCTTGTCGCAGGATGGAAGGTGGGTGCAAAGAGAAAGGCCAAACCCAGCTCTTGAAGGCAGGCCTCTGCTCTTTCGGGTGAGGGGGCATGGTCCACCCCTAAGGCTTCCAGCACATCTGCGCTTCCGCATTGGCTCGATACAGAGCGATTATGGTGTTTGGCCACCGTGCATCCAGCGCCAGCCGCTACAAAAGCCACAACCGTCGAGATGTTGAACGTCCCCTTTCCATCTCCTCCGGTCCCGCAGGTGTCCACCACAGATTCTCCGTTCTTTGCCCGAATGCGCACAGCCTTGGTCCTCATGGCCCTGGCAAACCCGGTGATTTCCTGGATCGTCTCCCTCTTCATCCGTAAGCCAGTGAGGAAGGAAGCGATCTGGCTTGAAGTTGCTTTTCCCTCCATAATGACATCCATAGCTTCTCTGGATTCTTCCTCGCTCAAATCAAATCCATCTACGACTTGGACAATAAACCGATTAAACATGGCCATTTCCCTCCATATCTAAGAAATTCTTAAGAAGGATTTTCCCCCCCTGGGTCATGATTGACTCGGGATGGAATTGAACCCCTTCCATGGCAAAACCTTTGTGTCTTATACCCATAATCTCCCCCTCTTCTGTTTCCGCAGAAATTTCAAGACAATCCGGCAGGCTTTTCCGTTCGATCAGGAGGGAGTGATAGCGTATTGCAGAGAAAGGATTGGAAAGACTTTTATAGATCGTTTTCCCATCATGATAGATAGCAGAACTCTTTCCGTGCATCAGACAACTGGCCTGAACGATTCTTCCTCCAAACACAGCGCCAATGCATTGGTGGCCTAAACAGACGCCGAGGATCGGAATCTTTCCGGCCATACAGAGGATGGCTTCTTTGGATATGCCTGCTTCTTTAGGGGTACAAGGTCCAGGAGAAACGACCAGATGGCTTGGTCTTTCTTTTTCCATCGTTTGAGTATCAATCTGGTCGTTTCGATAGACCCGGCAGAAGGCTCCAAGCTCTCCGAGATATTGAACGAGGTTAAAGGTGAAAGAATCATAGTTGTCAATGAGCAGGATCATCTCAATCCCTCCTCTGCCATCTGGATCGCCCTGAAAATGGCTCGGGCCTTGTTCAAGGTCTCTTCGTATTCCCTCTCCGGCTCGGAATCAGCAACAATCCCTGCACCTGCCTGGACATAAGCCTTTCCGTCTTTAATGAGAATGGAACGGATGGCAATACAGGTATCCATGTTGCCTGAGAAGCTGAAGTAACCGACCGCTCCGGCGTAAGTCCCTCGCCGGGTTGGCTCCAGTTCTTCGATGATCTCCATGGCGCGAATTTTGGGGGCACCCGATACGGTCCCGGCTGGGAAAGCCGCCCGAAAAAGATCAAATGCGTTTTTCCCAGAGGCCAAAGATCCACGGATATGTGAGACGATGTGCATGACATGTGAATAGCGTTCCACACCCATCAATTCCGTAACTTCAACCGAACCGATCTCAGCAACCCGACCTACATCGTTCCGTCCAAGATCAACCAACATGATGTGTTCAGCCCTTTCCTTCTCGTCCGAGAGGAGATCTTTCTCCAGGGCCAGATCTTCCTCCGGGCTATTTCCACGCCGGCGAGTACCCGCAAGCGGCCGGAGTTCTATGGTTTTGCCTTCCAGACGAACCATCACCTCAGGCGATGCCCCTAACAAGGTGGTATCGTCCATCTTTAAATAGAAGAGGTAAGGAGAAGGATTGATGCTTCTTAAAGCGCGATAGATATCGAAGGGATCGCAATGAACCTCGGTTGAAAACCTCTGCGAGAGGACAACCTGAATGACGTCACCGGCTTTAATATATCCCTTAGCCCTTTTCACCCCTTTCATAAAATCTTCAGGACTGACGTTTGACTGAGGAAAAGAGGGGGGGAAAGGTTTTTTCATGAAAGAAGCAGGAGCGGGACTTTTAAGGGAACCTCTATTAATTCCAAATTCGTCACTCCTGCGAAAGCAGGAGTCCAGTGATTTTATGAATTTCTGGATTCCGGTCGTTGCGACCCGAAACCGAGCTTTCCCTGGAATGACATTTTTGGAGGTGTCCTTAATTTTTATAACGATCTTTTCGATCTTCTCCTGAGCTTGCCGGTAAACATCTGACAAAGGTTTTTGGCCGTCTAAAAAAGTATTGGAAATCACCTTGACCTTCTGCTTCACATTGTCGAAGACAAGAAGGGTATCGGTGATCATGAAATAGCAGTCGTAAAGAGGGATGTCTTGAGGAAGCTTCTCTGGAAGCCTTTCAAAGGACCGGACCACATCATAAGTGACATACCCCACAGCCCCTCCAAAAAAACGGGGAAGGGAGTCGTGAAGAACAGGATGGTAATTTCTCAGAAGACCTTCCAGGGCCCGTAGCGGGTCCTTCTCTTTTCCTTCCTGAAGAACAATCCCGTTTTTAAGAATTTCGAACTTCTCGCCCTTCGTTTTAAAGAGGAGGAAGGGGCCCGAGCCTAAAAAACTGTATCGGCCCCATTTTTCTCCTCCTTCTGCGCTTTCAAGGAGGAAAGAAAACTTCTCATCCTCAATCTTTCGGAATGCGGAGAGAGGGGTCTCCAAATCAAAATGGACTTCTTCGAAGATCGGGATGAGATTTCCCTGATTGGCCAGCCTCTTAAAATCTTCAAAAGATGGAATTGCCATGGTTGATCCTCCAGGGTGAATAAAAAAGTTAAGGTTAAGTGAACCTCGCAGTTGCGTAAATATCATACGAAAAGGGAGGTGGGTATGCTGGAAAGCCTTTACAGCGGCACCTTTTATCGTTTTGCTGCTCAGGTTTCAAGCATACGTCCAAGGTCACCTCAGGTGACATCGACGGTTTCCCATAAAACATATAAATGATCCGCAATTGTAAAGGATTGGAAGCATGCCTACCTCCCTTTTCATTATCAACGTTAAGGTTAATAATCCCTTCTAAAACAAAAAAGGCTATGGATTTCGACCATAGCCTTTTGGAAACTCATCTGCCGATGAAAGGCAGAAAATAAAAAGGCCATGGGAGCTGGGAAGCCGCCCATGGCCTTTACGTTCAATTTAAATATTGATTATGGCACTGGGCAAACCTCCGCCTCTCTTTTCTCCCAGCACCACCACCAACGATTTATCATCAATTCAAAGGTAATCTTCATCTTAAGCATCCTATTCAATTGTTGTTTTATATAACCCAACCCGATCCTTCTGTCAAGAATGAGGAGAATGGTCTTGAATCCCTACCTTTTTATCAGAGATTTCAGGACCTCCGAAGCCACAGGAGGGCATCCTTTGACAAAGATGCCCCTCTTTTTCACCTTGTGGGTGCAGTTACCTATCAAGAGGGTCCCCTTGGAAATATTCTCCAGATGTTTTCCAATGCCAATGTGAATCTTATCATCCCCTAAGCGGTGTGGAATAAGCAAATCCTTGTAGCGATGAAGAAGAACAAATAATGTTGAAAGACAGGCGCTGCATGATCCTTCATCGTAAACCACGACATCGGGAAAGGAGAAAGAGAGCCTGGAGGGAGGAGGCTCAAAATGCGTCTCCCACTTTAAGAAATTTTCTGGTTTGATTGAAATATTTGAAAATTGGATTTCTCCAAGTCCTCTTTCCGCTAACAATCTGAGATGAGGCACTTCTTTCGGGTTAAACCCCATCAGCCGAGTGGCCACAGCATCTGTGGAAACGGGATTATTCCCTATAACAACGACCCCCGCCTCTTTTCTTCTTCCATAAGCAGGCCCCATTCCCTCTAACCCTATGGTTCCATCAATGATGGCCAGGTCAGGAAATAAGACCGAGGCCATATCGGCAATGGCAATAGGTAGAGAGGGACGTCCATAATAATATAAGATCTAATCTTTCTTGAGTTTGTGACAAAAATCGTAAAAAATTGGGGTCAGACTTAATTATTGAGATTCCCCCAATCTCTTTTTTTAATGCTGATCTTAAGTCTTCTCTTCAAATGTCAATTTTTAAGTCTGACCCCATGCCCAATTGGAGAACTATCCCAAGATCACTGGCAGCAGGGACCCCAGCGGTTTTCCCATCCTTGCCAATAATGTATCTTCCCTTTATCAATTGTTTCTTATCGCACTTTGCATCTTCTCCCTTCACCGAATACCCTGAATTAATACAATCAGAAAATGTAATCCCTCCATCAATCAGTGCCTGCGACATAAAATTGGCACAATCTGTTCCACTTGATTCACAGTTGGGATTATTTGGATTAAAGCATTTGTATTTTTCTGTGTTATAACCTACATCAGGTGGTTTACCAGATCCACAGTGTCTCTCAGCATATGTTTTGGCTTTGGCTCTATCATATCCAACTTCTTTTGCATAGGAATTTGTTACAGCGAGAAATAACGGCAATACACACAGAGTTGTAAGGGTAAAAAATATCTTTTTCATTTCTCCCCTCCTTCTATCGCAAGTAATGCCTCTTTTGCGTGATTATTCCAACATGTGTACCACCATTCTGTGTTATTCTTTTCAATATGTCTTAATATAGGTAGAGCTTTTTTGCTCTTTAAGCTTCCCAAGAAACTCATCGTATATTCACATGCACGTCCATCGCTTTTTTCCTGATCATGTGCTTTTTTTAAATCAATATTTACCCCGGGCATAAGAATTACTTTTGCAACACCTTTCGGATCATACGTTAATCCATAATCCTTTAAGGTTTTGTCTTTCAATTCCTGTAATATTTCAAGTGCTATCTCCTCCGCTTTTTCCTTATTAATCTTTTTTGCATCAAGCAAAAGCATCGCTGCTATTATTTTCACCTCAAATTTAGGGTTATTAAGGGCTTTTTCTACAACCTTATACCCTTTTTCATCTATGATTTTCCCAGGGCCGCTGAATAAGTAATACAATGCTCTCACAGATCCTTCTTTCTCTGCCAATTCATCCAAAACAGGTAAAGCAGTATCAGCATCTCCTAATGCAAGGAGGGAACCCGCCGCTTCCAATTTTATGCTCATTTCTAAGTCTTTAGTGCTTTTTTCATGTTCAGGAAAATTATCTCGGGGAAGTTTGTAGTCCAAATATTTTCGCAATAGCGGGACTGACTCTTTCATGCCAAAGGATTTCATCGATCCCAGAACACATTTCAGATTGCTCACCCATTCATCCGGGTTTTCTAATATCTTCGCAACTAATTTGTATCCCTCTTTGCTTTTTGAAGACGCCAACAAATCAACAAACTTACATATATCGTCCTCAAATATCCCCGTCCCCCATAACTCACGGTCAGAATACCATTTCACAGTGTTGCTCCCCCGAACTAATATGCTTAAATACTTATGGGCATTCTCTTCGGTTAGTGTGCGACCATCCCATTTATCCCTCCAGCTGCTAAACTCCTTTTGCTCTTTCTCTGTTAAACCAACCTTCCCGATCTCAACGGATTTCTCTTTCTTTTTTTCTTCCACTAATTCCTTTACCTTTGGTGGAATAAGTTGCTTCTCACCCTGTTTAGATTGGAAATCCGGTTTTGCTTTTAATGGCATTGGTTGCTCTATTTTCTCTGTTTGGACATTTATCTCTTTTTTCTGCCCAGGCTCCTTTCCCCTCTGACAGCCACTAAACAAAAAACACATCATCATAATTGAAAACAAGATAACAGTTGTCTTCATTACAAAATGTTTCTCCGAGACTTGAAGAAGTGAAGTGCCTTTCTTGTGCCCTCTTGTTTCTAATAATGTTCTATCCATTCTCTCTCTCCTTTTCCCTACAAACAAAACAAACATCGCTTGTATGGCCAGCGTAATAGCCTTCTTCGTTCAATATCACGACATGGTGAACCCAGTTTCCCCCTTTTATTCGCCATGCCGCCATATCGCCGTTTTTGGCTTCAGAAGCGCTCACTTGCTTAAAGCAGAAACTATCTTCAAGAGCAAAATAAAGATCATTGGCCGACCTGATGCCTGTTGTCTTGCCATCCTTCCCAATGACTACCGAACCCTCCACCAATTCTCGTCTGTCTGCCCTCGCCTTATCGCCTTTGCCCTTCCCTAAATGACAGTCAAAATTCATCCCTCCATCAATCAACGCCTGTGATATAAAATTGGCACAATCCGTCCCGGTTGATTCACAGTTAGGGTTCTTCGGGTTAAAGCATTTGTACTTGGCGAGATTATAAGTTGCGCTGGAACAGTGTAATTTCGAGTAATTCAGGGCTGCTGTACGATCATATTTAACCGTTGTCCCAAATACCTCAGAATTGATTAATCCAATTGCAGTCACCATAAATGATAAAAGAAGAATTCTTATTTTCATTTCAGGCTCCCCCCTGCTTAGATAAATATTTAATTGCTTCTTCGGCGCGCCTTTTCAAATAACTCGCCTCTGGATGCTCTGAAATACTTCTTAAGACCGGGATCGCTTTTTTACTTTTAAGTTCCCAAAAGGCCAAAATCACAGTCTCTAACGCCCGGTGGTCACTATATCCATGACTGGTTATTGGCCACGACTTTTTTTCTAAAATATCTTTTGATATATTTATTAGAATATCTTCAATCCCTCTAATATCTTCTTTTATTACTCGCCTTTGTGTAAGCCCTATTAAAAACAACGCAGCCAATGCTCTGCTCTCGTTATTTTCATAGGTTAATGCTTTTTTAATTAACGCTATTCCCCGTTGCTCCCATTCTTTACCCTGCATATTGTGAAATATGAATCCTAACGCCGATGTCGCTCCTTCTCTTGTCAATTCATCCAAAACAGGTAAAGCCGTATCGGCGTCACCCAATGCGAGAAGTGATCCCGCTGCCTCAAGCCTCACTCTTGTTGCAGAACTCTTTAGCACTTCACGAAGAAGTGGGATAATACTCTTATCTTGAGAGGCTCTAACGGCTCTTGCTGCTTCCGAAAGGGTACTTTGATATTCCCTTTTTGTTCTTAATACCTCAATGATCAATTGCTTTCCCTCTTTGGTCCTTGGATTAAGCGCCATGACCGCTTTTGACATAGCTTCATCATAGTCCTCCTTTCTCTTATCTTCGCCAAGAGCTTCAAATCCCTTGTATAATTTTATATTCCGATGATCTCCTTTTAATAAAACCTTCAAATAAGGTACCGCATCTTCTTGAGATTCAAAATATTTTGTCGGAGCTATTAAAATGTTTTCACCTATTTCATCGACTATTTTCTGCTCCTCTTCAGTCAATGGACTCGGTTGCTTGGCTAAAGAAGTCTCCTTCTCTTCCTTTTTGGGTTCTTGTGGAATAGATTCCTTTACTTCCCGCTTTGTTTGGTCTAACGATTTTGATTCAACCAAAGGTGGCTGTTTTATTTCTTCCTTCTGCACCTGAACCTCTTTCTTTGCTTCTGGCGGTTGGGACCTCTGACAGGAAAGCGTTAAGAAACAAATACCCGCTATTACTAAAAATAGTATTTTCTTCATTTTCATCTCCTTTCAGAGAACCTTTTCTTTAACTTTTTGAGTATAGAGAGGTATAGAGAGGGACGGGTATAGAGAGGGACGTCCATAATAATATAAGATCTAATCTTTCTTGAGTTTGAGATGTCTCTCTTCAATAATCCTCGCCCCTCGCTTAACCGCCTGACTCACCGCCGGCTGTGTCACGCCAAGCCTCCTCGCTACCTCCGTCTCGCTCATCCCCAACTCCCTTACCGCCCAGTAACTCACCACACTCCGCGAAGCCACCTCCTTCGGACTCTTCCCCGCTCTCTTTATCTCCTCCGGTCTCATCCCGAATAGCTCCCCCACCCTTCCGATGATCCGCTCCAGATCAAACCCTTCCGCCTTCAATCTGTATCGCCGATTGATCGCCTCTTCCGAGGCCCTAAGCGCCTTCTCCACAAATCCGCTCTCCCCCAAAATCCGCTCATCTCCCTTGAATCTCCCCCTCCACTTCCCCCGCTACCC
>VGSS01000081.1 GCA_016874935.1 Deltaproteobacteria bacterium | reverse complement strand
CGAAGCAACCTCTCCGGTCTTCACATCCTTAACCTGAACTGCTCCTCTCTCCTGAGGCGAAGGAAAACAGCGAATCATCAGGTCAAGAAGGGGTTGGCTTCCAATATTTCGGGTGGAGGAGCCGCAGGCAGCCGGCACCAACTTTTTCTCTATCGTCCCCTTCCGGAGACACCGCAGGATCTCTTCATTGGAGACCTCCCCTGACTCGAGATACTTCTCCATCAGTTGATCGTCCATTTCTACCACAGCTTCGATCATCTTTTCGCGAAGCCGGTCCACCTCTTCTTTCAATTCGGAGGGAACCTCCTTCAATTCAAACTGCCCGCTTCCGTCCTCCCGGTAGAGATAGGCTTTTTTCTCAATCAGATCGACCACTCCCCTGAAACTCTTTTCACCTCCGATGGGGAGTTGGACGGGAACAGCAGACTGAGAAGGAAAGCGTTTCTTCACATCCTCCACCACCTTCAAGAAATCGGCCCGCTCCGTATCCATCTTGCTCACATAGAGAATCCGGGGAACCTGAAACTCATTTGCATACCCCCATACCGTCTCGGTCTGGACCTTCACTTCCGAATTTCCACCGACAACAATCACTGCTCCATCCACAACCCTCATCGAGGCCTTTGCCTCTGCGATGAAGTTGGCATACCCGGGCGTATCGATGAGATAAAACCGGTGTTTGTCCCATTCGAAATGGGCAAGGGAGGCGCTGATGCTGATCTTCCGGTGGATCTCTTCCGGTTCAAAATCCATCAAAGAGGAGCCATCATCCACCTTTCCCAGGCGTGTATTCTCCCCCGTATTGAAGAGGATCGCTTCAACCAGGGAGGTTTTCCCCTCTCCGCCATGGCCGAAGGTTCCGATATTGCGGATGTGGTCCGGTTCAAATCGTTTCATCTTCTCTCCTTTCTTCAAACCTCCGAATCGAAATGGAAACAGTTATATTTACTACATTATTTCCAAAATAAAATCAACCCGCAGAACTTGCTGGTTTGTCTCTTTTCCTGGAAAGAAACTTTTAGGAGATGATACAGGAAAATCCATCGTCAACTTGGGGAACAAAATTCTTGATAAAAACTGAATGATACCCGATAGGCGGGACATTCCTGTCCCGCCTATGTTGGAGGCGGGGTTAGACCTGCAGCAGGCTCCGCCTATCGGCTCTCACACACCCCCCAGTGAGGCATGACCAATTCCCACCTCCGAACATTGACACACCTCCGGGTTTCTCTTAGAATTTCGCCACGGAGGCTACCCCATGAAAAGCAATGTATTTTTCTCTGACCTGAAAGTGGAATCAAAAAAGACGCTCTTCGATAAGATCGATATCCTTCTCGACCGGACCGACCTGAAAGGAAAGATCAAAGAAAAGGATCTGGTCGCGCTCAAACTCCACTTCGGAGAAAAAGGCAATACCGCCTATGTCCGGCCTATCTTTTTACGAAAGGTCGTAGACAGGGTAAGGGAATATAAAGGAAAGCCCTTCCTGACCGATACGAATACCCTCTATATTGGGACACGGAGCGAGGCGGTCTCCCATCTCACCACTGCCTATGAACACGGTTTCACCGAATCCGCGGTCAACGCCCCTGTCCTCATCGCCGATGGCCTGAGAGGAAACAGCGCGGTCAAGGTAAAAATCGATAAACCTCTTTTTAAAACAGTCTCCATTGCCCACGCCATTCACATGGCCGATGTCCTGATCGGCGTGACCCATTTCAAAGGTCATGAACTGTCGGGATTTGGAGGGACGCTAAAGAACCTCGGCATGGGATGCGCCAGCCGGGAGGGGAAGTTGAGCCAGCATTCCAACATCTCTCCCAAAGTGAAAGCGAAGGCGTGCAAAGGGTGCGAAACCTGTCTCCCTTGGTGCCCTTCGGAAGCCATCTCAATGATCTCACCTGAAGCGGAGGTTAAGGGTAAACATCCGGTTGCTCTCATCGACTCAAAAAAATGCATCGGATGCGGGGAGTGCATTCTCACCTGCCCCACCGGAGCCATCCAGATACAGTGGAATGAATCGATCCCCCTTTTTCAGAAGAAGATGGTGGAGCACGCCTATGGAGTCGTTCACAAGAAAAAAGGGAAGACCCTCTTTCTCAACTTCCTCACACAGATCTCCCCTGCCTGCGACTGTTACGGATTTTCTGACACACCGATTGTCAATGATATCGGAATCCTTGCCTCTGAGGACCCTGTGGCCATTGATCAGGCCTCGGTCGATCTGGTCAATCAGGGAGAGGGAAATCGATCCTCGAAGCTTACGAAGAACTTGGAAACGGGAGGAGATAAATATCGCGCACTCTACCCGGAAGTGGACTGGAGCATTCAGCTCACCTACGGTGAAGAGATCGGACTGGGGATGAGGGAGTATGAATTAGTTAAGATATAAAACCAGGCATCCCAAAAGATGACAACATCAACCTCAAATAAATTAACCCCCAAGAAGAACCCCAACCAACCGCTCTAAACACCATATTTTCCCCATCTTTTCAACCAATAACGAATGACCGTTGCCTGGCACCAGGTCCAAAGGAACATGATATCATTCACTTCCAGATTTAGAAAAGGCGTGGTCACATACCTTTCCGTTTTTATCGAAATCGACGACCAGGATTTCAGAATAAGTAACTTTCCCAAACCCATGGGCCTTCGCATATTCAAACGTCCATCGCTCCACACATCCACTGGGATGGCCTGTAAGGCCAGTTTTTACTGTGTAAGGTTCACCAAACCATGCGCGAATTTGGTCTTTGCTCTGGACCCCAATTTTAATATCACCTATATGATCTCTCTTGATCTTGTGCCCAGCAGTTGCACAAGCACATATGCCTAATATAAGTAATAGCGTGATTATTTTTTTAAACATATGAACCTCCTTATTGTATTAGAGTCAATCCAGGCAACATCAGCCATTTTCTTCTGCTTATGACGACTAATTATCCCAAAATATCAACAACAGATTTCATGTCCTCACCTCCCTTCCATTTTCCGCAGTCGTTTTTTGAGGTCAAAAAACGACTGCGGAAAATCCGTTCCAAGAAACAATCTCCAAGAAACAATCTTACAATACAAGGGATTACGGATAGAATATTAATCATCTTTTGTATTACGAATATAGAATAAAACTACAAATTTACATTTTCGGGCATGTCGAAGGGCAAATGGCTAATTACGACACCGCCTCAAAGGGAGGTGCAATTATCCTCCTTTTCCTGCCAAGGGCAGGCAAAGAGGGGAAAAAAGAGAGCTTTAAGCCAAATAGAAGAACACAATATAATTTTGTTGAAGAGGAGAATAAAAAAGTCAACATGATATAGGTTATGGTTCATCGCGCTACATGAACAGCAATCGGCCTTAAAACCTTCATCAGATCCTTTGGAGACATCTCACATAATAAACCTCTTCTGCCTGCATTGATGAATATCCGTGGAAGGCTGAGAATGGTCTCTTCGACATAGACCGGAAGTTGTTTCTTCGTTCCAAATGGGGAGGTCCCGCCAACCATATAACCGGTGTGTTTCAAAGCCGTTTCAGAAGAACAGGGCGTGACCGATTTTACCCCGAGGACCCTTGCCAGTTCCTTTGTCGAGACCTCTTTGTCCCCGTGCATGAGAATGATGAGGGGCGATTTTTTCTCATCCTCCATCACGAGCGTCTTAACCGTCAGGTGCTCATCCACACCCAGGGCCTGGGCAGCGACTTCGGTGCCTCCCTTTTCCTCATACCGATAAGGACGCTCTATAAACTCCACCTGATGCTCTTTCAAAAAGCGGATGGCATTTGTGACCGGAAATTTCTCTTTTGTCAAAGCCCTCTCCTCCTGATCCGGCCTAAAGGTCCGTCCTGTGATACTTCATCCCTGCCCTCTTCTTTCTCTTCGATTTCTTCCTTCTTAACTTTTTTATCTCTAAATCCTCGTCTGTCACCAGTCCCGATAACCTCTCGATTCGCCTCGCCAGCTCCCGCCTTGCAAAGAAACGATTGAGGGCCTGGCTTCTTTCGGTCATCCATTTCACTTCAATTCCTGTGGGAAGATGTTTGAGATAGACGCAGGTGGAGGTCTTGTTCACCTTCTGCCCTCCCCTTCCCGAGGACCGGATGAACCTCTCCTCAATATCCTTTTCATGAATGCCAAGGGCCTCCATCCTCTCTTTGAGGGCACTATTTTTCTCCTCACTCACAGGAAACAGGATCATGACACAACCTTTTCTCGGGAGGTTTCACCTGGCCACAAACAACCAGCCACCTGGGCTATCTTATCACTTAAATCCTGGCTCATTCGGAAAGGGATAGTTGGGGCCTGTCTGAATCTCAACTCCACATACTTACTCCAGACCCCTTTCTTCATATTTATACTGATATCGTCCCATGGGATGAAGAGCGAGGAATGCCCTATACGGAATAAGAAAAAGACGGAGAGATAGAGGCCGGATTCATTGGCTCCAATGGTGAGGCAGTTGTTATAGCCTAAATGCCATCTTAACTGACCACTCTGAAATCGCCACCGCTGACCGACAAATTCTCCGGGGAATCGGTAGAAATTGGCAAGGGTTGACCAACCGCTGATCCGACCGATCAAGAAGAACAGGGTTGAGAGAAATCCGATCAGTGCGATAAAAACATATTCGGGCCGACTGGAGTTCATCCTGTTTTCTCCGGACTATCACACCAGCAGAGCAGTCCGCCGTCGATGTTTTTCACATTCTCAAAACCTTTATGCTGGAGTTTGAGGCAGGCGTTATAGGAACGAAGACCTGACGCACAATGGACAGCAATCTCCTTCTTCCTGTCAAGTTCTCCCGCATGCTTTTCCAACTTCCACAAGGGAATCCAGGTGGAACCGGGAATTCGTTTCCTCTTGACCTCATCTTCCTCCCTGACATCCAGCACCTGAAAAGTCTCTTTTGAAGTGGAAAGTTTCTCTTTCACCTCTTCTACCTGAATTCCTCTCACCTTTCCCTCGAGCTTGTTCATAAGGACATTCGCCGCCGTAATGACAGGCGAGAGGACCGGACTGAAGGGCGGAGCATAAGCCAGATCCACATTGGCCAACTCCTTGCAGGTCATCTTTCCATGAAGGGCCATGGCAAGGATATCGATCAATTTATCCGAAGGACCCTCTCCGATGGCCTGCCCCCCGAGAATGCGGCCTGTTCTCTGGTCGGCAATCACCTTCAGCGTGGACTCCTTTCCGCCTGGATAGTAGTGAGCCCGATCATATCCTCTGACAATGGCCTGAATGGGATGAAACCCTTCCTTCTCCGCCTCCCTCATATTCAGACCGGTCTTGGCTACGTTAAAATCGAATGTCTTAAAAACTGTTGTCCCCATCACTCCCGGAAAAGTATCATTCCCCCCGCATACATTCACTCCGACCACCCTTCCCTGTTTATTCGCAGTAGAACCCAGAGGAATCCATATCTTCTTTCCGGTGATCAGATGAGTCGTTTCTGCACAATCTCCTGCCGCATAAATCCCCTCAGCGCTTGTCTCCATCTTCTCATTCACCCAGATGGCCCCGGTCTCCCCCATTCTCAATCCCGCCTGTTTTGCCAGCTCAACCTGAGGCCGAATTCCAAGACTCATCAGAACGACATCCGCTTCTAACTCACGCGCCGCTGTCTGAACATGCGTGACCACCCCTTTTTCCCCCCTCAAAGCTTTGATTCCCTCCGAGGTGAAAATCTCGACCCCTTTTTTCTCCAGATATTGACGCAGGATGCCGGCGAAGTCCCCATCGAAGAGGGTCAATATTTGAGGAGCCAGCTCCACAACCTTTACGTTCTTACCCCATTGGACAAGAGATTCAGCCATCTCAAGTCCAATATACCCTCCTCCAGCGATCACAACATTTCGAATCTTATCTGACTTTATCTTTTCAAAGAGGGCGTCGGCATCGAAGATGGAGCGAAGATAGAAGACATTGCCTAAATCGATGCCTTCAATCCTTGGCCGAATTGGAAAGGCGCCAGTAGCAATAACCAACCGATCAAAGTGATCTGAAAAAGCCTCTCCCGATCCGATCTTTCGGCCAGAGAGGATTCGGCTCTGAACATCGATTTTTTCAATCAGATGATTTTTCTGAACCTTTATTCCGTCCTGAGCGAACTTACCGGGTGTTCGAGAGACTAAATCATCCCTCTTCTTGATGACTCCGCTGATAAAGTAGGGAAGCCCGCAACCCGCATAGGAGATCTCTTCTTCTCCCTGATAGATGACGACCTCCATCTCAGGATCGCATCTCTTCGCCTTGGCAGCCGCCTTGGGTCCGGCGGCCACACCTCCAATCACTAAAAGCCTCTTGCCCATTTTAACTCCTCCTTAAGATTTGTCAGATATATAACTCTCAAATTCCCCCATTCCTTCCATTGCTCAGGGACTGTGTCGTAATATGAAAAAACCGAATTTCTGAAAGGGGGGAGAGGCGGTCAGGTGGAAAAGATTTAGAGCGGTAACCTTTAGCCGTTCGGATTCAAGCGTGCCAAGCCTATGAAAACATTCGATTCTATACCAGTGACCATTCCCCATCATCTAAAAGACCCGCATTCTAAAACTTTGGAACCTGACTGCCTCTCCCCCCTTTGCTTGCCAATAAGACACAGTCTCTCAAGGGGGGGGAGCTGGGGTTATTTATTTTCATCCTTCGATGAGTAATGTTTCGTCATGAAGGATTGTCTTAAAATTACCCGGATCGGCGCTGCTGATAAAAATTCCAGAGCGCCTTCGATTGTGGGTCGAGGTTGGTCAGACCGGATTTCTTAGCCCAATCCATCGCCTCCATAAATTCCTCGACCGTGATCCCCCGAGCGATCTCCGGATGCTCAAATGCCTTATATTCGACCCGATATTGGGCCATGATGTTGATGTAAGTGTTTTTAGGTAGAGCCTCAGCCACCCACCTCACAAATTTTTCCGTCCCGGCTACCCGGTTGGGCATGACCAGGTGCCGGATCATCACCCCCCGCAGGGCAATTCCCTGTTTATCAGGCTGGAGGACTCCTACCTGTCTTTGCATTTCAATAATTGCCTTCTTCGTCACCTCGGGATAGTCTGATGCCCCTGAAGAATATTTGGCTGATTTATCTGAGTCCATATATTTCATATCCGGAAGGTAGATATCAACGATTCCGTCTAAAATCTTCACGACCTCTGCCAGTTCATAGCCGCTCGTGTTGTAAACCAGTGGAAGACGCAACCCTTTTTTCAGGGCGATTCGTGTAGCGTTGAGGATATTGGGCATGACATGGGTGGGGGTGACCAAATTGATGTTATGGCACCCCATCTTCTGGAGTTTGAGCATCATGTCCGCTACATCCTCATCCTGAACCTCCTTTCCTCTCCCTTCATGGGCGATGGGCCAGTTCTGGCAGAAGATGCAACGCAGGTTGCAGTTAGAGAAAAAGATGGTTCCGGACCCTCCTGCGCCTACCAATGGCATCTCCTCCCCGAAATGGGGGTTGAAGCTAAAGATGACAGGTTTTAAAGAAGCCCGGCAGAATCCTTTTTCACCCTTTCGACGATTCACCCCGCACATCCTTGGGCAGAGCCGGCATTTCTCAAAGAGGGCGTAAGCCTGTTCAATTCTCTTTCCGAGTTTTCCCTCCTTCTCCAGTTTTTCGTAGGCCGGGACCCATTGCTCTTCCTTCTTCTTGGCATGAAGAAAAAGGGGGGAAAGAAGCAGGGGGCTTCCGACCAGAAAGGAGTATTTAATAAAATCCCGTCGTGTCCATTTCATTAGGATAAATTATACACAAATCTGTTTGTCTTGTGAATAGATTCTAAAAAAATTGACGAATCGAACCGTTTTGCTGTAACCTTATAGATATGGAAAGACCCACATCTGACAGACTCTTTTCTGGCCAGGAATTAACAAAAAGGGAGTTCCTCAAATTCTTCGGGACGGGTTTCTGTCTCCTCTCAGCCTCATGCCTCTTTGGTTTTCCCCGAACCTCTCAGGCCCAGGGAATGCGGAAAGGTTTCATTAAGACGAAACTCTCTCCTTACTTCACTCCTCTTGGCGGCGGAGAGATTCGATGTGAACTTTGTCCTCACCGGTGCCGGGTTTCTAAAGGTAAGAGAGGCCTTTGCAGGGTGAGAGAAAACCGGGACGGCAAATATTACAGTCTCGTTTATGGAAATCCCTGTGCCATTCACCCGGACCCGATCGAGAAGAAGCCCTTCTTCCATGTCCTTCCTGGAACAATCTCCTACTCCATCGCCACGGCAGGGTGTAATTTTCGGTGCAAATTCTGTCAGAACTGGGAGTTCTCCCAGGCCTCTCCTGAAGATATTTTTAACCATGATGTCCCGCCGGAGGAGGTTGTAAAAAAGGCCAAAGAGATACGATCTCACTCCATTGCCTACTCGTATGTAGAGCCCACCGTCTTTTATGAATATATGCTCGATGTTGGCCAACTCGCAAAGAAGGCAGGACTCCTGAACGTCACTCACTCCAACGGGTTCATTAATCCAGGCCCACTGCGGATCCTTTGTAAAACCCTCGATGCGGCCAATATCGATCTAAAAGGCTTTTCAGAATCCTTCTACCGTGAGCTGTGCAGCGGAGAGCTAACCCCAGTTCTTGAAACACTAAAAACCCTTAAGAAAGAAAAGGTCCATCTGGAGATAACGAACCTGATGATCCCAACAAAGAATGATGACGTCAACATCGTTAGAGAGATGTGTCTGTGGATAAAGAAAGAGCTGGGCGCAGATACTCCGGTCCATTTTTCAAGGTTCTACCCATTATATAAACTCAGGATCCTGCCTCCGACCCCTGTTTCAACCCTTGAGAAAACCCGGGCAGTAGCCTTATCCGAAGGGCTGGAGTATGTTTATATCGGAAACATCCCCGGCCATGAGGCTGAAAACACCTTCTGCCCGAAGTGTAAAAAGATGATCATCCAAAGAACGGGATATATGGTCGGAGAGGTCAACATGAAGGCTGGAAAGTGCAAGTTCTGCGGGAAACCCATTCCCGGCATCTGGACATGAAGAAATTACCTTTCCCCTGTCCGATCTGCGGTCGAAAAAAAGAGTGCCCTCTGGAGGAGTTGTTTGAAGGCGCGGTTCTCACCTGTCCCTTTTGCAAACTCACCCTGACTCTCCACGGCCATATGTGGAAGGATGTTCAGAAAGAGATTCAAAAATGTAAAAATGAAAAATAGATGGTCTCGTAAAAAGTCTTAAAAGGCAATTTTCTGTCATTCCGGCGAAAGCCGGAATCCAGTCTTTTCGAATAGTTATAAATTCTCTGGACTCCAGTTTCCACGGAGTGACGACTTTTTACGAGTCCATCAAAAATAGAATGGCAAACTATTTTTGACTCTTCATCGTCGCGATAGATTCTGCTTCGGATATCTTTTTCTTCTCCTTCATTGACTCGTTATACCTGACCAGGCTGGCATCGTGAAAACCCGTAAATTTCCGGAGGGCTTCCAACTGGCCTCCATAGGAGCAGTCAAGAGGTTGTTTCTCCTCCGGATCGGCCTTTAAGTCGAAGGCCCAGCATCTCTTCTTTTTTAAAGAGTATTGAACTTTGATCAGTTGTTGATCGAGCGATGAGATCGTCCCTTCATACCCGTAAACGAAGATATATTTTCGGCTTAATCGATGATGAAAAAGGGATTCCCCGTCCAGGAACTCAGGAGAATAGGGAATCCTCATCGCATCGAGAAGGGTGGGCAGGATATCCACATGGCTCGTCGGAACCTCAACGGTCCTCGGTTTAAACAGGGCAGGCTGATGGATGATCACGGGTGTCTCCAGGTTTTCATTATAACTGTACCGGTGGTGCATATAATTATCGGAATGGTGTTGACCGAAGGCCTGCCCATGATCTCCCACGATGACGAAGATCGTCCGCTCCAGCAACCCCTCTTTTTTTAGATTCTCATAGACACGTTTTAGCATGTGGTCAAGGAGGTTGAGGTTATTGTAATAACGGCTGATCATACTCTCATCCGGCTGGACGATACGGTAATCCGGCCCGTAATCAAAATAAGGGAGATGGGCGGTGAAGCTAAGATAGATGCCTAAAAAAGGCTCCTTTGCCTGTCGGATTCTATGGTTGAAAAAATCGATGGTCTGAATCTCATCCCTTCCGATATAACGGCCAAAGGAATGTTTCTCCTCCCTTGCTTTCAGATTTAAGTTCTCGAAGTGATGCATCTCCGTCAACCCACTATTCTTTACAAAGGCTGTTGGGAAATACCACTGGATAGGAGAAGGAGTGATCAGAAAACTCTCATAATCTTTCGGCAGATAGTTGTATAGCGACGGAACGTTCGCATCCGGACGCATCCCGAAAGTCCCCTGATGGAAAAAATCGTAAAGTCCACTGAGCAACGAGAAGATGGCCTTGGTGCTGATGTTTGATGAGGTATAGTGGTTCTTAAAATGCCAGCTTTCCTTTGCCAATCCGTGCAGAAAGGGCATGGGGATAGGACGCCCACGATCCGTTTCAAAGATATACCGACTGCCCACCGACTCCATGATGAAAAAGACGATATTCCACGGATGGTCGTTTGCGGGAGGAAAGAACTTTAACGGTTTAACTCGATCCCGGTAATCCATCCCGCCGGGCTGGATACCCAGATCGCCTTCCTTAACTATTTTGATATATCTGTCCTCGGGAGAAATCTTAAAAATCCCCTGTTCCGCAATATCGGAAAGAAGAAAGATGGCCGGGTTTAGGCGGATTTCGGCTGGAAGATCGTGGCTTTTGAAACTAGCCCCGATGATTGAAAAGGAGGAGAGAAGGATGAGGATCCCGATGGACACTTTAAAGATACGAACCCTGAAGACGAGCGGCAGTAACAGGACTCCCCAGAAAAGCCCGATGGGCATCAGCAAGGATAACCCATCCTTCCAGTCAACGAATTTAATGACTTCAATCACGGGAACGTTGAGAACAAACTCTTGAATAACAAAATAGCTCAGTCCTGTCTGAGCCTCGAAGAGAAGGCGGGTATGACCACCATGGATGAGAAAGAGAGAAATGATAAAGAGATGCAGAAGGACAGAACCTGCGATGGTAAAGAGCATTCGGATTCGTCTGTTTTTAACAATAGTGGAAACATGAGAAAACATCCATAAAAGTAAAAAA
The DNA here is from genome assembly GCA_016874935.1 of Deltaproteobacteria bacterium. Taxonomy (GTDB): domain Bacteria; phylum Desulfobacterota; class BSN033; order BSN033; family UBA1163; genus RBG-16-49-23. Next base: position 3,312 of record VGSS01000081.1, on the reverse strand, counting down.
CAGAAAAAAACGAGGACAAGATCATAAGGCAAATACTTCACCATAAACCATACGGGATGGGCTGAGGGATCAAAATCGAAGGGTCTGATCGCACGGGTGAAAAGAGCCCAGGTGAGATGAATCCGGTAAGCAAGGGCCATCGCCAGAGCACAGACGAAAAAGGCAAGGGGTGACCTGCCCGAAGAGGCGATGCGTTGGAGTGAGATGGAAAAGCTGCTTAACCTCTTTTCAACCCTCGATCCGAACATGGGCTCTCTTTTCATATGGTATTATTCTGGAATAGAAATGGACAATAATCAAATGGGGTCTGAGGATTAATGGTCTCGATAGTAGACCCAAAACGGTATCAGTTGAAATTCTGATTGAAATCTTCTATGGTTGATAGGAGTTTGAAATCGGTCCTTGTCAAAGCATCCCATGAAGAAGAGCGGTTCAAAAATATGGCATCGTGTGGGAGATATCTTGATCAATGGCCTCCTCGCCTGCATGATCATCCCCCTTCGTCTTTTATCCTCCAATGCTTTGACCCCTATCTCAAAGTTCCTCGGAACCACTGTTTTTTACCTGATTAAAAAGTACAGAGAGAGGGTGATTCAAAATCTCACCCTTGCCTTTGGAAAAGAAAAAGATTCTGAGGAGATTATAAGGCTTGCCAGGGAAGTCTTCTTCAATTTTACACTTACCCCTTTGGAATCGGTTTATGCCTATCTCCATCCTTTTGAGCGATTTCTTCTTAAAATCGATGTTGAGGGTGAGAGATACCTGAGATCATCTCTATCTCTGGGGAAAGGGGTGATCGCCCTGGGTGCTCATTTAGGACCTTTCACATTAGTTGGGGCAAGGCTCTCTCTGGAGGGATACCGGTTTAATTTGATCTTTAACGAAGGCAATTACCCAAAACTCTGGAAGAGGCTCGGAGACCGTCAACGGAGGTTGGGGCAGAATCCATTTCCTCTTAAACCCACCCCTTCATCCCTTAAAAAATCCTTGAACTGTCTCCGTCGGAATGAGATTCTCTATCTCATTGCGGATGAGCAGCAGAGGCGCGGGGGCGTCGCAACTCCCTTTTTCGGACAGACTGCCTTCTCTCCTCCAGGACCCGCTATTCTCTCCCTAAAGACAGGAGCCCCGATTTTACCGATGTTCATCCTGAGAGAAAATGGAGTCCCGAGGAGACTTGTCATTGGTCCTCCAATCGAAATAGAAAAAACAGGCAATATGGAGAAAGATATCGAAATATTGACGGCGAAATTTACCAGGGTGATTGAGGGTGCAGTGAGGCAATATCCCGGGCAGTGGTCATGGCTCAACCGTCGCTGGAAAACACCAAAAAAATAAACGTCCCATAGTCATTAGTCGGATAGTCAGTTAGTCAATACCTATAAGACGACAAGACGATGAGACAATAAGACTATATATTGGGGAGAGGGAGGGGATGAGGGGAAAACGATTTCTTGACAGGAAGGAACAGGAAGTTTAATATTTTGACACTATGGAAAATATCATCCAGAAGCGATTCAAGGAAAGCGCCGAGGTTAAAAACCGTTTTTTAAAAGAGAACCTCTCCAATCTCCTTGATGTGGTCAAATTAATCGCCTATTGTTTTGAGGGGGGCAATAAACTCTTCTTTTTCGGGAATGGAGGGAGCGCTGCCGACGCCCAGCATCTCGCCGCAGAATTTGTCAACCGCTATATTATGGATCGTCCCCCTCTTCCTGCCATCGCCCTGACCACCGATACCTCTATCCTCACCAGCATTTCGAACGACTTCTCCTTTAGCGAAGTCTTTGCCAAACAACTTAAGGCCCTCGGTAAAGAAGGGGATGTCGCTATCGGTATCAGCACCAGTGGAACCTCGCCTAATATCATCAAAGCCTTCGAAGTGGCCAAAGAGATGGGGATGAAGACAATCGCTCTGGCCGGAAATGACGGCGGCCCCCTGGTAAAGATCGCCGATGTTTCCCTCATCGTCCCCTCCTCCAGCACACCCCGCATTCAGGAGGTTCACATTCTCATCGGACATATCCTCTGCGAACTCGTGGAACACTATCTCTTTCTGAATAATCCTGCCATCTTCGGTGGGGATGGTTCACAATAAATAAGGTTTTGAGAGGGTGATGATGAAACATAAAAAAAAGCCTCTGGATCTTAACCGGATCACATTCACCTCTCTGAAACAAAAGAGACATAAGGTCGGGAAAACGCTCTTTGCCAGACCCTGGAGAAACGGAGGGATGCTGACTGACTTTTTCGATTCCCTTCCCGGAATTCTTGCTGGAAAAGAGTTCAGAGAAGTGGTGGAGCGAATCGCAAAAGCAGTCTGCCAAAAGAGAATGATCCTTCTTGGAATGGGAGCCCACCCCATCAAGGTTGGGCTCAATCCCATCCTCATTGACTGGATGGAAAAAGGCGTATTGAAAGGGATTGCGATGAATGGCGCCTGTCTGGTCCACGATGTGGAGATTGCCATGGCCGGTCACACCTCTGAGGAGGTCGATGAAGAGATCTCCAACGGAACTTTCGGGATGGTCAAAGAGACCCACGAGACCATCAACCACGCCATCCGGGAAGGAGTTCAAAAAGGATGGGGCATCGGTGAATCAATAGGTCGGAAAATCCTTGCAGAAAATTTTCCGTATAAACGATTTTCCTTGCTTGCGGTCGGACAGAGATTAAAAATTCCGATCACGGCACATATCGCCATTGGCACGGATATCAATCACATGGGTCCCTCTGCAGACGGGTCTGCCATCGGACAGGGAAGCCTCCAGGATTTTCGCACCTTCGCCTCTCTTGTCTCCCGGCTGGAGAAGGGGGTTTTCATCAATCTTGGTTCGGCTGTCATTCTTCCCGAGGTCTTTTTAAAGGCCCTTGCCCTTGCGAGAAATCTGGGGCATCCCCTCGCCAATCTCACCACCGTAAATATGGACTTCATTCACCATTACCGGCCTTCTGTCAATGTGGTCAGGAGGCCGACGCTGAAAGGGGGAAAGGGCTACACTCTGATCGGTCATCATGAATTGATGGTCCCGCTTCTGGCCGCCGCTGTACTTGAAAAAATATAACCCCGCCTCACCTCCCCTTAATTTAAGGGGAGGCAGGGAGGGGTTAAGAAGATGTGAGATGAAGGGTTGGAGAGGAGTTCTTCTACGCTTGAATGCCATGTCGAAAGCAACAAGAGTAAATGCACCTGCACCTACGAACCCTGTGACCGGAAGGGAAAGTGTTGTGAATGCATTACTTATCACTGGAAAATGAAACAACTCCCGGGCTGTTTCTTCACTTCCGAAGGGGAGAGAACTTACGACCGCT
>VGSS01000080.1 GCA_016874935.1 Deltaproteobacteria bacterium | reverse complement strand
GTATCGAAAAGATCATTTCTCCCCATGGGGATCTCGATTTAGGATGGGTGCTTCAAAATGGATCTCCTCACTTTAAAGCGATTGAGCGGGACAGGGGGGATACAGCAGCCATCCTTTATACCGGAGGCACAACCGGGACGCCCAAGGGCGCCATGTTGACGCATGAAGCGATCAACTTTTCCAGCTTCAGTATCGCTTATTTTGAACGTTCCACAGAGGATGACCGGGCGCTTTGTTTTATGCCATTCAATCACGTTTTTGGCCAGATCCATATTATGAATGCAACGATCATGAGTGGAGGCTGCCTGGAGATCCTTCCTTCATTTAATTTGGAACAGATTCTCGAGTTGATGGCGGCCGGTCGGGTCACAAAATTCTTTGCCGTTCCTACGATCTATGTTCGCTTACTTGGAATTGACGAATTAAAGAACAAGCTTGGAAAACTCCGCTACTGTTTTTCGGCAGCCGCTTCCATGCCCCGAGAGATCGTTAAGCAATGGAAGGAACGGACAGGGATTAAGATTTCTGAATCTTATGGAATGACCGAGGGCATGCCTGTGACCTACAACCATTATTACCCAGACCGACATGTGGTTGGATCGGTGGGGCAATCGATTCATGGGGTGGAAATTCAGATCAGAGATACCTCGGGCAACCCATTGGAGCAGGGTCATGAAGGGGAGATCTGTTTTCGGGGCAGGAATGTGATGAAAGGATATTTGAATAACCCCGAAGGAACCGCCGCCGCATTCTGGGAGAACGGATGGCTTCGGTCAGGAGATATTGGCCTATTCGATTCCGATGGATACCTTTACATTGTTGACCGCCTTAAAGATATGATTATCACCGGAGGCGAGAATGTCTATCCCCGGGAAATAGAAGAGGTGCTCTATGTTCGACCTGAGGTGCAAGAATGCGCGGTCGTTGGATTTCCAGATAAAGAATGGGGTGAGCGAGTAGCCGCTTTTATTATTCCCAAACCAGGCCAGAGCATCAATCCAGAAGAACTCAAAGCTTTTCTCAAATCGCGTCTCTCGCCTTTCAAAGTTCCAAAGGATTATATCATTGTGAGTGAGATGCCCAAAAGCCCCGCTGGGAAAATCTTAAAGAGAGAATTAAGAAAACAGTTCCTTGGACAGAAGTCTTGAAAGATACCAAAGGCTTCCAAAAGATTACCGATGAATACCGAAAAGGTTTTGACATTTAGAATCATTTCATGTAAAAACTGCCTTATAAGAGGCAAAAATACACATTAAGGGACAGAGTATCTGAATGCGGTAGTATCGTTTTCGGGGTGAAGTAAACGGAAACGGTGACCCAAAAGGTAGTTAAAGGAGGACAACCTTATGTTTAAGAAAACATATTTGCTGTTTATTCCTTTTTTGTTATTTTTACTCATTTTTTCAATTTTTATGATTTACGTTTCAGAAAGCATTGCCAGTTCTGCCGAAGCCTTGACCAGGCTCAAATATTCACCTGTCACAACTGAAAGTTTAAAGTTAAAAAATGTTCAGATCACCAGAGCAGAACTGGTTACGAATGATACCAAATATCCAGCTTATTACCTGATTAGGGGTAAGGTCAATGAACGCACAGGGATAGATGGAAAGACGTATGCGATTGGTTTTGAAATGAGGTTGCCCCTTGCATGGAATAGCCGATTCCTTCACCAGATGAATGGCGGTAACGACGGAGTGGTTGTTCCTGCAGAGGGCGATTTGAGAAATTTGGGTGTTTCTGGGTTGGCGCGTGGTTTTGCTGTTTTAAGCACCGATGCCGGACACGATGGGAAGGACCCGGCCAATGCCGGTTTTGGCTTAGCCCAAGGGAATATGTTTGGTCTGGATCCGCAGGCCCGTTCTGATTATGGATATGCTACTACAGGGGCGATTGTGACGGTTGCAAAGAAAATCATCATGGATTTTTACGGGAAAGAACCCTCCTTCTCATATATCATAGGTTGTTCAAACGGCGGTCGTCATGGCATGGTCGCAGCAACACGATATCCTGAACACTATGATGGGATACTGGCTGGCAATCCCGGTTTTCAGCTTCCCAAAGCTGCCGTACAACATGCATGGGATGTGCAATGCTTCCGGATCGCTAATCCTGACATCCGAAAGTCATTCTCCCGGGAGGATATGCAACTGGTGGCAGCCAAGGTTGTTGAAAAGTGCGATGCGCTGGATGGCGTTGAGGATGGTATTATCGCCGATATGCGCCGTTGTCAAGAAAGGTTTAAACTTTCAGAGTTGAAATGCCCAGGAGAAAAAAAGGCGGATTGCCTGAACGCTGAGCAGGTGAGGGCGCTCGATCTTTCGATGGGAGGCCCGAAAAATTCGGCTGGTCAACAGCTTTACTCCAGTTGGCCTTATGACGGCGGGATGGGCGCCGGTAATTGGCGTTTCTGGAAGCTTGAAAGCGGTATACCTGCATGGAATGGCATGCCGTTGATTGCAACCATGGGAGCAGGCTCACTCTCGTATATCTTTACCGTTCCACCGACCAAAACTGCTGGAGATCCAGCTTCGTTATTGAAATTTCTGGTAGAGTTTGATTTTGACAAGGACGCCCCGAAAATTTTTGCTAGAGACAACACCTTCAAAGAATCCCCGGTGGAATTTATGGATCCACCTGATGTCGCCGATCCGAAACTGAAGGATTTCAAAGCCAGAGGCGGCAAGATGATCATCTATCATGGATCGAGTGATGGGGTGTTTTCAACCAATGACATCGTAACATGGTACGAAAAATTGGCACTTAATTATGGCGGCAATCCGACTGATTTTGTGAGGCTCTTCCTTATACCCGGGATGAGTCATTGCCGTGGGGGGCCTTCGACTGACCAATTCGACGCACTCAGCGCCCTGATGACATGGGTCGAGGGGGGCCAACCACCAGACAGAATCATCGCCTCAGTGGATCCGGCAAATCCGGAGATACCGGCAAACTGGGACAAGAAGCGTACACGCCCGCTTTGCGTGTGGCCTAATATCCCCAAATATAAAGGGGGTGATAAGGAAAAGGCTGAATCCTTCAAGTGTGAGTTGCCATAAAATTATTGGACAACTCTAAAAATGTCATTCTGGTCCCGATCTTCATCGGGAGAATCCAGTCCCGCTTTTGGCGGGATTGATATAACTGGACTCCGGTTTCCACCGGAGTGACGAATTTTGAATTATTAGAGGTTCCCTATAGGATAGGGTTGAAGAAAGGAGGTGAAGGTTTTTAAGGCATTTTGTGATTAACCTAATCAAATCGAACCATCGTCATGCTTAAATGACGAACAGAACAAAGGAGGAAAGAGATGAAGGAGAGAATCGTATCCATCCTAGTTGCAGCAGTTTTCATCACCGGTCTGATGGTTTTAGGCGCTCAGAGAGAGGCTTCAGCCGCGGAGCTAACCCTCAGTCATATGGCGCCTGCGGGTTCTGTCATAGATAAACAGCTTGCGGCCTGGGCAGAAAAGGTTAAGAAAGACAGTGGCGGCAAATTGAGTATCCGAATCTTTCCGGGAGCAACATTAATCAAACCTGTGGAGACGTTCAGCGGCATCGAAAAGGGCATTGCGGATATGGGTGCAAGCTATCGTTACTCCAGAGCTGGTGCAGAACTGACCGGAATGCTCTCCATGTTTTTAGCTGGTCTGCCTGATGCCGCTACAGGATCAAGAATTGTAGCGGAAGTCTGGAAAAACTTTCCGGAGCTTCGAAAAGAATGGGACACGGTTAAAGTTTTATGGATGAATACCTCTGGTCCGGCTGTGGTTGCGACCACCAAACCTGTCCGCACCATGCCTGATCTCAAAGGGTTGGAGCTAAGGGTACCGGTCCCTGAAGCAGCGGACGCCTTAAAATTATTAGGAGGCACTCCGGTAAGCATGACCTCTGCTGACATGGTCATTGGTATTCAGAAGGGTACGGTGCATGGCGGTCTGGTTTTCAAAGAGGCGATTGAAGCCTTTAAACTTCCTGTAAAATTCGTCACAGAATTCGGTATGTACCTCTCCAGCAACTGGTTTCTGGTGATGAATCCCAGCAGCTGGAATAAGCTATCTCCTGACCTTCAGAAAGTGATCAATGATAGTCTCGAATGGGGCAGGAGTGAGTCCATCAAAACGTTTGATGGGGCGGATTCGGCTGCGGTGGAGTACGGAAAGAAAGAGGGCATGGAGTTCATCAAATTAACCCCCGCCGAACAGGCCAAGTGGTTTGAAATCGTTGATGGCAACAACAGAAAGCATGCAACCGCCCTTGATGCGAAAGGATACCCTGCAACCAAAGTTCTGGAATTTGTAAATAGAATCAGAAAGTAGGAATAAATCATAGAGCTATGCTGTGTGTTTATCACGCACAGCATAGTTCATCATCATACTGTTTCACGCCAATACACCCGCCAGTTGCAAAAACGGGCAAGGGCAATCCGCCCTACAAGGCTTCGAATGGCGGTTTTTTATAATTTTATGGAATACAGGGGACTTCACCGAAAGTGAATTTCGGCAGGGAAACGAAACGGAAGTGCTGATACGGAAAAAGGTTCGCCTCGAAGCCTTTCCGAACGGATCGCCCTTGCCCGTATGAGCAGAAATTATGCAACCTCTGGGTACACATAGCACTGCCCTGAAAGGGCCAGCTTCCGTTCATTATTTTTAAAAGGGGGTTTACCCGTGGTAACCTGGCTAAAATTTACCGCAAAAAAAGTGCCTCTCATCATTTCATCCATTTCATTAGTGATGATGATGCTTATCATCGTTGTTCACGTGATTGGGCGAAATTTTTTCAAGTCGCCACTCTACGGTGGCGTGGAACTCATCAGCCTGTCCGGCGTTTTCCTTATCTCTTTTGCTTTAGGCTATGCACAACTTCAAAAAGCCCATATCATTGTCGAGATCCTGGTTTCCAGATTGCCAAGGTTACTTCGAACACCCATTGCCTTTTTGGTTATGGCGATCAACCTGGCTACAGTCACCCTTCTCATCTGGGGTGGCCTTGATTTTTTCTGGGAAGCCATTACCAAACGGGGATCCTACACTCTTGTGCTGCATCTGCCTTTAGCTCCGTTTCGATTCATCTGGGTGTTGGGTTGTGCGGCGCTCTGGGGATATTTTTTATATGACTTTATCCAGATCTTACGAAAGGGGAAACGAACTTGAGTCCATTTATTACGGGTATCATCGGAATCGCTTTAACTTTGGTACTGCTCCTTTTAGGTGTTCCCATTGGTATTTCCATGGCTTTGGTTGGGTTCGTGGGATTTGCCTTTATTGTCAATATGAATGCCGCATTTAGTGTGATTTCCACCGTCCCTTACGAACTCATCTCCAACTATGACTGGCTTGTTCTTCCGCTTTTTCTGCTGATGGGCACCGTCCTCTTTCATGCAGGACTCGGTTCAGCCCTGTTTAAAATGGCCTACCGAATCTTTGGCAGACTGCCAGGAGGTCTGGCGATCGCAGCCCTGGGATCCTGTGCCATTTTTGCCGCGGTCAGCGCATCAAGCATTGCGACCGCCGCAACCATAGGGACTCCGGCCATACCGGAAATGAGAAGGTATAAATATGACAGCGCCCTGGCCACGGGTTGTATTGCGGCTGGCGGTACGCTCGGTTTTTTAATACCACCCAGTACCATCCTGATCATTTATGGAATTCTTACGGAAACATCGATCGTGAAGCTGTTTGTTGCCGGCATTGTGCCCGGAATCATCCTTGCCCTCATGTTTATGGCCACGGTTTACTTCCACGTACGCCTGAGACCATCCTTGGCTCCAGCAGGCCAGGGCTCAACCTTGAAAGAAAAATTAACCGCTACCGGTGAGTGCGCCGAAGTACTGGTCTTGATCATTCTGGTCATGGGCGGGCTCATTATCGGCTGGTTCACACCGACCGAGGCGGGGGGGGTTGCCGCAGCGGGCGCCATTCTCCTGTCGCTGGTGAGAAAACGGCTAAACATGAAATCATTGACGAACAGCGTTGTGGATGCGGTTAAATCCACTGGCATGATCTTTCTCTGCGCCATTGGCGCCTTCATCATGGTGCCTTTCATCGCGGTCAGCACCATTCCCATGGAACTGGCCAACTACATCATTTCCCTTGGAGTCAGTCCCACCATGGCGATCCTTTTTATGGTTGTCCTTTACTTTATCCTGGGTTGTTTCATTGATACCATGGCCATGGTGTTGCTTACCGTCCCCATCTTCTTCCCATTGATCAAAATGCTTGGATTTGACCCTCTATGGTTTGGAATACTGATTGCCTTGTTAGTTGAAATGGCAATGATCTCTCCACCCATTGGCATGAATGTCTATGTAATTGCAGGAGTGGCTAAAGACGTGCCCATGGAAACCATCTTCAAGGGGATCCTGCCATTTGTCCTGACCATGTTTCTGTTCATCATTTTGATCATTGTTTTTCCGCAAATCGTGCTCTTTTTGCCCAGGCTGATGTCTTAAATCACTTACACCCTGATCTTCTCAATGTCTATGACGAATTACTCATGGGAAGCAAGAACAAGATATTGAAACGCATATTGAAAAAAACAGGTGATTGATAAACTCAGGAATCAAGCCCCGTTAGGGTTGATGTTTTTACTGAAGTTTGATATAGATAAAAAACCATCTTGCTCAATTTGGATAGATAATCAAAAAGGAATGTTCAGATGGAACCATGAAAGTCTTTGATCAGTTAAGTAGCATCTTCTGGTTCGTCATCTCCACAGCTGTCTTCATCGAATCCATACGATTAGGGATCGGAAAGATTCAGAATCCGGGTGTGGGGTTTATAACGTTAGGAGCTTCTGGAATTCTTGGAATACTTTCTTTTGTCCTTTTTATTAAAGCAACCCTAACCAAAGAAGAGAAAGAAACCGAACCTCTTTTTTCAAAGGGGCGCTGGCCAAGAGTCCTTTTTGTCCTTTTCATCCTCTGCGTTTACTCGGTGGTCATGCCTACCCTCGGGTATCTCCTCAGCACCTTTATCCTGATGACTTTCCTCTTCTGGGTTCTCGAAAGGAGAAAAATCTGGCTCGTTTTTACGGCTTCTTTCCTCAGCACGTTGATCTCCTATTTTGTATTTTCGAAATGGCTCAATTGCCAATTTCCTGATGGCCTATTTGGCCTTTGAGGCAAAGGAATGGGATTTTTCGACAACATCCTTTATGGTTTTCAGATCACCTTTCAACCCATCAATTTTCTCTTTTGCGGAATCGGGGTCTTGATGGGAACCCTGGTAGGGGTTCTGCCCGGAATTGGTCCAGCAGGGGCCATGGCCCTTCTCCTTCCAGCCACTTTTCAATTCTCCCCAACTTCGACCCTTATTCTATTGGCTGGAATCTACTATGGCGTTCAATACGGAGGCTCTACAACCTCCATCCTGGTCAATATACCAGGAGAAGCCTCCTCTGTCGTCACCTGTATTGATGGGCACCAGATGGCCCGTCAAGGCCGGGCTGGCCCTGCGCTCGGGATTGCCGCATGGGGGTCCTTCATTGCTGGAACAATTGCGAACCTCGGATTGATGTTCGTCGCTATCCCGCTTGCATATGCTGCCCTTAGACTTGGCCCTCCGGAATATTTTTCGCTGATGTGCATGGGGCTGATCATCGTCACCTACCTCGCCCAGCATTCGGTGCTGAAGGCCATCATGATGGCACTGGTCGGGATCATCCTTGGAAGCATCGGTCTCGATCTCATCACCGGTCTTCCTCGATTCACTCTTGGGATTAATGAGTTAACAGACGGTGCGGGCATGATCCCCCTCGTCATAGGGCTTTTTGGAATATCTGAGATTCTTGAGAACCTTGAGAAAAGCCTTGAGAGAGATGTCTTCAAAGCACCCCTTAAAAATCTATGGCCCTCTTTGAAAGATTGGACCCAGGCCAAATGGGCTATTGTGAGAGGATCGATCATCGGGTTTATTTTAGGAATCCTGCCAGGAGGTGGTGCTGTTATCTCATCCTTTGTGTCCTATGCCGTTGAAAAGAAAGTTTCCAGAAACCCGGAGAGATTTGGAAAAGGAGCAATTGAAGGCGTTGCCTCTCCGGAGTCGGCAAACAATGCATCGGCTGGTGCATCACTCATCCCCTTGCTCTCCCTCGGTATCCCTCCCAATCCCATCATGGCGATCTTCTTTACAGCATTGATGATTCATGGGATTCAACCCGGTCCTCTTCTGATCAAACAGTATCCTGATCTTTTCTGGGGATTGGTGGCCAGTCTCTACCTTGGGAACGCCCTTCTCCTCATTCTGAACCTTCCCCTGATCGGGATATGGGTTAAAGTGCTCAGAATTCCTTACAAGATCCTCTTTCCTTTAATCCTTCTCTTCTGTCTCATCGGTGTTTACAGTATAAACAATGTCACCTTCGACCTCTATGTCATGATCTTCTTCGGAGTATTGGGTTGGATGATGAGAAAATTTGGATACGAGCCAGCCCCTCTTGTTCTCGCTTACGTCCTGGGTCCCTTGCTTGAAAATGCTCTTCGTCAATCTCTATTAATTTCGCAGGGAAGTTTTTTGATCTTCATCACCCGGCCTATCTCTGCGGCGGCTCTGGGAATCGCTTTTCTCCTTCTCCTATCTAACTTTTTCCCTTATTTTCGAATGAGACGAAGGGAATACGAAAAATTTAATGAATAGTGGACCCAGATGTTGCATAATTTCTGCTCAAACGGGTAAGGGCGATCCGTTCGGAAAGGCTTCGAGGCGAACCTTTTTTCCGTATCAGCACAACCGTTTCGTTTCCCTGCCCGAATTCACTTTGAGTGAAGTCCCCCGTTTTCCATAAAATTATAAAAAACCGCCATTCGAAGCCTTGTAGGGCGGATTGCCCTTGCCCGTTTTTGCAACTGGCGGGTGGACAGGTCATTAACGAGAACAAATAACCCTTAACTTAGATCACCCGTGGTGATCAATCTCAATGGAGGTTTTTTATGAAGATTGATATCTTTACCCATGTGATGCCAGAACGGTACAAAAAGGCGCTTTACAAGTATGCGGACAGGTTTCCTACTGAAAAGAAGGTTCAAGACAAGCGGCCTGTCCTGACTGACAACGAAGCCAGATTGAGGATGCTCAATGAGCATGAGGGGATGGTTCAGGTATTGTCTGTTACCATGCCTCCTGTGGAGGAGGTGGTCAGTCCGGAAGAGGCAGCAGAACTGGCGAAGATTGCTAACGATGAGATGGCCGAGATGGTTGCAAAGCATCCTCAGAGATATATTGCGGCCATTGCCAATCTGCCGCTGAATCATATGGATGCCACATTGAAGGAAACCGAAAGGGCAATCAAGAAACTTGGTTTTAAAGGCATACAGATTTACACCCGGGTCAATGGCAAGCCTTTGAGTTCGGATGAGTTGATGCCGCTTTATCAGCTGATGTCAGACCTCGATCTGCCGATCTGGATCCATCCAATGCGTAGCTCTGATCAGCCGGATTACGCCACAGAGACCGTTTCGTATCATCAGATCTTCTCCATTTTCGGATGGCCTTATGACACGACCGTTGCCATGACACGCCTGGTTTTTGCCGGTATCTTTGAAAAATTTCCTAAGATCAAGTTCATCACTCATCATTGCGGGGGAATGATTCCTTACTTCGCTGACCGAATCGTTGTCCATTACAACAATGGTCTGGAACGTCTTGGGCAGAAGTTTTTCCCCGGGCTAACGAAACACCCCATCGAATATTTCCGGATGTTCTATAATGATACGGCGATAAATGGAAATCCCTCTGCCCTTAAGTGCGGCTACGACTTTTTTGGGGAAGACCGCCTTCTCTTCGGTACGGATATGCCTTATGATATTGGAAATGGGGCCGTTTCCATCCAGCAAACGATAAAGGCAATAGAGGAGATGAACCTTTCTGATTCGAGCAAAAAGAAGATCTATGAGGGAAATGCCAGAAGATTATTAAACCTTTAAACCAAAGAACCAATCAAACTATAAGGAGGTTACGTATGAAACGAATAAGATGGAACATGGGAAAGGGAATGATTTTGTGTGGATTTCTCCTTTTATTAATGTGTGGTCTATCATACGCCCAGGAATTTCCCACGAAGCCGATCAATATGGTTATTACCTTCTCTCCTGGCGGATCCGCAGATCCTTCGATGCGTTTGCTCGCAAGTAAGGCGGAAAAGTTTTTAGGCCAGCCCTTTGTCACCACCAATAACGGGGGAGGGGGCGGATCTGTTGCCATGACGATCCTCTCAAAAGAGAGGCCCGATGGCTATCACATCTCCGGCTGCAGCAGCACTTCTTTAATCAGGATTCCTCAATTTCGTGAAGTCCCATATAAACATGAAGATTTTGTTCCCATCATGCATTTTGGAGCTCCACCCTCCGGGCTGGTTGTTAAAGCAGATTCACCCTGGAAGACCCTGAAGGAGTTTGTGGAATATGCGAAGAAGAATCCGGGGAAAGTCACTTACAGCTCCATGGGGATCGGCTCACCCATGCACTTAGCCATGGAATTTATTGCCAAGCAAGAAGGGATTCAATGGACCCATGTTCCCTATCCAGGCAGTGGACCTGCCTTTACTGCCGTTTTGGGCGGCCATGTAACTGCCCAATCGGGAAGCTCAGAATCTTATCCTCATGTCAGGGCAGGAACGATTCGCCTTTTGGCCATCCATCATGAAAAACGGTTTAAGTCTTTTCCGGATGTGCCCACCTTTCGAGAAATGGGATATGACTTCATCAACGAGAGTGTCTTCATGTTTGCCGGCCCGAAGGGAATACCTCCATCCATTGTAAAAAGACTGGATGAGGCGTTTCGAAAAGGGATGGAAGATCCGGAGTTCATCCAGACCATGGAGAAGATGGAGATTGTGGTCAGCTACCGAAACTCCGAGGATCTGAAAAAATACCTCGAAGAGGCTTATGATCGCCTTGGAAAGATGATCCGAGAGCTCAAGCTTCCTAAAGAACCCGAAAAGAAATAATGAATAAAATGGCGTGCCCTTTTTCCTGTTTCCTGTCTTTATGCTTTTTGGGATGAGCAAACAAAAAAAGATTTCTGAAAAAGCCCAGAAATTTTTGGGAATCAATAACTTGATGAAATCGTAAAAAGTCCCAAAGGGCTAAATTCTGTCATTCCTGCAAAAGCAGGAATCCAGAAAAACACTGGATTCCGGATCAAGTCCGGAATGACAAACCGAATAAAACTTATACCTCAGGTATATCAAGGTTTTTAACAGTTTTAAGCGTTTGATGGTGAACGATGTCCTGAACGTTGTCACCTAAACATCAAGATTAAAGACCTGACCCTTTGATTCCCTTGCAGGCGGCGATAAAGAGAAGGCTGAAAGCTTCAAGTGTGAATAGGTTTCATCATATTTGTGAGGGCATCTCTATCCGGTCTTCAGCAGGACACCTCGGCTGCTGAAGACCTGTTTTTATTCACCCTGGTCACCAAGACCGGGTTAGATAGCGTCCTGGGAATCGTTCGAGTTTCACACCACTTTATTAGATCTGGTGGAGGGCTGATGAATACCATGTTTCCGCTCGGCCTTTTTTACGCAGAGTCGATCTCTTATCAACTGGGAGAACGGAATGTCAAAGAAGTTTCTGCTTAAGGAGTTGAGCCGGTACAGGATCGGCACCTATGCGGATGTCATCTACCGGAATACACTCTTATATCCTGACAAAGAGGCATTTGTCTACGGTTCAAGAAGGATTACTTTTTCTGCTTATAACAGCGGGGTCAACAGGCTTGTCCATGGGCTTCAGGCCGTGGGTCTGAAAAAGGGCGATGGCATCGGCGTCCTTTCCTGGAATTGTATCGAATGCACGGAGATCAACGGCGCGGCCATGAAGGGCGGCTTTGTGGTCGTCCCATTCAGCCCAAGGCTACAATCAGAGGAACTCCATTATATCATCAATGACTCTGGGGTTAAGATTCTTTTTGTGGGCAAAGAACTGATTCCTGTGCTGAATTCCCTTAAAGACCGCCTTCCGAAAATTAAGCAGTACATTTCCCTTGAAGAGAAAACTCCGGAGATGGCCTATTATGACGACCTCCTGAAAGAATTTCCGGATGCTGAGCCGGTCACCGATGTGAATGAAGACGACCCTTTCATCATCTTCTACACAAGCGGCACTACAGGCGTTCCAAGGGGGGCTATCTATACCCATTACAAGAAGATCGAAGAGGCAAGGACAAAGATCATCACGGCTGGCCTAAAGCGTGAGAACAAACATGTGATGATCCTGCCCCTTTTCCACATAGGCGGATGGTCTCATTTCTGGGCGTTTTTCATGTTAGGCGCCTGCAATGTCATCATGGCCAATCGGTCCTTCGATCCATCGGCAACGCTTTTGGCCATCCAGAACGAGAAGGCTACGGACCTCCATATCGTTCCCACGCATCTTGTCGCCATTCTCGCTTTGCCGGATATCGACCGATATGACCTGAGCCCTCTCAAGCAGATCTGGTATGCGGCCTCTCCAATGCCCCTTGAACTCCTCAAAAGAGGGATGGCCCGATTCGGACCTATCTTCGGCCAGGGGTATGGCCAGTCAGAGTCAGGCCCTGACATCACCATCCTTCCTGAGGAGTCCCACAGGGTGATCTCCGGCGCTGAAGCCGAGCAGAGGATTCTCTCCTCCTGCGGACAGCCATGCCTCGGAGTGCATGCAAGGATTGTTGATGAGAATGGAAAGGATGTCGAACCCTTCGAAGTTGGCGAGATCATCGTTGAAAGCAAGTCCGTGATGTCGGGTTACTGGAAAAGACCCGAACTGACAGCCGAGACGATCATCGAGGGGTGGCTACATACGGGCGATATGGGTTATTATGATGAGCATGGCTACCTCTATATTGTGGATCGAAAGAAAGACCTCATCATCACAGGCGGAGAGAATGTCTATCCCAGGGAGGTGGAAGAGATCCTCTATCAGCATCCTGCGGTCCTGGAAGCGGCTGTGATCGGCTTGCCTGATGAGAGATGGATTGAGAGGGTTCATGCTCTGGTTGTGCTTAAGAAAGATTCCCGCGTCAGTCCTGATGAGATCATCCAGTTTTGTAAAGAACGGATCGCGAAGTATAAGGCGCCGAGGTCCATTGAGTTCGTGGAGTCGCTTCCCAAGAACCCTCAGGGCAAGATACTGAAAAAGGACCTCCGAGAAAGATACAGAAAAGTTTTTAAAGAGTCGTCACTCCGGTGAAAACCGGAGTCCATAACCCCACCTAACCTCCCCTTACCTTAGAGACTGTGTCGTAATAGGGGAAACGGTAAAAAATGTCATGTCGAACCTTGTGCTGAACTTAATTCAGTATTGTTTCGGCATCTAATAGAATCAAATAGTTACGAGACCCTGAACCAAGTTCAGGGTGACAAAACAGGGATTACGACACAGTCTCTTAAGGGGAGGAATACCTCCAGAGAAAAATGGTAAAGAGAGGTTTAAGATGAAAGGAACCAGACAGAAGAAGGTCAGGCTGATCGTAAACGGAAACACCTATGAGCTCGACGTGGGAGGCAGGCCCGATCAGATCCAACCCTTCCATACGCTTTCCCATACGCTCAGGGAGACCCTTGGCCTGACCGGCACAAAGGTCTCATGCGATCACGGCGCATGTGGATGTTGTACGGTGCTGATGGATAACCAGGCAGTGCTTTCCTGTATGATGCTGACCGTTGAGTGCGATGGAAGAAAGATCACAACGATTGAAGGCTTGAAAGACCCAAAAACAGAAGACCTCGATCCTCTTCAGCAGGCATTTATCGACCATACCGCTTTTCAGTGCGGGTTTTGTACGCCAGGCATCATCATGAGCGCCAAGGCGCTTCTTTACGAGAATCCTTTCCCTACCGAGGAAGATGTGAAAGAAGCTCTCTCGGGTAACTTCTGCAGGTGTATCAGCCACTACCAGGTGGTAAAGGCCGTGATGTCAGCGTCCGAAGAGGTGAGGTGAGGAAAATGGCGAACACGTACCGATATATAGGCAAGGCGACGCCCCGAAAAGACGCAATCGATATTGTCACGGGCGGATCAAGATTTCTTAACGATCTCAAGATGCCGAACATGCTCTACGGAAAGGTGTTGAGAAGTCCCCATGCCCATGCCCTTATCAAGAGGATTGATAAAAGCAAGGCAGAGCGGCTTGAAGGGGTTGAAGCAGTGCTGACCTGGGAAGACGTCCCCGATTGGAGAGGCGGGACGCCCCGCTCTACTCGAATCCTCGACCGCAAGGTCCGGTATGTGGGTGATGCCGTGGCCCTCATTGCCGCAACGAACGAAGAGGTCGCCAGAAGGGCCCTCGGTCTGATCGATGTGGAATACGAGGTCCTGCCCGCGGTCTTTGAGATGGAAGAGGCATTGAAGCCAGACGCTCCCCAATTGTATGACAAGTTTCACGGGAACGTGGTCACCCCCGGCGTCCCTTTTTTCGGGCCCAAAAGCCTGCAGGATGTGGTGATGGGCGACGTAGAAAAGGGATTCCAGGAGGCTGATGTCATCACCGAAGGGACCTTTGGCTACGAGAACATTCCGAACCCTCTACCACCTGAGGCTCCAGGGGCCATCGCCTTATGGGAGGAACCCAACAAGGTGACGCTCTGGGTGTCGAATCAGGCCTCCTACATGGACAAGATCACCCTTTTCCATGTGATGGGAAGGAAGGTCGAAGTAAGAAGCATCGGCGGTCCCTGTG
>VGSS01000079.1 GCA_016874935.1 Deltaproteobacteria bacterium | reverse complement strand
TCTTTGATGACCGAATTGAGATCACAAACCCTGGACTATTGCCTTTTGGCTTAACGATCGAGGCAGCCCTTTCAGGAGTTTCTCGCCTTCGGAATAGAGTCATTGGTCGTACTTTTCGGGAATTGGGCCTCATCGAGCAGTGGGGTTCTGGTATTGGGAGGATGCTTGCAGTCTGTGCTGAGGAAGGATTAAAACCACCAAGATTTGAAGAGATAGGCACAAACTTTCGGGTCACTCTCTTTGGGATGAGAGTTGCCGCTCCTGTACGACCTGATTGGCATAATCAACTTGTACGTTATCTTGCCCAAAAAGGTCAGATCTCCACACAAGAAGCCGCCAGACTTTGTAAGACATCCGACCGCACTGCAAGAACCCGCTTGCGTAAAATGGTCACGGATGGATTGCTCGCTGAGATTGGAACAGGTCCAAAAGACCCTTATAGAAAATATGTTCTTAAGGAAGGGCATTCTGAATGATGTGTCCTCTTATTAATCAGTCCATAATTGCATGGACTGATTAATAATTCCTAAAACATACGACCCTAAACCTTCTCAAACATATCCTTGGGGGCGCCACAGACTGGGCAGACCCAGCCATCAGGAACTTTAGCAAAGGGAGTGCCGGGGGAAACCCCTCCGTCCTCATCGCCTTTCGCCGGATCGTAGATGTAACCGCAAACCGTACATTTGTATTTTTCCATGTCAACCTCCAAATGATGCTATAGGGTCGTTTCACTTGAGGAGCATTTCATTTGAGGAGCACTCCGTTTGAGGGTGTTTTCGCATTAACCCTCAAGGCCGGAGGCCGTCCTAAAGTGAAGCGCTCTCAAGAGCCCAGCAGGCTATTTCAAGACTTCATCGTCATAGATTTTTTCGAGTTTCAGTTTGTGTTTCGCCTCTTCATTGGCAAGCAAGGTGAAGAGTTTCTTCAAATCCTCATCCGTGTTCGATTCCTTCATGTCGTTATAGAGTTTAAGAGATTTTTCCTCTCTCTTCATGGCAATCCGGAGTGTATCGGCGTAGGAGAGGTCGGGTTTCATTTCCACCTCGACCATATAGTCACTGATATGGAGATCGGGAACTTTCTCGATCCTTTTCTGTGAAACCTTCTCCATATTCAGGTTTTCTAACAACTTGCGGTGACCCTCCTCTTCTTTCGCAAGCGATGAAAAGAGCTCCTTCCCCCCGGAGTATTTTGTGTTCTGACTCGCTCCGGTGTAAAAATTAAAAGCCTCAATCTCCTTGTCAATGGCAAATTGAATGATCTCCTTAAATTTCTTCTCGTCCATAGCTTCTCCTTTGCATTTTTAAATTGGCCTCATTTTAAAAAAAGTAATCTTTAGGGTCAAGATAAATTTTTTCCCCCAATCACCCTGTCACCCCAATCCTTGTTGACCTGGGGAGATAGGGAGAAAAAATCAGGTGCTCCTGCGGAGCAGCCTCATCGAATTCAGGATGACCAGCAACGAGCTGGCCTGATGCATGACCGCCCCGAGGATCATAGTCACCCATCCCTGGGCGGAAAGAAACACCAGTACTGTATTAAAAACAAGGGCAAAGGCAATATTTTCCTTGATCACCCGAAGGGCCTTGCGTGAGAGCCGGATAGCGGTCGGGATCTTTTCGAGTTCATCGGTCATCAATGCGATGTCTGCTGTCTCGATGGCAATATCCGTTCCTGCGGCACCCATGGCGATGCCGACATCAGCAGCGGCCAGCGCAGGCGCATCATTGACCCCGTCACCAACCATGGCCACTGTCTGGCCCTGTTTTTTCCACTCCTTTACCCTCAATACCTTCTCTTCAGGAAGAAGATTTGCCTCGTACCGGATCCCTAATTCTTTTCCAATCCGGTTGGCGACCGCTCCGCTGTCGCCCGTGAGCATCCAGATTTCAGACAGCCCTTCTCTCCTGATCCTATCGATGGTGGTCTTTGCCTTCTCCCTCAATGCATCCGCAATGGAAATCAGGCCGAGAAGGCGATGATCCAGAGACAGGAAAAGGGAGGTGGCTCCCTCCGACTCTTTCTGTTTCAAAACTTCCATGGCCGATTCCGGGATGGTAACCTTTTCCTCCCTGAGAAATTGGACACTGCCTAACAGGATGACCTTCCCATTCCATCGGGCCTTTACCCCTTTTCCTCTCAGATTCTCAAAGGATTCGGGATGGGGAATGATGAGGCCCATCTCTTCCGCTCTTTCCATGATCGCTTTTGCGAGGGGATGCTCGGAGCGTTTCTCGGCAATGCCTGCCCAGTAGAGGACCTCTTTTTCATTCAATCCATCGAATCCAATGATCCCTACCACTTTAGGCTTCCCATAGGTGAGGGTGCCTGTCTTATCCATTAAAAGAGTTTTCAATCTCCCCATCTGTTCGAGGTAAGCTCCTCCTTTGATGAGGATTCCCTGTCTGGCTGCATTTCCAATGGCGGCCACCACAGCAGTGGGCGTTCCCAGGACAAGGGCGCAGGGACAAGCCACAATGAGAATGGTGATCGCACGGATAGCATCTCCTGTAATGAGAAATGTTGTGAGGGCGATTAAAAGAATGGCCGGGATGAAGTAACGGGCAAAGCGGTCCATCACCCTCTGGGTGGGCGATTTTTCCGCCTGGGCCTCAAGGATCAACCGCTTGATCTGGGCCAGCTTTGTATCCTCAGCGACCTGAGTGGTCTCAATCTCGCAAGAGCCTGACTCATTAATGGTTCCGCAGTAGACCCGGTCCCCGACTCCCTTTTCAATAGGGATTGACTCGCCGGTTAGCATCGACTGATTGATCGAACCGCATCCGGAGATGATCTTTCCATCCACAGGGATTCTCTCTCCGGGTTTGACGATTACAATCTCTTTGGCCTTCACCTCCTCGATGGGAATCCGGACTTCTTCCTGTTCCCTTCTTACCCACGCTGTCTTTGGGGCAAGCTGGATCAGGGAGGAGATCGCCTTTCTTGTCTTTCCAACGGTGAGCTGCTCTAAGAACTCGCCGAGAAGCATGATGAAGATGACGGTCGCGGCCTCCTGATAGGCGCCGACCGCTGTTGCGGCGATGGCGGCAATGGAGACGAGGGTGTCCACATTTAAATCGGGGATCAAGAGGGCCTTAATGGCGTTCTTCAGAATGGGGTAGCCCCCGAGAATCAAAGAGGCGACGGCAAAAGCGGTTGAGAGGTAGGCAGGTCCCAGATGGAGCCACCCGGAGATATAGGATAGAACCAGCGTCATTCCGGAGGAGGCCATAAAGAGCAAGGGCCTCATCTCACTCCAGAAGGCCCGAGTCCTCTGGGCGAGGGTCTCCCTGACGACATAACCGGGTTGGGTGATGGCCTTCTTGATCTTCTCCTCTTCCACCCGGTGCGGGTCATAATAGACGGTGGCCGAGGAGAGGACATAACTCACCTCTGCGGAGAGAACTCCGGGAAGGTGTTCCACCGAGCGTTCGATATTGAGAGCGCAATCCGCACAATGGATGCTTTCAATGTCGATGGTGACCTTTGACTTGCCTTCGAACTTCTTTTCTTCCATACGTTTTGAAAAAGTTGATGGTCAAAGGGTAAGGGTAAAGATGCCTGTTTCGTTAGGGGGTCATGTTATTCGTCTTTAAAGTTTTTTAACCGTAACCCTTTTACTTTAGACGAAGCCGGCTTCGTAACCTTAACCCGAAAACTTTTTGAATCTATATTCCAGAATCCGCAATCCGAATTCCGAAATCGAATTAATCGCCCCAGCTCCAGATGCCTGTGTTATGGAGACTGTAATATTGATCATTCAACAACTTCTCGTGGAGCTCCTCTTCGCCAGCCAGCCGTTTATACATATCTTTCCCGCGGGGGTCTTTGGTCAACTCGGCCAGGGAACGATAATAGACCTGGGCCTTCTTCTCCTCCCGGATGGCGATTTTAAGAGCGTCCAGATCGGTGAGCTGTTCCTGTCCTTTTGGTTTTTCGGTCTTCAGGGGAATCTTCTTCTTTTTAAGGCTCGTCCCTTCGTAAAGAACCCATTCTCCTTTTTCCTCGAGCGATTTGAGAAGACCTTTCAGCCTCTGATAGTGGTTCATCTCGAATTCAGAGAGCTGTTGAAACATATCCTTTCCCCTCGGATTCTTCGTCATCTTGGCCGTCTTCGAATAGGCCTGGTATGCCTCCTTCTCTGCTTCCATGGCGACTTTGACGGCTTTAACGTCTTCCCGATCGGACCAGAGAACATCTTTTCCGCAGGTATGGCAGTGAAGCCCCTTTTCTCTTTTAATGACATCCTCGACGCTTTCAAATCCCTCAAGGGTCATATCCGCTTCGGCCCCGCAACTGTTGCATGCAAAGGCTTCTCTGGAGCGGGCTTCTATCTCCGTCTCCTTTCCGCACGCCTTACATATCCCTTTCTTCGTTCTTCTGATGACATCCTCCACCTTGTCAAATCCTTCAAGGGTGATGTCCGCTTCAGCACCACAGTGTTGACAGGCATAAGTCTCTTTTGAAATCATTTCTATCTCCTTTCACCCCCACCCTCGCCCTCCCCCGCCAATGAGACTGTGTCGCAATCGCGAGCAAAGGGGAAGAGGCAGTCAGGTTCCAAAGCTTTAGGATGCGGGTCTTTTAGATGATGGGAAATTGTCACTTGTATAAAATCAAATGTTTTCATATGCTTGGCACGCCTGAATCCGAACGGCTAAAGGTAACCGCCCTAAACCTTTGGGAAGCGTCTTATTTATCCTTTGACAGGCCGCTTCCCGGCAAGCCGCCCAAAATCCCCGACCGCCTCTCCCCCTTTTCAAAAATGGGGTTTTTTCATATTACGACACAGTCTCCCAATGGGGAGAGGAAAGATCGGGAAATTATTGAGCGAGAACTTCGATCATCTCCCTGCAGAAAGCGGGAAGATCATCGGGTTTTCTTGAGGTAATGAGGTTTCCATCCCTTACCACTTCGGCATCGACATAGTTTGCTCCAGCATGGACCATATCATCCTTGATCGCAAAGACACCGGTCGCCCTTTTCCCTTTCAAAATTTCAGCAGAGGCGAGCATCCAGCCTGCATGGCAGATCGCTGCAACCATCTTTCCCTTCTGATGTGCCTCCCTGACAATCCTGACCATCTCGGGGTATCGCCTCATCATATCCGGCGCATAACCACCGGGGATGACGACGCCATCAACCTTGGAAAGGTCGATCTCTTTGGCTTCTTTCTCCACTTCGACAGGATATCCATACTTGCTGGTGTAGGAGCGGGCGCTTCCAGAGCCCACGACCGTGACCTCGGCTCCTTCTTCTTTTAGTCGATAATATGGAACCCAGAATTCAAGCTCCTGATAAAGGTTTTCCACCAGAATAACCACTCTTTTCCCTTTAAGCCGCATCTGTTTTCTCCTTTCTTAAAATAAATGTCTTGAGTCTTAAGGCAACCCCTAAAAATGTCGTTCCTGCGAAAGCAGGAATCCATTAGCTTTTGAAATTACTGGACTCCCGCTTTCGCGGGAGTGACGAAATGCGAATTATTAGGGGTTCCCTTAAGGTTAAGATGCCCGTTTCGTTTTTAGGTTAGGTTGTTTGGCCTCTGACCTTAACCCAATGACTCTAATCGAAACTGTCCTCCTAACCATAACCCAATAACTATCAAACAAAAACCCTGTCATTATTCATTTATGGGTTTGTCCTTTTTGCCCATCAGTCTGGGATCGATATTTCCTGGTCCGCCGCAATCCGGGATGTAACAGGTCACATCGCTGAAAGTGCAGGCCTGCTTACAGGATGGGCATTGGTCTGGCACGGTCTCGGCTCCAAACGTATAACTACAATTCGAACATTTCCACTGCGTCATTGGATTACCTCCCCTCAAATTCGGAATTCGGATTTCGGAATGCGGAGTTTAAAACCAGAATGACTTATTCCGAAATCCGCATTCCGCAATCGGAATTAATCTTCATAAAGATTCAAATCATAGCCCAGCTGAATCGCTTTTAGATTTTCTTTCACATACGACCTGGGCAATAGTTTCTCAAGCTCCATGTGACTAATATCGATATCGATCAATCGAAAGAGGCGTCCTAAAGCAATCATATTGCCAAAGATCGCCTGGCCGAACTTCTCAATTCCCATCATCCCGAAAGGAACCTCCTCATCCGTGCAGAGCCCGGTATCGCAGATTGTCTTTTGCGCGACCAACTGATCCCCTTTTTGATGGAGCCGGATGAGAATGTCCGCCTCATCGATCATGGGATTTTCAATCGGCTTCCGATCATAAGTGAGATAGGCGGTGATTCTCTGGTTTCGGATCGATGAGTCATAATCGAAGAGAAGGGCAACCTCATAACCCAGTTCCTTCAGAGCCATGGCCAGGATATGGGAGATGACCCTGACCGATTGACCTCCCACGCCTGTAAAGACGATCCGTTTCATGCTCGTTCTCCGCTCAATATCCCCAATGAATGGAATTGCTCTTCTCAACTCCAAACAACCAAATCCCAAGCACCAATAACCAAATAATAACCAATACCCCAATCACCAAATGAGAACTTAAAATCATTAAATAACATGTTTGGTTATTGGAGCTTATTTGGAGCTTGGAATTTGGTTATTGGTTATTATTCTTTTAACCTCCCTACCACTGGAAATTTGAAGAGAAGTTCTTCCCCGTGAGGAGCGATCTCAATGTCCCTGGTCAGGTCTTTTCCTGCGATGTGGCATCGCATCCTTTTTTCTCCCTGAAAGAGAGGGCTCGCAGAGATATCATAGACCTTTCCCTTATAACCAATATAGATGGGTCTTCCTTCAGTGCCATCGAATTGTTTCAGTTCTTCGAGCGCAAATAACTTTAGACCCTCGATCTGCACCTCTGGTATTTGCTCAACCTCAACCTCAACCTTAACCTCAGCCTCAACCTCTTTTTTCGCTATTCCCAGTTCATCGTCCTTGAGATGGTCTCTCACCCCTTCGGCGATATGAAACCGTTCTTCGAACCATTTGAACATCTGATGGGCTGTTTTAAATCCGAGCCTCCTTCCATTGAGCTCAATGCAGTCGCTGATGATATCCACAAAACTGAATCCCTTCCAGAGCAAGGCCTCCCGGATGCAGGTTTTGAAATGGTTGAGGTGGTAGACCGTTGTACGGGCATAAAAATAAGGAGCCTGGGTTGTAAGAATGCGATTTAATCGAAGGGGCTGGTAATGTTCTCCCCGGGGTGAGGTGACGGTTTTCGTTCCCTTCGGCGTGGTGGGCCCGGCCTGGCCTCCGGTCAATCCATAAATTTCATTGTCATTGCAGAAGACAGTGATATCCGGATTTCTTCTCGAGGTATGGAGAAGGTGATTTCCGCCAATGGCTCCGAGATCACCATCTCCGGATAGGACGACGACATTTAAGTCGGGCCGGACTGTTTTGATTGCCTCGGCCGCTGTCAGGGCCCGACCATGGGGCGTGTGAACGGCATCGAGGTTCATATATCCTGCCATTCTTCCCGAACAGCCAATCCCTGAGACCACGGATGTGTTCTGATTGTTCCAACCAAGTTCTTTCATAGCCATGGCGACATTCTTCAAAACAGCACCAATCCCGCAACCCGGGCACCAGGTATGGGGAAAACGGCCCAACTTCAGAAGCTCTTTATAAGATCGGTCGATCATTTTCCTTCTTTTAATCGCTCCTCAATCTGACTTTGAATCCACTGGAACTTAAATCCTCCTCCCAGACAGGGAACCCTCATGACCTTGCGATGAATCGCGCATTCTGTCCAGCTTGCATACTGCCCATCATTTCCCTCGACCACAATGATATGGCGGTAAGGACGGGTGATTTCCTGCAACTCCTTCTCCAGAACGGGAAAGATGCGAATCGGCCTGAAGATGGAGAACCTTTCCTTCAGAGATGAGATGATTCTCGAAGTGATCCCGAAAGCGATGAGCAGGGTTTCGGAATCCTTTCTTGGGATATATTCGTAGAGAGGGTACTTGTCAGCGGCCTGCAAATGGCGCTCTTTCAAATCATTGAGCCAGTCCCGGTAGGCCTCCGGGTCATTGGTCTTCACGTTTCCCATCCGGTCATGGGCTGTGCCGGTAAAGAGCCTCTGGCTCCTACCAAGGGGATCTTTCGTGCGCGGGACCACTGCCACCTCAATGGCATCGAGATCGGCCATCTCGTAGAGATGGGAGAGTAAGGAATCAACGAGGAGGATGACAGGCGAGAGGGATTCTTCCGCGGCATTGAAGGCTGTTACGGTCAGGCGAAAAGATTCTTCCACGGAGTTGGGATAGAAAGCAATGGGATAGTAGTCGCCTGCGCTTCCTCCTTTGATCTGAAGGAGATCGGATTGAGCAGGCTGGGTGGGCATCCCTGTGGATGGCCCCACCCTCATCGAATTAACAAAGACGCAGGGAGCCTCCACGGCATGTCCCCATCCGAGAGCCTCCTGCATCAGCGAAAAACCAGGTCCCGAGGTTGCCGTGAAGGATTTAGCGCCGGCCAGGGAGGCCGAGATTATTCCAATGGCGGCCGCAATCTCATCCTCCGCCTGAAGAAACCTGAACCCCGGATTTTCCTCTGCAAGGGCGGCCGCCTGCTGAAGGATCTCGGACGAAGGAGTGATGGGGTAGCCGGCAAAGTAAGTGGCGCCTGCCCGGATCGCTCCTTGAAAGATCGCTTCATTCCCCGAGAGAAGTTGTTTCATCGGTCTCTTGTTTAATCTCCGAACTACAAACTCTAAACTCCGAACTTATTCTTGATCACCCATCCATCACCTCGATGGCGACGTCAGGACAATAGCGTTCGCACTGGTAGCATCGAATACAGCCTGGCTTTTCAACAATCTCATCCCTCTCGAGCGAGAGGACGCTCTCCGGACACACCTCCACACAGAGGATGCATCGCTTGCAATAGTTTTCGTTCCAGATCACATTTAATCTTGGTTTCATACTTCTATGTGTTTTAAGTAGTTTGTCATTCCGGATTTGATTAAACCTACCATGAATAATATTGACATCCTAAGTAACTCCCCCTTCCCCCTTCCGTGGTCGGGTCTATTCGACTTAACCTAAGAGAGGGTAGGTTTTCCTCCCCTTAACCTAAGGGGAGGTTAGGAGGGGTTATGAATCCACTCAAGCACCAACCTCCTTCCGGCCTCAAATGACTGTTGGAGCACTTCCGGGTTTTTTAAAATATCACCTTTTCCATCGACCCCCCGAAAAAGGAGTTCGCCTGCATATTCCGCATTGAAGGTGTCAAAGAAATATTTTACCGTGAGTATCGCTCCCTCAAAAACCTTCTGCCCTTTCGTGGCTCCCACGGAGATGAAGAAGCCCTTTCTCTTCCTCCCCTCTTTCCCAAGAGAAGGATCTTTCAGAAGATACTTCTTGGCCCAGAGGGCCTGGGAACGATCGATCAGCGCCTTTGCCCAGGCCGTGACACCGTAAAAGAAGATGGGCGATGCGAGAACGATGATATCCGATTCTAAAAGCTTTGGATAGATTTTCTGCATGTCATCAAGGATGACGCATTGGCCGGTTTGATCACACCCGTGACATTCTTTGCAGGGAGTGATGGCATAATCGGGCAGGTAGATGCGATCCACCTCCGCCCCTTCCTTTTCTGCGCCTTTAAGGGTTTCTTCGAGAAGGATGTCCGTATTCCCACCCCTTCTCGGGCTTCCAAAGATTCCCAAAACCTTCATCGATGTCCCCTCCCATCCTCATTGTCTTTTCTCTGACCAGAAAGGAAATGAAGGGGAGAAGGGGGGGTTGGCCAGGGAATGGAATGGAGATCCCTCAACCCCTCCAAAGGGGATCCGTCTATCCCTTTGCGCTGAATCAATACCTTAAACATCTCACCCATCCCCGCCTCCGGTTCGATCAGATGCATTAAAGAGAGCCTCATTTTCAACCCATCCAGTTCGGAGAGATCCTGACCCAGAGAATCCATCTTCTGTAGGATTCCAAGGGCGATGAGGAACCGGTATTGCGGCACGAGGCCGGCGAAGCGAAGGCCCACCTCTTCCCCCTTTTTGATTAAATCCGTAAAGTTGACATGTGATGTGATATCCTGCTCTCCCAGATGTTCATATGGGTTTTGCGAGGTCTGATGGCGATAGTAGCAGAGAAGGGTTCCGCTGCGACGGTAAGGTGCATAAAGTTCTTCGGCGAGATACCCGTAATCAATGGTCAGGACAAATCCTTTCTCCAGGAATCTTCCCACCTTCTCCATCCAATCGAGCGCCCTGAGATTGACCTCAGCCCTCTGGCCTTCCTGAAGTCTGATGCCTATCGATTCGAAATAGGAAAGGAGCGCCGGATCGGAAGGTTCGCCCATCACCTCTTTCAACTGACCATCATGATGGGTCACATAGACCTCTTTTAATTTACCGCGGTCAAAAACGACCTGATGGACTGGAAAGGCATCAACCAGCTCGTTGGACAGGATGCAACCCCTGATTCGATCTTTCTCCTTTTCAAAGATGACTGGATTCATCCAGTCGATTTTGCCTTCTTCCTCATATGGACGGAGCCTTTCTCTCTGTTCTTTGAGAAGGGAAGGACTTGTTTCAAGAAGATGATACCTGAGTCTATTAAAGAAGTCAGGAGCCTTCTTTTTTGCCCAATTCAATATATCCTGGCAGAGAAACCCTCTGCCCCCTCCCATTTCGACGACATCAAAATTCTCCCTGCCCAAGATTTCTGCCATCTGAGAGAGTTGTTTGGCAACCATCCCCCCAAAGAGGGGATGGACACAGGGGCCGGTATAGTAATCGCCGTCCTTCCCGATTCTTGTCTCTTTCGAATGGTAATAGCCGTGCTCAGGATGGTACAGACACCACTCCATAAATTGCGAGAAGGGAATGGGGCCCTTTTCTTTAATCTGAGAGAGAATAAATTGCCTCAGCTTCTCACTTCGGTTTTCCTTCTCTTCTTCCATAGCACCAGTCTTCGATTCATTCGCTCTCATTCGTTCAGACCCAAGGTATACTTGTTGATCATTCGATGGGGAAAGTAGGATTCCTTTGCCTTTCTCAAACCCTCTTCCCCCAGATCCTGCTCCCGGTTGACATAGGTATACGCTGACCAGTGATTTTCAAGGAAAGCCTGATTGATCACAGGATAGAGACCTTCGAAAACCGGATTCGCTTTTTCAATATGGATGACGACGGTGTCGTGATTGAGCGGCTCTCCAAGAGTGAAAGCTTCCACTTTGCCATTGATCAGGATAATCCCTCCCTTCACTCCCAGCCCCTCAAAGTGGGTGAGGGCTTCTTTAATGGCGACCGATTCATTAAACAAGCCCGGAATCACCTCGCATTGTCGGAGATCACACCATTGGGCCCCCAGCCTTAAACACTCTGGAATCCACTCCGTGGTGAGCGGAAGGTACTGATAGGTGTATTTTTCTTTAAACTGTTTGATGTGGTTCCTCTTTCGGTGATACTTTCTTCCCTGGAGATTGATCAGATTTTCTGAAAGGTAGATGTAATCGGATTGATCTCGATCGGACTCTACCACAAAACCCTCCGACTTCCAATCGAAACGAGAGGCAACCTCTTCAGGAACCCTGGCAATTTTTACAGAAACTCCCTTCTCCTTCATCGACCGGAGCAATATCCGGCCATATTCTACTATATCTCCCTCTCCGATAGGAGGAAAGAAAAAGGGATGCTCACCGTTTTCTGCAAAGAGACAGAGGAAGTTTTTCAGGCGAGAGATTTTTATCTGGTAGGCATGTCGCCAGATGAAGAGATTGGTGAAGGTGAATTCCGAGATGGAGGAAGGGAATTTTTGAAAAGCTAAATCGAGAATGGGCTTGTTTTCGAGGGAGAGGTTTTTAAATAGAGGGAATTCCGGCACGCTTTTCCATAACTCCTCCATGTCACACAGACTCCTTCCATCTCTTAGAATCAAAGGGTATCGTTTGATGGGAACGGTTAAGACGACTGTTTCGGTTACTGGTTACGGTTACAAAAAAAAGGTTTACGGTGACGATGCTCGTATCGAAGCAGGAAACTCGAAACTTGAAGATCGAGTATCCAGCATCCATATACGAGCCTCGATACGAGCCTCCACAACGACAAACGTCAATTTCAATTTGACGGTATGGGCCTCGTTACCATAACCTTTGAACCACAACTTTCCTTTTTAACGAATCAGATGGCTGACCATCGTGCAAATCTCATCCGGGTTAAAGGGCCTATAGATGAATCCATAGACACCCAATTCGATCGCTTCCTTAAGAAAGGAATCTCCTCTCTCTGAAACGACCAGAAGGATTCGTGAAGGTTTTGCTTTTTTTAATTCGATGAGGAGGTTTTTTTCGCGGACTCCGGGAGTGTCGATGTTGAGGATAAAGACATTAAACCCCTCCCCATTCAGGAAAGGTTTCACCTGAAAACCACTGTCCAGGATGATGACTTCGTGTCCTTCTCTTTCGAGGCATTCCCTTAAATAACCCCGGCTGGCAAAATCATGGTCAACAATACAAATTTTTCCCTTCACCGCTCCTCCCCCTTCAGAGAGATTCTGGTCAGATTTATTCTCTAAGGAGGGAGTTAACGTTTCCTCTGCTCGAGACGATTTTCAATGATGATGTTATCTACGATCTCGCCGCAGAAGATGCACCTCCAGCCGAAGAATTCCTCGGAGAGGCCAAAAAACTTCTCGTAGACCATGACTCCGCCGCAACGATAGCACTTCATAATTAACCTCCTGGCAAAAAATTGTGCAAACTTCATACCAAAAACAGAATTAAGTCCACAAGGGAAGATAAAATAGCTGTTTTCGCCTTTTCCCCCCCTTATTGCTTCCTCGCTAAAGCGGAAAAGTATGCAAGATTAAAGACAAAATTGTAATGAGAAGGTTACAGGGTTCAAATTTAAAGGAATCGGCTATTTAAAGAGAAGGTTGAGAAGGAAATTGTATGAATTTGGACTCTAAAAATATGAATGTTTGAGGTTTATGATGAAATTTACTTTAATTTCAAATTGTTACAAATATGTCCAATTTTAGACAACATTGTATTAAAATCATTCTTTTGAAAGCCCGAATCGTCTCATTTTTCCATAGAGGGTGGAACGGTTAATCTTAAGTTTTTTTGCTGCCTTATGCTTATTCCAGTTCATCTCTTTTAAGGTTTTTAAGATGAGATCCTTTTCAAAATCATGAAGAGTAACAAGATCTTCACTCTGTAAAGGTTTCTGGAGGAGGTACTGGGGAAGGTCTTTTGTTGCGATCTCATCCCTTTTGGCAATAATCACAGCATGTTCAATCACATTTTCAAGCTCACGGACATTCCCCGGCCAGGTATGGGCTAAAAAGATTTCCATTACTTCAGGCGAAAAATCGACAATTTTTTTCACTTTTTCCTGACTAAATTTTTCCAGGAAATGTGAGGCAAGAAATGAAATATCATCTTTTCTCTCCCGAAGGGGTGGAATCAAGATGGGAATGACATTGAGCCGATAATAGAGGTCTTCCCGGAAGGTTCCTTTCTTCATCTCATCCATCAGGTTCTTATTCGTGGCTGCGATCACCCTCACATCGACCTCAAGGGTTTCTTCCCCTCCAACCCTTTCAAATCGGTGATCCTGCAGAACCCTGAGGAGAAATATCTGCGTGGGGGGTGAAACTTCGCCGATCTCGTCGAGAAAAATCGTTCCTCCATGGGCGAGTTCAAATCTGCCGCTCTTTCGACGGATGGCGCCGGTAAAAGCCCCCTTCTCATGGCCGAAGAGCTCACTTTCCAGGAGATTCTGGGAATAGGCTGAGCAGTTGGCAACGATAAAGGGTTTGTTTTTTCTCGGACTGTTGAAATGGATCGCCCTTGCGATGAGTTCCTTTCCTGTTCCACTCTCCCCCTGGATGAGGACGGTTGAATCGGTATTGGAGATATCCGAGATCAATTCATAAATTTCCTGCATCCTGTCGTTCTTTCCGATGATGTTCCCAAAACTGTATCGCTTTTCAAGGGCTTGAGTAAGCAGGATGTTCTTATTCCTTTCCCTCCTCAGTTCATCATGGAGATCTTTAATTCGGAGCATCACCTTCACCTTGGCAAGGAGTTCCTCATTGATGAAGGGTTTGGTGATGTAATCATCCGCTCCCAGGTTTAGACCATTGAGCTTATCCTGAAGGCTTGACCTAACAGTGAGGATGATCACAGGAATGAACTTCAGGACATCATCCTCCTTAATTTTCTGACAGATATTTCTTCCATCCTCATCGCCTAACATCACATCGAGAAGGATTAAATCTACGGGCACTTCTTCCTCTTGAGACCTCCGCCTTTCGGCCTCAAGAAATCTCATCGCTTCGGCTCCGGAAAAGGCGGAAAAGACCCGATAGCCCTCCAGCTGGAGAAGGGCGGTGATCATCTCCACCGTATCCAGAGCATCATCGACAACCAGTATTCTTTTGGGCCTGCTATTTTCCATCCGAATCTTCCTTTTCGTTCGCTAATATGACTGAACAGCCTTCTGATGTCAATTGAATTTTGCTTTGAGCCATCTGCCATGGGTGGATGAAGAAGCAGATGACCCCTCCCGCCACGAGGAGACAGGCGATTTCCCCCAAGGAGACGAAAGGGTGAGGGGAGTAGCGATATTGGATTAAAGAGGAAGCAATGAGACCCGATATATTCTGCCTCATTTTGGGAATGGCGCTGGTCACCTTCATTCCCCGATTCCTTCCGATGGCTCTGCTTAGCCG
>VGSS01000078.1 GCA_016874935.1 Deltaproteobacteria bacterium | reverse complement strand
CCTGGCTGAAGAGGATTTCCTCGAAGATAGCAAATGCTGTCCGTAATCGGTTAAGCGGAGAACAGATACACGACAGCGCCTGCACCCTGAGGGTCTTCAAACGGGAGTGCATCAAGGATATCCCCGTCTTTAATGGAATGCACCGGTTTCTTTCGACCCTGGTGAAGATGCAGGGATATCGAATCATTGAGGTCCCTGTTTTACACCATCAAAGGAAGTTTGGAAAATCGAAGTATAATATCCGGAACCGGGCGCTACGGTCCTTCATCGATCTGTTAGGAGTGAGATGGATGAAGGGACGTCGCATCCAATATGATGTTGAAGAAAGGATTTGATATGGATAGCCTTCCGTTGCTTGGATTTGCTTCTGATTTTATTAGAGATCTCTCGATCAGATATCCCAAGTTTCAGTTGGATTTCTGGCTCATCTTAGGATTCTTTGGGCAGGCCATGTTTACCATGCGGTTCGTCGTCCAATGGATTGCTTCTGAGAAAAGAAAAGAGAGCGTCATTCCGGTTGCCTTCTGGTATTTTAGCTTGGGCGGAGGATTGATTGTCCTCTTTTATGCAATTCATCGGATGGATCCGGTTTTCATCCTGGCCTATCTGCCCGGGAATTTCATCTACTTCAGAAATCTCTGGTTCATATATAAGAAAAGAGCAGCCGGCCCAATTGCAAAATGAGATTTAGTGTTATAAACCTATAACTCCTTTACAAACCGTTCACCCTGAGCCTGTCGAAGGGTAAACGGTATCGAGAAGTTCCGTTAATAGTTCGGAAAGCCTGTTCTGAGCAATACGTCCTTCGAGAGCCTCAGAACGAACGGCAATACGAAAGGCTTACAACGAGCATACGGTATCAAGATTTCTGAATTACTAAACCAAGGGCAGACAAGGAGTGATTCATGAGTAAAAAGATACGAAGAATTCCATTGTTCATCGGAGCGGTTCTATTGATTCTCTTTGCGAAGCCTTACCCGGCCGGAATCATCATTGGACTTATTCTCATCTTCCTGGGAGAATCGATCCGCATCTGGGCGGCAGGGCATCTTCAGAAGAATGAGATGCTCACCATGAGCGGGCCTTATTCCTATGTGAAAAATCCACTCTACATTGGTTCCATCGTGATTACCGCGGGGTTCTGTATCCTTGCGGACAACATCTATCTTCTGACAGCAGCTCTCTTTATGTTCTGCTTCCACTACATTCCATATAAAAAGAGAGTGGAGGGGGACCGGTTGAAGAAGATTTTTGGAAAGCAGTATGAAGACTACGATGAGACTGTTCCGGAGTATCTTCCCCGATGGACTCCCTATCCTCACGAAAAAGTGTCCTGGCAATTCAAGTGCTTTATTGAAAATAGCGAAGAGGGAATTCTCCTGATGATTCTTGCAGGGATTATATTGATCTTGAGCAGACCCTTCTGGGGAAGTATTTTTTAGATTGCGGATTTCGGAATGCCGATTGCGGAATAGCAGAGAGCATGAAAAGGATCACAGACCGTAAAGATATCGAAAAGCATTCAACCCTCCTCGTCAAAGGACGGTTTGGGAAACCTGATTTGAGCCGTGTTGAGGTTGATGGCCAGGCCTTCATGGTGAAAGATGTCAGGAGAAGAAATTTCTTCTTACGGTGGACCTTGGGGCTCTGGTTGATTCAACAGGAATGGAAGATCTATTCCCGGCTCAAAGGAGTGAAAGGCGTTCCCCAGCCCTTGGAACGGATCGATCGCTTTGCGTTTGCCATGGAATTCATCCAGGGAATCCCCATTGAGAGAGGGGAAACTATTCCACCTTCTTTCTTTTCAGACCTCGACCAAGTCCTCAAAGGAATCCATTCAAGAGGTGTCGTCCACATGGATTTAAGACACAAAGGGAATATCCTTGTCTCTGGAAAAGGAGAGCCTTTTCTGATTGATTTCAACAGTGGTTTCTTTTTTAAAGAAGGGGGATTGCTTTACCGATTATTCTTTCGTCTGTTCAGATGGGTGGATTATGGTGGCTTATTAAAATTAAAAGAAAGAGTCTCTCCATCCTCGATGACCCCCGAAGAAACCGCCTTTCTTAAACGGTTCAACCGCCTCCGCAAACTCTGGATATTCAATTAATCCACCTTATTATAACGGAAGGAGCTTTGGGGTCAGGCTTGACTTATTGACATTAGCATAAAAAGAAATATAAAGAAGAAAATACAAAAATCATCTGAGAAGCAAAAATTATCGGGAATGGTGTTGAAGATTGCAGAGGGCTATATCGACCTGGGAGAAACTACTGAAGAGAGAGAAAATTATCTCCGCTCCGCTTGTTCTGCATGGAACATTGCCCGTTTGCCAACTCTAAAGAGAGAAAGTGCAATTGAGCGATACGTTGAAGAATATAAAAAGATAAATAAAACCGATGCCACGGATTGTAAAGCCCTTGAAGAAAACTTAAGACTATTAATCAAGCAAAAGGACAGACTGTATCCAGATGCCAATGTGCAAATAGTAGATTCAAGAATTGATAATATTGCATAGGGGACGTACTTAAGTTATTTAAGAAACCTTACTTCTGGATAGGATGGTTTCCTTCATAAAAAGTTGGCGTATTCAAATGCGGAATTCGGAGTGCGGGTTTTGGGGTCAGCTTAAAGTTTGAAAGAAGACAGGCCATTGGGTGAGGGGCTCATTTGAAGAATAAAACCCGAAGACCAAACCTCTATATCATTGCGGGTCCAAAAGGGGCAGGGAAGACGACCTTTGCCCGAAAATTTCTTCCGGATTATGCAAAATGCTTGGAGTTTGTGAACGTAGATTTGTTTGCAAGTGGTTTATCTCCATTCGATCCGGAGAGAGCTGCTCTCAAAGCTGGAAGGATTAGGCTGGAACAAATCCATTCTTTGGGGAACCGCGGTTTTGATTTTGGTTTCGAAACAACATTATCCGGAAAGTCATATTTGAGGCTTCTAAATGAATTGAAGCAAAGGAAAGGCTACAACATTCATCTCTTTTTTCTATGGATTAGCAGCGTCAAACTCGCTTTGGAACGGATTGAATTACGAGTGCAGCAGGGTGGGCATAACATCCCGGAGGCGGTAGTGCGTCGCCGTTTCGATAAAGGAATTTCTAATTTTTTCCGTTTTTATCAATTCGTTGTAGACAGATGGATCATTTTTAATAATTCGGGAGATGTTCCTGAGGTGATCGCCTTTGAGGAATCAGGAAAGCTTGAAATTGTCGATCCAGCTCTTTTCGATCTCTTATCGAAATATAAGGAGCCATAAGGTGCCACAATGAAAAAAATAAAAAGGTCGCCTTCTCTATGGGTGCATCAGGCTCACGAAGCCTTCCGAAGAGCTGTTGCCGAAGCCATCGCCGAACATCGGCGTAACGGAGTTCCGATTGCCATCTGGAGGAATGGAAAAGTGGTTCGTATTCCTGCTGAGCAGATCGAGGTTCGAGAACCTCAGATTGAGTATGAAGTCTCTTCGAAGAAAGGGAAATCGGGGACGGGTTCACATTAGCGCTTGACCATCACACTTCGGGAGAATTTGGATGCCTCCTGGTTAGGTGTATTCTCACAGGACTATTCATCACCCAATATTCCGTCAATCCGACATTCCACTATTCAGGCATTTCCGAAAGAGGTCTTTCTGTTTAGTGGCCATCTCCCTGGCCTGTTTTTTCCCTCTCTCATGCTCGTAGCCTAAAAGGTGAAGAATTCCATGAATCACGAGAAGGGTGATCATCTCCATCTTGTTCAGACCCGACTGCCTTGATTGGCGCTTGGCCGTTTCTATGGAGATGACGAGATCTCCGAGGAGGTGAGGATGGAGCAACGCAAACTCCCCTTCTCTCATGGAGAAAGAAAGGACATTGGTGGGTTTGTCCCGGCCGAGGAAGCGATGGTTCATCTCCTGAATCTCTTTGTCGTCAACCAGCAAAAGGCTTAGTTCTGCCTCAGGAAGTCCCAATTCCGCTAATATCCTTTGGATCACCCTTCTTATCTTTTTTAGGTCTAAAGGGATAGGTTTTTGCCGGTTTTGAATCCAGATCTTCATGGTTCTTCTTTCTGTCAGGTTCCAAGGAGGGAAGAGTAGGGTATTCAATCCTTTTATGGAAGAAGGCGTTCAGGATGGGGTTGAAACTCTCTTCAATCTTTTGAAGGTCCTTCAACGTCAATTCACAATCTTCCAATTGCCCATCCAGAAAGATTTTTTGGATTTTATCCTGAACCAGTCCCCGGATTCTCGAGGGGGTTGGCTCGGAGAGGGTGCGGGTGGCAGCCTCCACAGCATCGGCTAGCAAGACAATTCCTGCTTCCTTGGTTTGGGGTTTTGGACCGGGATAGCGAAAATCTTTCTCATCAATCGAACCCAGTTGAGGATTCTCTTTCTCCTTCGCTTTCTGATAGAAATAGGTGATCAGGCTTGTTCCGTGGTGTTGCTGGATAATGTTGATGATCCGTTCGCCGAGACGGTTTTCCTGTGCCATCTCTATGCCATCCTTCACATGGGAGGCTAAAATCAAACTGGACATGGTGGGCGTGAGATGGTCATGTTTGTTTTCCTTTCCTCCAGCATTCTCAATGAAGTAAAGAGGTTTTTTCAACTTGCCAATGTCGTGGTAGTAGGCACTGACTTTGGCGAGCAAAGGGTTAGCGGCAATGGATTTGGCTCCTGCCTCTGCGAGGCTTCCGACAAAGATGCTGTGGTGATAGGTGCCGGGTGCTTGAAGGATGAGGTCCTTGAGCAGAGGATTATCCATATTGGCTAATTCAAGCAGTTTGATATCCGTGGTGTATCCGAAGAGGCTTTCGATAATGGGAGTGATTCCCAGAACCAGGACAGAAGCGAGGAGCCCGGCTAAAAAACCCATGACCACATCAGAAAAAAGGGTCATCTTGAAGAAAGCCCCAATGATCAGATTGTACGACAGGATCATCACCACGTTGATGCCACCAACGGTGACCCCTGCTTTGATAAGAATGGACCTCTGTTCACATCGAGCCACCTTATGCGCACCGATCAGACTTCCAACGAAGTTGAAGATGAAAAGAAAGAGCTGGTTTCCCATCAGAGCGGCAGCAAAGTAACTCGTTAAGGCAGCGAAAACGATTGCCACTTCAGAATTGATAACGATTCGGACAAGCATGGTTCCTGCGGCAATGGGAAAAAGGTAGGTATAAGAAGAGGAAGGAATGGTTAGGAATTCTCCGCCCAGGACATCGGTGACAATGGAAAATATTTTAAGAAGGCCGATCATTCCAAGAAGGGTGGTACAGAAAAAGAGGAGGTCTGTGGTCGAAAGGGCAATTTTCCGAATATTTTTAGTCGAGAATTCATAAAGACTTGCTAACGTAAAAAAGGTCAGGAGGGCCAGGCCGATGAGAACAGAAAGAAGATGGCTTCTCTCCTGGGCTTTTCGTATGGCATCGATTTTAAGGAGATGTTCCTCTTGAACACGCCCTCCGGCTCTTAGGACAACCTCTCCCCTCTTCATCTGGAAGAAGACCGGGCTCACCCTGTTTTTTGCCTCCATCTTTCGAGCCTCGGTTTCGTCCTTATTAAAAGTGAGGTTGGGCGCAAGAGCGTGTTCCGCAATTCTCAGGACGAGACCAGTGGTCTCCCTACCCAGAGTGGATACAAGGCGGTCGGCATCAGCCCGTAGTCTCGCTTTTGCCTCTTTTAAATCTATGCAGTTTAAAGGGGGAATATCCTTCCTTTCCTCACGCGTCTGAATGTTACGGATGGAGATTCCTTTGGTGGCATCGGGGTCAAGGAGGTCCTTATCATTGAGGATGCCCCTCTTCAAAAAGGGGGCGATCAGTTTCAGGGAAGCTTCTCCGATGGAGGGGTTGAATTTTTCTTTCCCCAGGATCTGCCATTCTCTCTGGGAGAGCATGAAACGGGACGAGGATTCCCATTCCGTTTTTTTGATGGAAGGATCAGGAGAGGTGAAGGCAATTCGAAGCCGGTTTTCTACATCGGTTAAAATTCCCGGATCGTAATCATAGACAGAGAGAACAGACCTTTCTGCCTCGCTCCGCTTTTCGTGGGTTGACCTCTGGTCTTCTACCAGGAGATCTTGATTTGATTTGATCTCCTTTGTCGCGATATCTCCAGTCTTATATTTCTTCAGAGGTATCTGAAGAGAGGGAGTGAGAAGGAGGGTGAGGAGCAAAGCGGTTCCAATGCCGATAAACCACTTTTGATTAACCGGGTTCCTGATCTTTTCCATCCAAGAATCCGTTTTAGAGCCGTTGGTCGTTTTGGGGGGATAAAATCGCTGGAATAACTCTTTTAGGTTCTTTTTAATCATGTTTTTTCAGAGGAGGACGACTGCCGGAATCGCTGGCGTCTCTCTTCCGCCCTTTCATAAGCCTTGATGATATCCTGGACAAGGGGATGCCTGACCACATCCCTGTCCGAAAAGTAGACGAATTCGATCCCTTCAATTCCTTTGATGACCCCCTGGATTTCGATCAGTCCCGAGATCTTATTTTCCGGAAGATCGACCTGGGTGATGTCTCCGGTGATCACGGCCTTGGAACTGAAACCCAACCGGGTCAGGAACATCTTCATCTGTTCGGGTCCCGTATTCTGGGCTTCGTCAAGAATGACAAATGAATCGTTGAGCGTCCTTCCCCTCATAAAGGCCAAAGGGGCGACTTCGATCACCGCTTTCTCAATAAGCCGGGAAGCCCGGTCAAAGTCCATCATATCGTGAAGGGCGTCGTAGAGGGGACGAAGATAAGGGTTGACCTTTTCATACATATTGCCGGGAAGAAACCCCAGTTTTTCGCCCGCTTCCACTGCGGGACGGGTCAGAACAATCCTTTCCACCTCCTGCTTCATGAGTGAGGCGACGGCCATGGCCATGGCCAGATAGGTCTTTCCTGTTCCTGCGGGACCGATGCCGATCACCAGATCGCATTTCCGGATGGCATCGATATATCGCTTCTGGGCGAGGCTCTTTGGCGTAATCACCCTCTTTCGGGCGGAGATGTAGACGGTATCGAGAAAGATATCCTCGAGGTTAACCGACCGGTCATCAGAGATCATCCGGATGGCATAATCGATGTCATTGGGAAAGAGGGGATAGCCTTTTTTCAGAAGGCCATAGAGGTCGTTCAGGACACGCTTTGAAAGGTCGACCTCAAGGTCGTCACCCTGGATGGTAATGGCATTGCCTTTGGCGCTGATCTTGACGCCGATTGTCCTGGCAATGCGCCTTAAATTTTCGCTGTGGACGCCGAAAAGGGTGTTGGCAAGCTGGACATCATCAAAGATGACCTTTCCGGAGGTCGCTTCCAGTGATTCTTTCAAATAAAAGCCTTTACTCCGTTAGAGCCATAACGATACAACTTATTAAACGGAGATCAATCCCCCGATAGAATTTCTGCCGGGGGTTAACTTGCAGACAGGCATAGAGGAGCATCCTATCTAACCCAATCATATCACCTTAAATGGGGGATTGCAATATTTCCCCTTTTCATCTTTGCCGCCTCACTTCTTCGACGATGGCAGGAATGATCTTTCCTGCAGAGCCGGTGATCAGATAGTCCGATATCTGGCCTGTCAGAGGGGTAGGCTCCATATTGATCTCAATGATCGTGGCTCCTTCCTCTTTTGCCATAATAGGGATGGATGCGGCCGGATAGACGACCGCAGAGGTTCCGATGACGAGCACGGTCCCACAGGATTTGGACTCTCTAAATGAATAGGTCTGGGCTTTCGGCGGGATGGGTTCCCCGAAAAAGACGACATCGGGCTTGAGAAGGGAGGAACAACGGGGACAGCGGGCAGGGAGATCTTCGATTTTGAGCGAAGCACCGTCGAGGGTCGTGGAGCACTTCAGGCAGGAGAGGGTGCGATGGCTTCCGTGAAATTCGATGACGTTTTTGCTTCCTGCGGCCTGGTGGAGGCCGTCCACATTCTGTGTGATGACAGTGGAGAGCAAGCCCATTTGTTCCAGTTCGGCTAACCCAATATGGGCAGGGTTGGGTTTGGCCGTCATGACGAGGGTAAACATATCCTTGAGCATCAACCAGACCTTGTCCGGGTCGGAATAGAAGGCGTGGATGTGGGCATACTCTTCGGGATCATATTTCTGCCAGAGCCCCTCCGCGCTTCTGAAGTCAGGGATTCCGCTTTCTACGGAGATGCCCGCCCCCGTGAAAGCGATCGTCTTTTTCGACCTGAGAATATCCTCGGCCGCTTTCTGAATCAGTTGTCGGTTCATGGTCTTCTCCTCCACCCCTTCTCTCTGTTTTTGAATCATAACAAGAGGGGAAAGGGGTGTCAATTATCATTTATTTTCTATTGCGTTGTTTTATATTTCCTGATACTATTTTTAATCATTAAACAAAGTCGGGACTTAATTTCTTTTTAACCCATTTTTTAACCTGGATCGTATGATCCAATGCTGAGGTGAAAAGAAAGGAGGGCGCTGTATGGACAAAATCTTCAGGGTCAACATGGACAGTCTTAAGGTTTCTGAGGAGAAAGCGAGCGGGGACTATGTGGGATTAGGAGGTCGAGGGCTGACCTCCATGGTTGTGAGCAAGGAAGTCCCGGCCACATGCAATCCGATCGGTCAACATAACAAACTGGTTATCACCCCCGGGCTTTTGACGGGGACGACCGCTGCCAATTCAGGGAGGCTTTCCATTGGCGCCAAGAGCCCTCTGACAGGAGGGATCAAGGAGAGCAACGTGGGAGGCACGGCGGCAACCAAATTGGCGCGGCTGGGCATTGCCGCCATCATCATCGAAGGGATGCCGGAGAAGGGAAAGCTTTACGGCCTGGCTGTCAGCAAGGACGGGGTCAAGGTCTTTCCAGCCGATGATTTGAAGGGACTGGGTAATTACGAATTAACAGAGAAACTTCAGGCCAGATATGACAAAAAAATAGGCATTATCTCCATCGGGCCTGCCGGGGAGATGAAGATGGGAATGGCCAGTATCGCTGTCACCAGCACCAATGGAACCCCTTCCCGCCATGCAGGAAGAGGAGGCATGGGGGCGGTGATGGGATCGAAAGGGTTGAAGGCAATTGTCGTGGATGACACGGGGGCTGAGAAGGTTGCTATCAAAAACCCGGACCTATTTAAGGAGGCTTCTCAAAAGTTTGTAAAGGCATTGAAAGAGCATCCCGTGACCAGCGAGGGGCTCCCGAAATACGGCACCAATGTCCTGGCCGCGATCATCAATGAATCAGGGGGCTATCCGACCCGTAATTTCTCCTCGGGGCGATTTGAGGGGACGGACAAGATCAGCGGAGAAACGATGCATGACATTATTTCGAAGAGGGGAGGAAAAACGACCCATTCCGGATGCACCACCTGTATCATTCAGTGTTCCAATGAATACGTGGATGAAAAAGGGAAATACATCACCTCAGCCCTTGAGTATGAGACGATCTGGGCCAATGGGGCCAACTGCGGAATCGACGACCTGGATGCGATTGCCCGTATGGACCGTCTCTGTGACGATTATGGATTTGATACGATTGAGATGGGATGCACGATAGGGGTGGCCATGGAGGCAGGGGTCAAAGACTTTGGAGATGCCGAAGGGGCGATCGAGTTGATCCA
Organism: Deltaproteobacteria bacterium; assembly: GCA_016874935.1. Classification (GTDB taxonomy): domain Bacteria; phylum Desulfobacterota; class BSN033; order BSN033; family UBA1163; genus RBG-16-49-23. The sequence goes on along the minus strand of VGSS01000078.1, from coordinate 5,147 downwards.
TGAGGCGGGGAAGGGAACGCCTCTGGGAAGGATTATTGGAAACGGCTCTGGTTTCACAGGGAAAGCTTTTGGCGTGACCCGGGTTCCAGTCGTGAAAAACCAGGGGATGCCGGCTTATGAACCCCGGGCTATTCAGGGGATCGGCGTGACCTATGCGACCTCGACCATGGGCGCCGACCATACGGCGGGATATGCCACGGCAACAAATATCATGAAGGTCGGTGGATTTGTCGATCCATTGAAACCTGATGGCCAAATGGCTTTGTCCCAGGCTCTTCAGATTACAACGGCCGCTGTTGATTCAACAGGGCTCTGCCTCTTTATTGCATTTCCGGCGCTGGATATCCCGGAATGCTTTGAGGGTGTGATCGGAATGCTCAATGGCTGTTATGGGTTGAATCTGACTGCTGACGATGTGGCCGCTCTCGGAAAGAAGATCCTTAAGGTGGAGAGGGATTTTAATGAGCGGGCAGGGTTTTCCAATGTGGATGACCGACTACCAGAGTTTTTTAAAGAGGAAAAACTACCTCCTCATAACCTGACATTCCTGGTTCCCGACGTTGACCTGGATAAGGTTTTTCAGTTTTAGGTGTTCGAAAACACTGGAGGGACGGGTCGATTAGACTCCGTCCCTCTTTTGTCTTATCATTAAAGAAAAGAATTGATGCAGGTTACTATCAAATTACACGCCTCCCTCAGACCATACGGAAGGAGCGATTCGAACCATGGTCTCTTTACACTGGAGACAGCGGAGAAAGCAACCGTTCGTGAGGTCATACGGGAGCTGGGAATTCCTCCCGAAAAAGTGAGGATGATTTTGCTCAATGGGAGGGGCGTTGATTCTGAGAGCATTTTATCCAACGGTGATCGGGTTGCCCTTTTTCCACCGGAGATGGCGTTTAATATGTATGTCGCCATCTCCTTCCGGAGAGATTTAAAAAGCTAAGATAATTTTTCAGTGAGAGGGGAATTGATAACGATTTATATGAAACTGACTGGAAGCCTTCGCCCTTTTGCTCCCCAAAGTCAGCCGGAGCTGATTCAAACTTCCCTGAAGGATGGAGCTACTGTTTGGGAGGCTATCCAGTTGTTAGGGATACCCAGGGAAAGGGTCAAACTCATCCTGGTTAATCATGCAGGAGCCCTGTCGGATCAGCCGCTTAAAAATGGAGACAGGGTTTCCCTTTTTCCGATAGAATACCCGGTTTTCACTGACTGGGAGGGATCCATTCTTAGTAAAGGGCATAGCGATGAGATGATCAGGGAGGGAGAGATGAAAAAATGGAAATGTTCAGTCTGTGGCTATATCTATGACCCATCAAAAGGAGATCCTGAGAACGGGGTAAAGCCTGGAACAGCCTTTGAGGAAATTCCCGAAGACTGGGTTTGTCCCAAGTGCGGCGCCGGAAAGGATATGTTTGAACCTGAGTAGGCCGGACGGGGCGAGATTCAAAATCGATAGAGGAGGGAAAGTATGGAATTGATGGAGGCGATTAAAGGGAGAAGGAGTATCCGGAAATATAAGCCTGATCCTGTTCCGGAAGAGGTATTGAGAACCATCTTGGACGCGGTGAGGTGGTCTCCCTCATGGGCGAATACACAGTGCTGGGAAGTGATCGTTGTGAAAGATCCGAAGGTTAAGTCTGAGCTGGCGGCAACGCTGGTAAAGACGAATCCAGCCCTTCCCTCCATGACAGAAGCTCCCCTGGTCATTGTTCTTTGCGGGAAGAAAGGGGTCTCCGGTTTTAAGAAAGGGGAAGCCGCTACGGTGAAAGGGGATTGGTTAATGTTTGATTCTGGGATTGCCATGGAGACTATCTGTTTAACGGCTCACTCACTGGGTTTGGGCACGGTTATTGTGGGGTTGTTCGACCACCAAAAGGCAGAGGAGATATTGGGGGTTCCAAAGGACAGAGAAGTCGTGGCGCTGACCCCCCTCGGATATCCCGCGGCTGAAGGTGTGACTCCGAAAAGGAAAGAGATTTCCGAGTTTGTTTTTTATGAGGGATATTCTGATAGAGGAGGTGGAAAGACAGGATGACCAAGGAAGAAGTTCTTCAGTCCCTTGCCATCGAGACGGATTCGAAATTAATCATGACGGTGATCGATGGAATTGGCGGTTTGCCTGTGCGTGGCAAAACCGAACTTGAGGCGGCCAAGATTCCGAACCTCGACCGCCTTGCCTCCAAGTCCATCTGCGGATTGATTGACCCCATCTCCTATGGGATTACTCCTGGCAGCGGACCTTCCCATCTGGCTCTCTTCGGATACGATCCTTTCCGGTTTGAGATTGGGAGAGGGGTGATGGAGGCCCTTGGGATTGGCTTAAAACTGACTGAGGAAGATCTTACTGCAAGAGGCAACTTTGCAACCATCGATGAAAACGGAATCATCGTGGATCGAAGGGCAGGGCGGATCTCAACCGAAAAGAATCAGGAGATCTGCCAATTTCTCCAGAATGAGATCAGAGAAGTTGATGGGATCCGGGTCTCTATTTATCCTGGCAAAGAGCACCGTTTTGTGATCGTATTTCAGGGTGAGGGATTGAAGGATAACCTCATCGATGCTGATCCTCAGAAGGATGGGAAGAAGGCAAAGGGAACGGAGAGCCTTACGGCCGAAGCTCAGAGGACAGCGGAGATTGTAAACGCATACTTGAAAAAGGCAACCGAAGCGCTCAAGCTGTTTCACCCTGCGAATACAATTCTTCTCAGAGGGTTTTCTAAGATTCCAAATATTCCCTCAATGTTTGAACGATTCAAACTAAAACCCGCCGCGATTGCGACTTATCCGATGTACAGGGGATTAGCAAGACTGGTGGGAATGGATGTTCTGGAGACGGGAGAGACTCTCCGGGACGAAGTGGAAACTCTGAAAAATAATTTTAACAGATACGATTTTTTCTATATCCATTTCAAGAAAACGGATTCAGCCGGGGAAGATGGAGATTTTAAAAAGAAGGTGAAGGCCATCGAAGAGATCGACCGGATTCTTCCGTCCATCCTGAAATTAAAACCTGATGTCCTGGTGGTGACCGGAGACCATTCCACCCCTGCCGTTCTGAAGTCTCATAGCTGGCATCCCAACCCCATCCTTCTCTATTCAAAATATACCCGGCCGGATGGCATCCGGCGATTCACAGAACGGCAGTGCCAGAAGGGGCAGCTGGGCCGGTTCCCCGCCATGGAGATCATTCCTTTGATGTTAGCCAATGGGTTAAAGTTAAAGAAATTTGGAGCCTGAGTGAAGACCTAAAGGTAAAGGTTAGGGTGCCCGTTTGGTTTAAGGGTTAGGTTGTTCGTCTTTAAAATCCTTCTACCGTTACCGTTTGACGATGGACGATGCTGGCTTCGTAACCTTAACTGATGAGTGCCAGCACGTCGTGCACAGAAAAGAGTGTCACGACATCGTTCAGTAGACTATTTTTACTATTTAAACGAAGGCCCTTTGGGTTATTCTTGAGCCATAGTTTCTTCAGTCGCGAGAGATATTATACATAGCGATATAAATCATGCGAGGCCTGTCATTCCTGCAAAAGCAGGAATCCAGAAAGACACTGGATTCCGGATCAAGTCTGGAATGACAAACCGAATAAAACGTATACCTCAGGTATATCGAAACGTTTAACAGCTTTAAACGTTTGAATGTGAACGATGTCTTGAACGTTATCACTTAACCTATACCCTATGAACCTGTGACCCATGAAAACATTTCGATATCTTTATGGTCCCGTTCCTTCGAGACGACTGGGAAGATCACTGGGGATTGATCTCGTCCCCTATAAGATCTGCACGTATAACTGCATCTATTGCCAGATCGGAAAGACGACCCGGAAGACACTGACCAGGGAAGAGTATGCTCCCGTCACGGACATCCTGGACGAGGTCGATCTGTTCCTCAAAGAAGAGACGTCTTCCATCGATTATCTCTCCCTCGCCGGGTCGGGGGAGCCGACCCTCCATTCGAAAATCCGGACGGTCATCGAACGGATCAAAAAAATCACATCGATTCCTGTTGCGGTGATCACCAACGGTTCCCTGCTTTACCTGGAGGAGGTCGGGCAGGACTTGCTGGAAGCGGATGTGGTTCTTCCCTCCCTGGATGCGGTCTCGCAGGAGGCCTTTTCGAAGATCAACCGGCCGAAGGAAGGACTTTTCGCGGAGAAAGTCGTGGAGGGCCTGGAAAAATTCAGAAAGATATACAAGGGCCAGATCTGGCTGGAGATCCTGTTTTGCAGGGGGGTCAACGACGGCCAAGACGAGCTTTCGGCCATAAAAGAAGCGGTTGAACGGATTCGGCCGGATAAGATCCATCTTAACACGGTGGTCCGGCCCCCTTCGGAGCAATGGGCTCTTCCGCTGGATGAGGCCGAGATGAAAAGGATCAGGGATTTTTTCGGCGAGAACGCTGAAATCATCTCTGAATTTTACCGTGATCCGTCATCGGCCATGGAAAGGGATATCAAAGAAGAGGTTTTAAAGATTTTGAAGAGAAGACCGCTATCCATTTCCGATCTCTCCGAAGGGTTGGGGATTCCAGAAGAAGAATTGGATAGGCACCTTAAGCCTTTGACTCAAGAGAGAAAAGTTCAAATCAGAATTTTTAGCGATTCGATTTATTATGAAATCAAGGGTTAGAAATGCATTTCCTGAAGTTTAAAATAAAATTTCTTTCACCCATTTCCGGTTTTTTCCTTTAGCAATCATGATGATCTCGTAAAAAGTCAAAAAACAGAAACAATGTCATGATGAACTTGTTTCAGCATCCAACAGTTTCAAGAACTTACAAGACCCTGAAACGAGTTCAGGGTGACAGGTCGGGACTTTTTACGAGATCATCAATCATGGAATTCTGAAATTCCTGATGTGGTTTTATTAAAAAGAGATGGATATGCCCGAGATTTTTCTTCAAAACGTATTTCACCAATTTGTAGTCTTGCTTCTTATGGCTGCAGGGGTCGGCACCCTCGCCATTCTCTTTAAACAGCCGTTGATTGTCGGCTATATCGTGGTGGGGATCGTGGCGGGCCCCTCGGTCCTGGGAAAGGTCATCCCGCAGGACCAGGTCGACCTGCTGTCAAAAACCGGGATCGCCATTCTTCTCTTCGTCGTTGGTCTCCGTCTCGACCTCCACCTGATCCGCACCCT
>VGSS01000077.1 GCA_016874935.1 Deltaproteobacteria bacterium | reverse complement strand
GGTCACAGCTTTGTTTGTTATTGTCAATGCTTTCATGGCATCCCTCCTGAAAGTATTTGAACATCTCTCGGAAGGTATTATACATAAAACCCAATTTTATGTCTACTTATTTATGACGTTCACTATAAATCAATAGATTTTCTTTGCCTTCACCGACTTCGGAACCCTCATCCCGTCATCTCTGAATTGAAGGTCATAGAGCCGCCGGTATTCTCCGTTAAGCCCCATCAACTCATCATGAGTTCCCTGTTCCACAATCGCTCCATCGGAGAGGACGATGATGCGATGAGCATTCCGGATGGTGGAGAGCCGATGAGCAATGACAAAGACCGTCCGACCTCTCATCAAACTGTCCATGGCCATCTGAACCTCGGTCTCTGAGTCGGAGTCGAGGGAGGAAGTGGCCTCATCAAGGATCAGGATGGGGGCATCCTTTAAAAGTGCCCGGGCAATGGAGATGCGCTGGCGTTCTCCGCCGGAGAGTTTTACCCCTCCTTCTCCAATGAGGGTGTCATATTCCTGAGGAAACCTCTGGATGAAACCATGGGCATTGGCGGCTTTTGCGGCTTCGATGATCTCCTGATCCGATCGCAAGAGACTTCCATAGGCGATGTTATTTCTGACGGTATCATTAAAGAGGAGGGTCTGCTGGGTGACCAATCCGATCTGTTCCCTCAATGATTTCAGGGTGACTTTTCGAATGTCAAAACCGTCAATCAGAATCTGACCCTCTTCCACATCGTAGAAGCGAGGCAGGAGATTAACAAGAGAGGTCTTTCCCGCTCCGCTCATCCCGACGATGGCGATGATCTCACCGGTCCTGACATGGAGGGAGATCGATTTGAGCACCGGCGCTGAGTCATATTTGAAGGTGACCTCTTTAAACTCAATCCCGTTTGAAATCGGAGGAAGCGAAAGGGCATCCTTCTCCTCTCTGACATCCGTCACCGTATCAAGGAGTTCGAAGATCCTTGCTGCTGCGGCCAACCCTTCCTGCACCTCAAGGTTCACCTTGTTCAGATTGCGGACCGGGGCATAGAGCATCAGAAGCGCGGTCATAAAGGAGAAAAAGGTCCCGGGAGTCACTTCTCCCCTGACCACACTGTATCCGCCCACCCAGATGATCACGGCAATCCCGATTCCTCCTAATAATTCCATCAAGGGATGGGAGAGAGCCCTGATCTTCACCCGCTTGAGGAAGATTTTGAAGTATCGTTCATTCTCTTCAGCGAACCGTCGCTTCTCGTATTCCTCCATAGTGAATGCTTTGACAATCCGGTTGCCGGTGATCGTCTCATGAAGAAAAGTGGTGAGAGAGCCCATCCTCTGAAGGCCTTTCCGGCTAAACTTCCGGAGCCTCTTTCCGAATTCTTTGATGGGTATGATGGCAATAGGAAAGATGATGAAAGCAATCATTCCCAGTTTCCAGTCCCGGTAGAAGACAACAGCGGTCAACCCCAGGATGGTCACGGCATCTTTAATAAGGCCGGTGATCGCATTGGAGACCGATCCCTGAACGAGATTGACATCATTGGTGATCCGGGAGATGAGGACGCCGGTGGGCGTTCGGGTGAAGAAAGAGAGGGAGAGGTTCTGAAGGTGGCCATAAAGCCTCTGCCTGATATCAGCCACCACCCTCAGGCCAACGAAGTTCATCAGATAGGCCTGACCGTAATCGAAGGCGCCTTTCAGGAGAAAGAGGAGAATGATGGCAATAGGGAGCAGAAGGAGCATCTCCATATCCTTCTTGAGCAACAGGTCTCCGAGGTGAAGCTGGATGATGATATTTTTTACGACGGGTGGAATGCCCTCCTTCTTGAAGAAGACGCCATCCATGGCTGGCTTGACCAGAAGGGCCTGGCTCGCCGTCAGGAGGGAAACGAAGATCATACAAACCATGGCCAAGACCAGTTTGATCCAGTAAGGTTTGACAAGTTGAAGAAGGCGGCGGTAAAGAGCCATATTGATTCTCAGAAATAAAGGTTTCGTCTAACGGCAATGATGCCCGTATCGTCTATAAAAGGCTACGTCTGTCGTGTTTAATGCTTTTAAACATATAAACGTAACCGTTGCCGAGTGACGAAACGGGCTTCGTAGCCGTAACCTTAACCCAGCCCCCGGGATTATTTTCACTCCTGGAGGGTGACGTACCGTCGTAAGAGATTGCCAAGAATAGTATCATACTTGCCGGTCATACAGCAAGGAGAGAACGATGCGGGCGGCACGGCCGGCCGCGCCCGGTTCTCCAAGGCTCTGACGCACCTCTGCCATCGATTCGATGGTCTTTTCGTAAAGAACCGGGTCTTTCAAAAGGCGAAGCGCCTCCTCGGCAATCCTCTCAGGGTTGACCTCCTCCTGGATGAGTTCTCTGGCGATCTCCTTTCCTGCAACCAGATTGACCAGGCCGATATGGTTCACCCGGATCAGGGCCCTGGCAACCCAGTAGGTGAGAGAAGAGACCTTGTAGACGATGACCATCGGTTTCCCGAGAATGGCGGCTTCGAGGGTTGCTGTTCCGGAGGCGGTGATAATCAGGTCCGAGAGGGCCATCACATCATAACTAAACCCATTAACAACGGTGATAGGGACGAAAGTATCCCTTAGGATGGGATAGAGGTCGGTTCCTGAGATGCCCGGAGCTAAAGGGAGGATGAATTGAAGTTTTGGGATCGCCCTCTGGAGAAGGGCAGCAGATGTCCGCATGGGAGGAAGAAGCCTTATCACCTCCTCCATCCGGCTTCCGGGAAGAAGGGTAATGGTCTTTTGTGCAGGATCGAGACCGAATTGTTCAATGGCCTCTTCTCTTGGGAGCGAGGGCCTAACGATATCGAGGAGAGGATGTCCCACCCACTCCACATCGACTCCTGCGGCCTGATAGAGAGGAACTTCGAAAGGAAAGAGGACGACCATCTTCCTCACCCGCTTCGCAATCGATTTGACCCTTCCGGACCTCCAGGCCCATATCTGGGGGCTGATATAGTAGAAGACGGGGATACCTTTTTTACGGGCGATTCGGGCAAGCCGGAGGTTAAATTCGGGGTAGTCGATCAGGATGAGCAGGTCCGGCCTCTCGTGCTCCATTGCTTCTTTTAACTCCCGAAGCGTTTTGAGGGCCGTCCTCAGTTTTCGGAAGGCTTCGGAGATCCCGACAACAGAAAGAGAGCGGACATGATGGAGAAGCCTCATTCCTCTCTTTTCCAGGCCCTCTCCACCGACGCCGAAGAATTCAATCTCCGGATCGATCTTCTGGATGGCCTCCACGAGATGCGCCCCGTGGAGGTCTCCTGAGACTTCTCCGGCAACCAGCATGATCTTTTTAGATGTCATTTATCCCGATGTCTTATGGTTGAACCGTTCTTCCATCTTGCGGATGATCCGGAGGGCGACCTCCAGGACCTGTCTTCCATCCCTGCCGGAGACCTTTGCCTCTTTTCGATCCCTCACGCTCTGAAGGAAGGAACGAATCTCCTCATCGAGAAGATCGACCTTCCTGACCGGAATCTCCTCTGCCCGCATTTCAGGAGATAGGCCCTTTTCAGGCCGGCTCACCTTTTTAGAAAAGGATGCCTTCTGTAAGAGGTAGTCGATCGTCAATGTCCCATCGGGCTGAAAGATTCTGGTTTTGCGTGTCTTCTCCTTTGATACACGGCTGGCGGTCAGATTGGCCTTACAGCCATTTTCGAATTCGATTTGTGCATTGGCGACATCGAAGTAAGGGGTGAGAATGGGAAGACCGGTCGCATGAATACACTTTACCCTTGAATTGACCAGGTTTAAAACGATATCGATATCGTGGACCATCAGATCGAGGACCACATCCACATCGGCTCCCCTTCCCGAGAAAGGGCCCAATCTTTGAGATTCAATTAAGAAAGGATTCTGGATCATTCCTTCCACTGCGAGGAAAGCTCCGTTAAATCGCTCCAGATGACCCACCTGCAGGATGAGGCCTCTCGAGTCCGCCAGGGCGATCAGCTCATCGGCCTCCTCAAGCGTGCCGGCGATGGGTTTCTCGAGAAGGACATCAATCCCCTGAAGGAAGAAATCTCTTGTGATGGAGTGGTGAAGGGGAGTAGGGACGGCAATGGAGACGGATTGGACTTTACCGAAGAGATCGGAGTGACGGGAGAAGCTTTGAACAGGGTATCGTTTTGCAATCTCCCTGCAACGGGCAGGATCGATATCGACCACCCCCACCCATTCCACCCCTTCCATTTTCGAATATTTTTCTACATGGAATTGGCCGAAGTAACCTCCACCGACCACGCCCACCCTGATCTTTTCCACTTATCGGCAGATCCCCCTCTTGGTCTGCTGGATGAAGCGGAGGAGGTGATCGATCTCCGGTATCCGGGAGATTTCAGAATCCCCAACCTTTATAATAGCTTTCTCCAGTGTCAGACCGGATCGAAAGATGATGCGGTAGGCTGTCTTCAATGCCCTGATGGTCTCTTCACGAAAGTTTTGGCGTTTAAGCCCCACGGTGTTGAGGCCGAACAGTTTCGCCCGGCTTCCTGCGGCCAGCATGTAGGGAGGGATATCGAGCACTACACCGGTGAGCCCGCTGATAAAAGCATGGGCGCCCACCCGGCAAAATTGATGAACAGCGGAGAGACCTCCGATGACCGCATAATCCTCAATGATGATATGCCCTGCGAGGGTCGCTCCATTGGCCATGACAACCTGATTCCCGATCTGACAGTCGTGGGCCACATGGGAGTAAGCCATGAAGAAATTGCGATGACCGATGACGGTCTTTCCCCCACCCTTGACCGTGCCGCGGTGGAGCGTAACGTATTCCCGCATGATATTATCATCCCCGATGATAAGAGAAGTCTTCTCTCCTTTATAGGCAACGGCCTGGGGGGCCTCTCCAATGGAGGAGAATTGAAAGATCTGGCATCGTTTTCCAATGGTCGTTCCCTCTCGAATGACGGCATGGGGCCCGATCCTCGTCCCCTCTCCAATGAGGACATCTTTTCCGATGATCGAGTAGGGGCCGATTTCAACTTCCTCGTTGATTTCAGCCTTTGGATCGACGATTGCTGTGGGATGGATCATTTTTCGTCTCCCATCATGGCCAGGAGTTCTGCTTCGGCCACCAGTTTTCCATCGACCAGAGCTTTTCCCTTAAATCCCCATATGGACTGACGCTGGCGGGTCACCTCTAATTCAAGCCGGAGTTGATCTCCCGGGATGACCGGTTTTCTGAAGCGGACATTGTCTAACCCGAGAAAATAGACCGGTTTCTTCTGATTCCCTTCTGTTTCTGGTTTGGATTGAAAGGCCAGCAGCCCAGCAGCCTGGGCCATGGCCTCCACGATCAGAACCCCGGGCATGATCGGTCGGCCGGGGAAATGGCCCGGGAAGAAGGGTTCGTTATAGGTGACATTCTTGATGCCCACAATCCTTTTTCCCGGCTCGATCTCAAGGATTCGGTCAACGAGCAGGAAAGGATAGGCATGTGGGAGAATATTCATAATCTCCTTGGCTTCAATCATCTATTTCTCCTTCCCTTTTAAAGAGAGTGTTTTTTCAATCTCCTTTAAACGTTTCTCTATTTGAGAGAGCGCTTTTTTCATTTCCGGTAATCTCTGAAAAACCATGATCGCCCGAAGCCATTCACCTCGGAGGAAAGCAGGAGTCCCTAAAAATGCCCGATCGGAAGGCAGATCCTGGAACACTCCGGATTGACCTCCCACCCTGACGTTATCTCCAATTTCGATGTGGTCGTTCACCCCCACCTGTCCTGCGAGAATCACATTCCTCCCGATCTTTGTTGAGCCGGCAATACCGACCTGGGCGACGATAATCGAATCCTCGCCGATCTCCACATTATGAGCCACCTGGACGAGGTTATCGATCTTCACTCCCCTCCGGATGATCGTTTGACCCAAGGCGGCGCGATCGATTGTAGAATTGGCTCCGATTTCGACATCGTCTTCAATAACGACCTGTCCCACCTGGGGAATCTTCACATTCGTCTTTCCATCCTTAACAAATCCGAACCCATCAGCCCCTATCACCACGCCGCTATGGAGGAGGACCCTCTTTCCAATGACTGAGCCCGAATAGACGGAGACATTGGGATGGAGAACGGAATCCTCTTCGATGACAGAGTCCTCACCCACGTAGACGCCCGGGTAGAGGACGACACTGTCTCCGATCCGGGATCGGTCTCCGATATAGACATGAGGGTAGATGGTGAGGTCTTTGCCCAATTGGGCAGTGGGGCTGATCCAAGCATTGGGATCGATCCCCTTGGATTGATAAGGCTTAGCGAAGAAGAGGGGGAGGATTTTTACAAAAGCGAGTTGGGGGTTAGCCGCGCAGATCAGGGGCTTATCAGCGGTTGTCACCTCTTTTGAGACGATGACCGCAGAGGCCCTAGTCGTTTCCAGTTTTCGAAGATATTTAGAATTGGCGATGAAGGTGATCTGGCCGGCCTCTGCACTATCGATGGAGGCCACGCCGGAGATCTCCATTTCTCCGTCACCTACGATGGTTCCACCTACAAATTCGGCCAACTCTTTTAATTTCTTTTTCATCCTTGTCTCAAATTTTATGGTATCCCTACTTTAAGGTCATCAATAAATCCGAAATCCGAATATCGAAATCCCTGCCTTCGCCGAAGCGGCTTCGCTCAGGCAGGCGAAACAAATCCGAATTTTCAATCCTGCCGAGGCGGGACAAATGTCTTAAACTTTTTTTGTTTCGAACATTTAAATTTTGGCCATTTGAGATTGTTTCGAATGGATCCCTTCGGGATGCTTCGCCCGTGCTTAGAATTTCGGATTTTTTATTTTTTCTGAGTATCGTAGATTTTAATCACTCGATCGGTGATATCGACGGTCTTGGTGGCAAAAAGGACGCTTCTCAACTCCATGATCACGGTATAACCCTCGTCCTCTCCCAATTTCTGAATGATCTTCATCAGTCCGATGGAGATATTTTGCTCCATCTCCATCCGTTTCTGGTTCACCTCATTCTGAGAATCCTCCTGCCAACGCTGGAATTCCCGGACTTTGTTCTGAAAATCTTTTTCTTTGGTTGCCCGGACATCCGGGTTAAGCATCGGCGCCTGCTTGTCAAGGGACTCCTTCATCGTCTGAAGTTCTTTCTGTTTATCTGCAAATTGGCGCTGAAGCTTATCCATCTCTTTGACAATCGCCTTCTTCGCCTCTTTGCCTGCATTGCATTCATTGACCGCCTTCTGGATATCGACGAAGCCGATCTTCAGACTGCTGGCAGATACCGATCCCAACCACCCGAGAGCGATAAGAATTCCAATTGCTACAGCCATGTTTCTACTTCTCATTGTCTTAACTCCTTTACTCATTAGATTTGATAAATGATGCGTTGAATCATATCTTCCTCCTTTAAAAAAGGAGGACTAATAGACGGTCCCTGCCGTAAAATCAAAGACCTTTCTTTTCTCTCCCGATTTTGGGTTGGGGTTGATCCCGAGGTCGATATGGATAGGACCGAAAGGTGAAAACCAACGGATCCCGGCCCCCACGCCTGTCTTCAATGGCGTGATGTCGCTGAATCGATCGAACCCCTTACCCACATCCCAGAAGATCGCCCCCTTCAGACCGATCTCCCCGGAGAGGGGAAAGATCAGTTCGGATTGGAAGGATATCATCTTCTTTGAGCCGAGAGGTTCTTTGTTGATATCAAAAGGGCCGGCCATGCCATATTCGAATCCTCTGACGGTATGGAGTCCGCCGACATAGAACTTCTCATAGATGGGAACCTTTCTGCCACTATAGGGTTCGACAAATCCTGCCTTGGCCCTGAGGTTGAGCACTGTTTTCAGAGGAAGGGGAAAGAACCAACTGGTTTCCAACAATCCCTTAATAAAATAGTTATCTCCTCCCAGGATCCCGCCCGCATTCGTCAAGGAGAGGTTGTGCCGGGCTCCCTTGGTGGGGTTATAGAAGTCATTCCGGGTATCCATGGAGAGGGAAAAGGAGAGAGCGCTTGTCACTTTCTCTCCCTCCTGTTCCTTAATATTTCGGGAAGCATCGAGAGTGACGTCATAGACCTTGATCTTTTCCAGTTTATACATGGCATCGGCCCGGAGGGTTTCGGTTAACTCCTTTCCGAATCGGAGATCTCCTCCCAGAATTTTATAAGAATAGGTATCGAATTCCCGTCTCTCATTATATAAGTCGATGCCCGCCGCAAAGTTATATCCGAGAAAATAGGGGTCCGTGAAACCGAACCTGAGGTCAACTGTCTCCGAACCCAGTTTGAATTTCAGAATACCATGGTAACCCAGGCCGAAGAGATTACGGTCCGAAATGGAGGCAGAGCCGACGACATTTTCGATCGAACTGTAGCCGATGCCAAAGCTGAGGGCGCCGGTGGGCGCTTCTTCCACTTTGACCTCAAGGTTGGTTTTTTCCTCGGTGCTTCCCCGGCTGGTGGTGAGTTCCACCTCCTTGAAGAATCCCGTCCTTTTCAGCCGGTCCCGGCTCTTGCTGAGGCCGGTAACGCTGTAAAGTTCTCTCTCAGCCACCTGGAGTTCCCGACGGATCACCTTGTCACGGGTCTTCGTATTGCCCACGATCTGGATCTTTTCAAAGGAGACCTGTTTCTTTTTCTCGATCTCAAAGGTCAGGTGGACTAAAAGATTCTTCTCATCCGTGGAGGTGGCCGGTGTGACCTCCACATTGGCGTAGCCCTGGTTGGCAAATTTTTCGGTCAGGGCGCTGATGCCTCGCCGGATGGCCGAGGTGCTGTAAATATGATTTCGTTTGATCTTGATACTTCTGAAGAGGTCCTCCTTTATGGTCAGGACATCCTCTTTGAAGTCAATCTCTCCGAAGCGATATTGAGGCCCTTCCGTAATCTCGATCTCAATTTGCATCTTTTTGGGATCCTGTAGATCGATCTTCGGTTCAGGGATCTTCACATCGAGGTAGCCTTGGTCGATGTAATAAGCGGCCAGCATCTGGATGTCATTTTTCAGGATGTCTTCATCGAGGATGCCGGTCTTGGTGATAATGGAAAAGATATTCCTCTGTTTCGTCAGCATGATCTTTTTCAACTCAGAGGATTTGATCTTCTTGTTTCCTTTGAAGACGATCTTTTTAATATGTCCCTTGACTCCCTCTTCGATCTGAAAGGTGACCACGGCCTCGTTCGTCTCCAGATAGTCGATTTTATGGTCCACCTTCACCCCATAATACCCTTTGGAGAAGTAGAGCTTTCGAATCTGCTCCTCGTTCTCCTTCACCTTTTCGAGGTTGAGAATGGAGCGTGTGGCGAGGGTTACGTTCTCCTTGATGTCATCGAGTTTCACCTTTTGATTCCCGGTGACGAGAATCTCCTTGATGGAAGGCTTCTCCATGACAATAAAGATAATCTCTCTGCCCCTGGGAGTCGCCTTGATATCGACCTGGACATCGGAGAAATAGCCCAGACCAAAAACGGAACGGAGATCTTCACGGACCTGGTCGGCGGAGAAAGGTCCTCCCTCCCGGCTCTTTACCGCGGCCCGGATGACCCCTTCTTCGACCTTCACATTTCCAAGGACAGTGATTTTGTGGATAACCTCCTCCGATCCACTGCATATCCCGATGGAGAGCAGAAGGAGAACAAGAGAGATCCCGATACTTTTTCTAATCCAACATCCCATTTCCGTTCCTGTCTCCTTTTTCGGTTTGGTTTCCATCTTCCATAACAAATCCTTTTCCTTTTGTAAACCCCGTTAGAAACGGTGGAGCTTTCTAACGGGGTAAATGAAGATATCCTTTAGCCGGTGGCTTTTCCGTCGGTGAGAAGGATCTGTCGAGGCATTTGAGCGGCCAGATTTGGGTTGTGCGTCACGATGATGAGCGTGACGCCCTTGATCCGGTTCAGTTCCCGAAGAAGGGCAAAGACCGACTCTCCTGTTTTGGTATCGAGATTTCCTGTGGGTTCATCGGCCAGAAGGACTTTCGGCTCCAGAACCAGGGCCCTGGCCACAGCCACCCTCTGCTGTTCTCCTCCGGAGAGCTCCCCGGGTTTATGGGAGAGCCGTTCTTTTAAACCCACGAGAGTGAGGATGGCTTCAGCGCGAAGGGAGGCCTCCTTCTTTGGCATCCCCTGGATGAGACAGGGCATCATCGTATTCTCAAGAGCATTAAATTCCGGGAGGAGATGGTGGAATTGAAAGACAAATCCGATCTCCCGGTTTCGAAAGAGGGCGAGGTCCTTTTCATTCAGGATGAAAATATCTTTTCCTCCATGAAGCACCTTCCCGGCGGTGGGCCGGTCAATCGTCCCCAGGATATGGAGCAGGGTCGTCTTTCCCGCGCCGGAGGCGCCCACAATGGCCGCCATCTTCCCCTGGGGAAAAGTGAGGTCAATTCCCCTGAGGACCTCGACCTTCTTTGCCCCGTTTCCAAAGGACTTGAAGAGTTGCTGAACCTGAATCATTTCCTTCACACCATGGACTCCTTTGCCTTCTCCACCGACTCTTGGGAGAGGATCTCGTTCATTCGGGAGAGGCGTTTTGAGGAGATTTCTTTCACTACGGATTGAAGCTTCGGAAACAAGCGGAGGAGATCGTCAAAATCCTCTTTTGCCAATTCCAACAATTTCGATGGTTGGGTCGTCATGACAAAGGCCATTCGAGGGGTATTGAGAAGCACCCCGATCTCTCCGAAGAGATGACCGCTTCCCAATCGACCCAGAACGACCCTCTTTCCCCTGCGGCTTTGAATAAAGATCTCGACCTCGCCGCTTTGAATCATATAGAGGCAGTGGGAAGGTTCTCCTCCTTTAAAGACGAAGGTCTCTTCGGGAATGTTCAACACACAAAACCGTTTTAAAACCTCCCTCCTCTCCGGCACCGTAAGAGGGGAGAAAAGGGGGGAGAGGGCAAGTAGGTTATCCAGGACCCGTTTTTCAAAGAGGTCTTCGAGCACCTCCTTCACACGGGGATGTGTTTTGATAATCCCATCCAGTTCGTTTCTGGTGATCTCAATCGTTTCGCATTCCATAAGGCTCTTGACGCTGGCATGCCTTTTCCGGTCGAGGAAGAAGCCGAACTCTCCCAAACAATCCCCCTCTCCGAGGCTGCGAATCCATATCTCGCCTCCTTCAAGACTCTGTTTGTAGATTCCCACCTCTCCACGACAGATGATCATGAGTGAATCTCCTGCCTCACCTTCCCGACAGATAAAGGTATCTTTGGGAAAGCTTTTCGATTGGACGAGATCGAGCATCGAACGGAGTTCCTGTTCGCTCAGATCTGAGAAGAGGGGAATATGAGGCAATGGCCGAAGATGTTTGGATTCGCGGCTTTTCTCCGTATAGAGTTGAGCCAGCCGCGCATTAACATCTTTTGCAAAGGGATCAATCCTCAGGATCATCTTGTTAACCGAGATGGCCTGGAGCAGAAAGCCATCCCTGCCATAAGATTCAGCCACTTTCCGATATTCCTCAATCGCCTCCTTCTTCTTTCCCAGCCGCTCCAGCAATTCAGCCTTTTTCAACCGGGATCGAAGATCAGTCGGCTCCTGGTCACAGTGCTTTTGAAAAGATTGAAGGGCCTTCTTCCATTCCCCTCGGGAGAGAGACGAAAGGGCGTCACCCTTATAAGAGATCCGCTCCTTATTCATATCGCAATGCCTCAGCCGGGTCGAGCTTTGAAGCCCTCCAGGAGGGATAGAGGGTGGCGAGCAGACTGATCAGGATGGCGGTGATAACGATCAGCGACACATCGAAGGGATTCACCTGAGAAGGGAACTTTTCAATATAATAGACATCCCTCGAAAGAATTTTGAATCCAAAAAGGTTTTCAAGGAAATCGATCAGATTTTCCAGATTCAATGCTATCGCAAGGCCCGAAATTGTTCCCAGGACCGTTCCAACCAGACCGATGATACCTCCTTCGATGACGAAGATCTTCAGAATTCCTCCTGAAGGGGCTCCCATCGACTTCAGAATAGCAATGTCTTTGTTCTTCTCCATCACCACCATGATGAGCGTGGAGATGATATTGAAAGCGGCCACCAGAACAATCAGGACGAGGATGATAAACATGATGATCTTTTCCAGCTTGAGGGCGGAGAAGAGGTTCCGGTTCATCTCCATCCAGTCTTTGGTCCAGAAGGGAAAACCCATCTCTTTCCGGATCTCTTTCCCGATTTCTTTCACCTGATAGATGTCCTCTGTCTTGATCTCGATTCCTGTGACGCGGGCTTCCATAGCGAAAAACTTCTGCGCGCTCTCGAGAGAAACATAGGCCATGGTGTTATCGTATTCATACATCCCGGAATAGAAGATTCCCTTCACACGAAACCGTTTCATCTTGGGCGTCATTCCCATAGGCGTCATCGTGCCCAGAGGAGAGATGACCTGGATGGGGTCATCGACCGTGACGGAGAGGTGTTTGGCCAGTTCCACACCGAGGATGATGCCAGGAAGGTCCTTCTCCCTCACCTCTTTGATATCCTCGAGTCGCCCGGCTTTGAGATTGTGAGCCAACTCCGTCACCTTGGCCACGCGGTCCGGATCGATCCCTTTGAGGACGACTCCGGAGGTCCCTGACTCAGAGGAGAGCATCACCTGGCTGAAGATGAATGGGGCCGCCGAAACCACGCCCTTTACCCCTTCCACCTTCTTCAGCGCCTCTTCGTAATGGTCCATTCCTTTTTCGCTGGCCTTGAGAACCACGAGATGGGCCTGAGTGCCCAGGATCTTCTCTTTCAGGGTCTTTTGAAAACCGCTCATCACGGACAGGACGACGATCAGGGCCATCACGCCCAACGTTACGCCGGCAACAGAGATGATGGTGATCATGGAGATGAAGGTCTGTTTTCGTTTGGCCTTAAGATATCTCAGGCCGATGAACCACTCATATCGCATTAGACAGCAACCTTTAAATTCCAATCACCAATTTTAGAATTTTGGTCATTGGAATTTGGTTATTATTTGGTGATTGGCCTGCCTGCGCGAAGCCGCTTCGGCAAAGGCAGGTGCTTGGAGCTTGGTGATTCATCCGTGGTTCACCCACTCACCAAAGCCCTTTCCAATATTCATCAACCTTCTCATACATGCGTCCAATTCAGGATTACCTCTCCACTCGAAGCAGGGGGAAGAAGATAACATCGCGGATCGAAGGGGAGTCCGTCAGAAGCATGACCCACCGATCGATCCCGATTCCCTCGCCCGCAGTGGGCGGCATTCCGAATTCGAGGGCGAGGAGAAAATCCTCGTCAAAGAAAAGAGAGGAATCCCCTTCCTCTGTTTTTTCCTTCAACTGCTGGAGGAAACGCTCTCTCTGATCCAGGGGATCATTGAGCTCTGAGAAGCCATTGGCGATCTCCCGGCCCGCAATAAAAAGTTCAAAACGGTCCGCCACATCCGGGTCCTCTTCATTCCGGCGGGAGAGAGGGGAGACCTCGGTCGGATAATGGGTGATGAAGGTGGGTTCGAGGAGATTGGGTTCCACCCGTTCCTTGAAGAGGTCGGCCAGAACCCTTCCCGGGGAGGTCCCCTTTTTCAGTTCCATCCCGAGCCCCCTGGCAATTTCAATGGCCTTTAAGGGGTCCTTCAAAATAACCGGATCGAGCTTTCCTATCTCGAGGAGAGAATCCTTGAAGCGGATCCTCCTCCAGGGGGTGTTAAAATCGATCTCCTTTCCCTGGCAGGGGAGACGGAGTCCTCCATGAATTTCTTTGACCATTGAGCAGAGAAGTTCTTCGGTCATCTCCATCATTTCCATATAGGTGGCGTAACTCTGGTAAAATTCGAGCATGGTAAATTCCGGATTATGAAGCGAGGAGATTCCTTCGTTTCGGAAACTCCGGTTGATCTCGAAGATCCTCTCAAACCCGCCGATCACGAGCCGTTTGAGGTATAGCTCCGGAGCAACCCTGAGAAAGAGTTTCATGTCGAGGGCGTTGTGATGCGTCCCGAAGGGTTTGGCTGTTGCTCCTCCGGGAATGGGATGGAGCATGGGGGTTTCGACCTCACAGAAACCCTTCCGGTTAAAGAATTCACGGATCCTCTGGATGACAAGGGCGCGGGTGAGGAAGACCTCTTTGACCTTCGGGTTAGCGATCAGATCAAGATAGCGCTGGCGATACCGGATCTCAATGTCGGTCAGGCCATGCCACTTCTCCGGAAGGGGGCGAAGCGATTTTCCGAGAAGACAGAACTTCTGGACCTGAAGGGTAAGCTCTCCCGTTTTCGTCCTGAAAACCGTCCCTTCCAATCCGATGAAATCTCCGATATCGAATCTCTTAAAGAACCGGAAGGGTTCTTCACCGATGCTCTCTTTCTGAAAGTAAGCCTGTATCTTTCCATCCCGGTCCTTGACCTGGATAAAACTGGCCTTGCCAAAATTCCGGATGGCCACAATTCTTCCCGCAAGGCAGAACCTTTCAGGGATGGATTTAAGTTCCTCTTCCGACAGGGAACCATAAGCCTTCAGAAGGTCTCCGGAGGTGTGGGTCACCTTGAAATGATTAGGAAAAGGGTTGACCCCCTCCTCCCTAAGGGTTTCCAGTTTTCGTATTCTCTGCTGGATCAGTTCATTCGTCTCATCCATCTCTGCCGCCACATTCCCCTGATTAAAAATAAAAGTAAGATTGAGGGGTTACCCACTTATATCAAGATTAAACAAATTAACCCATTTTCAAAACTCCGTCAAGTTATTAGGACTTTTTGCCGATGGATCAGGGAAGGATTCTCTGGATTTTACCTACCAGATCATAGGGAAGGGCCTGGGTGATCAGGGCCTTGACCCAATCGCCGGGCCGGGCCTTGCCTTTCAGAAAAACGCAGCCATCGATCTCAGGGGCCTGGGTTTGAATTCTTCCTCTGAGGACGGTTCTTTCGCTATCCATTCCCTCGACCAGAACCTCTGCTTTTCGGCCCACCATCCTTCGATATTTTTTGAGCGAAATCTTCTTTTGAGCCTCCATCAGGATTCTGAGCCGTTCTTCTTTTACTTCTTCAGGGACTGG
>VGSS01000076.1 GCA_016874935.1 Deltaproteobacteria bacterium | reverse complement strand
AGGCAGCAACCTTGTACTTCTCAGTCCCGACGTGGCCAAAGTGTTTCCCACAGAGGAGGCTGTCAACGAAGTCCTGCGCTCTCTGATAGACCTTGCACAGAAATCAACAGGCCGAACAAAGCGCTGAGCCGGAAGGCGTACCTCCCCCAATAAAGTGGACACTCTCGACTAACGATAAGGAGGGAAAAGCCTTTGGGGTCAGACTTAAATATTGACATTTAAGGCGGTTAGCTGTAATTTGATGCCATGGCTAGGAAACCTCGGATAGAATTTGAGGGCGGGTTCTACCACGTAATGGTCCGTGGCAACCAGAGGCAGAAGGTCTTCTGGCAAGAGAAAGATTTCTTGAAATACCTTGAAATATTGAAGGACTACAAGGATCGATATGCCTTTTTTGCTCCATGCCTACGTATTGATGGAGACCCACGTCCATCTCCTGTTGGAGACGGGACAGGTTCCATTATCGAAGATTCTACAAGGGATCAACCAACGATTTACCATGTATTTCAACTGGAGCCGTGGTACGGTAGGCCATCTGTTTCAAGGGAGGTACAAGGCGATTCTCTGTGACCGGGACGCCTATCTGTTGAGATTGGTCAAATACCTTCATCGTAATCCGGTTCGGGCAGGGATGGTGAGACAACCGGAAGAGTATCGGTGGAGCAGTCACCGGAGATACCTTGGGTTAGACAAAGATGAGCCGGTAGATACTGGAATGGTATTGGGGATGTTCTCAAAGGATTTGAAAAAGGGACGCAGGCTTTACCGTGAGTACATGAGGGAAGAGGAAAAAACCCCCGAGGAGGAATTCTATCAGACAGTGGATCAGAGGGTTTTGGGAGATGACCAATTCGTTGAAACGGTGAGAGGAGGAGTCAAGAATGGGATCTTTGCGGGAAGAAGGAGGCATGGGGTTAACTTAGGACAAATTGCAAAAGGAATGGAAGAGATTTTTGAAATTCCTCTCGCTGAATTAAAGGGGAGAGGGAAAGATAGCGGGCTAATAGAAGGGAGGAGATTGTTCAGTCTGGCGGGAAGGGAGTATGGATATAAGGGAAGGGAAATAGCGGCATTCTTGGAGAAAGATCCAGCCTCGGTGACAGGATATTTGAGAGGTGGCCAAGATCTCCAGGGCAAAAAGGACCGATTAATTCTTTTCCTGGACGGGGGCAGAAAGAATCCCAATATTTAAGTCTGACCCCATAAACTTTCCCTCAGAGAAAGCCTGGAGAAATCCCGAATCTGTTTGAGATAGGTATCTGCCTGAGCGAGCTTCCTTCCGATTAAGAGCTTATCAACCAAATCCATACCTCTTGTTAAGGTTTTCTTTTTCTTTTATCGTAAAATCAAAAAATTCTCTCAGTATTCTGGATTCGTATCGGTGTCTCAGAAAGGGGTCTTTATCGATCAAGACTTTTCTTTGCTGTAAAATTCTTCCTGTAAGGCTTATGGGCGCCGAATTGAGAACCACCAAATCGATCTCATCGGTTAAGAGGGTTTCTGAAATGTTTCTGAATAGTGAGAGATAGTTTAAATTTTTTATATCCTTCACGTATATGCTCAGGTCAACATCGCTCAAAGGTTTTATTTTATCTTTCACCAACCCCCCGAAAAGATAGACGAAGATAATATTGGGTTCCTTCACGAAAAGGTTGGTTAATAGCCCAATTTTTTGGTGGATATCTTCTGGGATCTTTTTATAACGGATCATGTCACAAACATATCACAAATGGGGGTAAAATCCAATCAAAATTCCTCTCTAAATTATTTGTTGTCATATCCGTTCAGGTAATGTATATTTTTGTTTATTTAAAAATTGAGAAGCCATATGGTAAGAACTAAAATGCGAGTGGCCATGTATTATAACAACCGGGATATCCGGCTGGAGGAGATTCCAACTCCCCGCATCGGTCCCGGTGAATTGCTGGTTAAGGTTCTGGCCAGCGGCATCTGCGGCAGTGATGTGATGGAGTGGTATCGGATTAAGAAGGCTCCCCGGGTGCTTGGGCATGAAATTGCTGGACAGATTGTTGAAGTAGGGGAGGGGGTTAAAAATTATAAAGTCGGTGATCGGGTTTTTGTCTCCCACCATGTCCCCTGCAATACCTGCCATTACTGCCTGAATGGCAATCATACGGTTTGCGATACCTTGAGGACGACTAACTTTGACCCAGGAGGTTTTTCAGAGTATATCCGTGTTCCAAAAATCAATGTGGACCGGGGCACATTTATACTGCCCGAAGAGGTCTCTTTTGAGGAGGGGGTTTTTATTGAACCATTGGCCTGCGTTCTTCGGGGGCAGCGATTGGCAAAGCTAAAGCCTGCGCAGAGCGTTTTTGTCATCGGAAGTGGGATTTCCGGAATTCTTCATGTCGCGCTGGCAAGGGCATCAGGTGCAGGGAGGGTGATGGCGTCCGATATCAATGAATATCGATTGAAATCAGCGAGGCAGTTCGGAGCGGATGAGGCCCTCTCCGGAGAAGAGGTGAGTTCTGAAAGAATTCGTAGGATCAATCACGGACGGTTGGCCGATCTGGTGATCGTTTGTGCGGGAAGCCTTCATGCCTATAGACAGGCGCTTGAATGTGTAGACCGGGGAGGAACGGTGTTATGTTTTGGACTCCTTCCACCGGGGATCGATATTTCTTTTCCATTTTTCGATTTCTGGAACGACGGAATCATCCTTCTTCCTACCTATGGAGGGGCTCCCATCGATATTGTTCAGGCCATCGAATTGATACGGGCTCACCGTTTACCCTTGGCAGAGATGATCACCCATCGATTCTCCCTCTCTGAGACAGGCATTGGTTTTAACCTGGTCGCCGAAGCTCGAGATTCCATGAAAGTGATCATCGAACCTCAGCGGTAGTATTTTATGTCCGAGAATTTACTCCACATTCAGAAGGAATATTTACAAAAAGTTTGGTTGCGACCGATTCGAGAACTTAAGGAGTCACTCCCTGCCCGATATGAGAACAAGGGCCTTTATTTTCAGGCTTTTGGGGAGCCCTGCGAGGTCCGTCGGGATGAGATCATTCTCGGTGGAGAGATCCTTCGCGGTGCAGAAGGTATTCTCATTGCCATATATTCCAGTCTTGTCACGACCGAGCCTGCTCAACTCCAACCCCTAAAAGCGTTTAGACAGTTTCCAGGAGGAATGGGCTATCAACCCGCCTTTGCCATGAATGCAGAAAGGATTCTCATTCCTCATGTTGAATCCATTCAGAAGAGGAAAGAAGAACTCATCGCCCGCTTTTCCGGAAATCTTAATAAGGATGTCAAGAGATATGATTTCTCTTTTACTCTCTATCCTCTGCCCAAGATTCCCCTCTATTATCTATTCAATCTCCCCAACGAGGAATTTCCCGCCACTGTGACCTGCCTTTTCAGTCCGAATGCCGATCGTTTTTTGCCCGTTGAAGGAGTTGCCGACACTGCCGAATACACCGCGAAAAAGATCATTCAACTGGTCACAGAATTTAAAAGTTAAGATTCTAAACACTAGCCAAACATATTTGAAATTTTATTGATTCCACCGGCAATCCATAAAAAGACCAATACCTCTTTATCTCCGGAAGAGACGGCCCTCAAGCACAAGGAACTCTGGCAAGTGGAGCAGGTCTTTCGAGAGGTCAAGTCGGTTCTGGAAACACGCCCCGTCTTCCACAAGTGTGACGAGACCATCCGGGGCCATGTGTTCTGTAGCTTTCTTGCCCTTGTTCTGAGGAAAGAGTTGGATCGACGTTTGGATCAAACAGGCCATTGTTTTGAATGGGCAGACATCAAACAAGATTTGAAATCGCTTCAGGGGATTGTCATAGAAGAACAGGGTAAGTCCCTCATTGTCAGAAGGAATGCAAAGGGACCTGCGGTAGAGTCTTCCAATCTGCTGGGGAAGCCATCCCTCCCACGATTCGAGAAATATCATGAAGCACTGTAGATCTTTCAAAGAGCTAACTGTGGTGCCAAGAACCTTTAGGGCACCTCTATCTACCCGTAATTACATAATATTATTTTTGCAGCCGTAGAAGATCAGTCTAACATTTTTGCGGCATAATGTTTTGTAAGAATGGATGGAGACTGGCCAGTAAGGCGGAGGTCTTTCTAAAACGGGCAAACTTTTTGACTTAAGTCAATGATTTATCTTGCAGAAAAGATTATTTATTTCAGATACAATATATCTGATAGATCGATTTTGAAACCATTGAAAGGAGGTTTTCTATGGAGAAGAAAACAGCGCGCAATTTCTTCATCTGGGGAACTGTCATCTGCACCGCCATCTTCATCTGGCTGACGATCGACACCCACAAAACGATCCCTGAACGGACCAACACCGACAAACTGACGGATGAGGTCGTTGCAGGCAAGAGAGTCTGGCATAAATATAATTGCAACGGATGCCATACGATCCTCGGCATCGGGGTCTATTATTCTCCGGATGTCACCAAAGTCTATTCCAAACGGGGAGATATCTGGTTGAAAGAATATCTGAAAAATCCCGAATCCCCCGACCCAAAGAGGAGAAAAATGCCCAACCAGAACCTGTCGGCAGATGAAATCACGAAGGCGATCGCCTTCCTCCAATGGGTGAGCGAAATTGATACCAACGATTGGCCGCCCACGCCCATCACCGTTGCCAAGGTCACTGGCGCACCTTTAGAAGAGACCGCCATGATCTTAAAGGGCAAAACCGTTTACACCCAGAACCGTTGTGACCTCTGCCATCGAATCGGGGGACAGGGCGGGGTCATTGGCCCCGATCTCTCCAAAGTCGGAACCGCAAAGGTTCCTCAATGGCTTTCACAAATCATTAAAAATCCGATATCGGTCAATCCTAATACCCAAATGCCCGCTTATCCGCACCTGGCAGATGATGAGGTCCAGGCATTGGTAAGCTTCTTATCAGGACTCAAATAATTCCGGATTTCGGAATTCGGATTTCGGAATTTAAATTCATGAATGAAATGATTTATTCCGCAATCCGCAATCTGAAATCGGAAAAGGAGGGAAAAATATATGACCTACGAATCGCAGAAAGTGGCTATCAAGTTTTTTGTCATCTCGGCTATCTTTTTCGGTCTTCAGACCCTATTGGGCCTTCTCCTTATCATCAAATATATCTGGCCCGATCCAATTATCAGTATTCTCCCATTCAACACAGCGCGTGCCATCCACACCAACCTACTGGTGGTCTGGATGCTCTATGGCTTCATGGGAGGAACCTATTATGTCATCCCGGAGGAAGCCAAAACAGAAATCTATAGCCGAAAGCTGGCAGACCTCCATTTCTGGCTTCTTCTCATAGGAGGTCTGGTAGGAGTGGTCGGGTTTTTATTCGGCTGGACAGCGGGCAGACCCCTTCTGGAGTTGCCGGTCGAGTTGAAATGGGCTGTCGTGGTTGTCGCCCTCATCTTCATCTTTAATGTCTCCATGACCATCTTCCGAACAAAGAAATGGACAGCCATCCAGGGGTTGCTCCTGGGCGGCATTGTGATGCTGGCCGCCATGTGGCTCTTTGCCATCCCCTTCTTTAAAAATTTGACGCTCGATTACTATTACTGGTGGTGGGTCATCCATCTCTGGGTGGAGGGAGCCTGGGAATTGATCGCCGCCTCCCTGATGGCCTTTATCCTGTTGAAGATTACCGGCGTAGAACGAGCTATTGTCGAAAAATGGCTCTACATTGAGTTGGCTCTGGTCATGATCACCGGAGTCATTGGAACAGGCCATCATTACTACTGGATCGGGACACCCGAATACTGGCTCTGGTGGGGAGGGATCTTCAGTGCAATGGAACCTCTTCCGATTCTTCTCATGGTGATCGACACGCTCCGTCATGTCAAAGAGAGAAAGATAGAGATCAAGGAACGGCTCGTGCTTTACTGGGTGGTAGGCGGTGCGATTTTTCATTTTATCGGTGCCGGAGTTTTAGGAGTGGCACATACCCTACCCGTAGTGAACCGCTGGACCCACGGAAGCCAGGTGACCACCTCCCACGGCCACACTGCCTTTTTTGGCGCCTATGCGATGCTGATCCTCATGGTCGTCTACTATGCCCTTCCAAAACTGAAAGGGCTGAAGCAATTCAATGAGGCCAGAGGATTCTGGGTCTTCTGGATCACCGTCCTCGGAATGGCCCTTATGGGGGTAGGCTTTGGAGGGGCAGGGATTATACAAACCTATCTCCAGAGAATATTGGGGATTGAATTTCTCACAGTCCAGGAATTCATGAAGCCCTGGTTTATGCTGGTCTTCTTCGCGGGAATCGGGTTCACAGTCGGTGTGGTTCTATACATCATTGATGTTTTAAAAATTGCAACTGCAAAGCCGGAATAAATGGAATGGTGCTTAAACCCATCATTCCAATATTCCACTATTCCATCTGGTTTGGATTATGTCTTCAGTGATCGCTGAAACGATTGAGATCATCAAAGAGAAGTCTCCGGGCCCGCTCGAGGAGGTAAGACTCGAGGACCTGGTCATAGGGGTTTTCTTTACGGGCGTGAAGCTATCCACCGGTCACGGAGGATGTGCCTTCACGCCCATCAGCGAAATTCCGGAGGCAGTCTGCTGTCCGAGCTCGGCGGCCCGGATGCCGCCGGCCGGAAGCCTGGAGGGAAAGCCTATCTCTGAAATTCTCAATTACTCACTCGACCCCAATGTCCTTAAGAGCGCCATCGGCATCGCCGTCCTCAATGGACTTTCCCAGTGGATTCTCGAATCGGGAAACGAAAGGGAGTATGAATTGATCAAAGACAAGGACGGCTTCGATCTCCTGGACATCCAACCCCACGAAACAGTCTCTCTAATTGGCGCTTTCGGCCCATATATCAAGAGGCTGAAGGCAATGGGAAACCCCTTCTATATCATTGAAAAGAACCGGCAGACGCTGAGGCCGGACGAGATGAAACATTTTAAACCTGAATCCGAAATGAAAACAGCCATCGAGAATTCGCAGGGGGTCATCATCACCGGAACAGCCATCGTCAATCATACCATCGATGCGACGCTTTCATGGACCAACAGTGAGAAACGCACAGGCATCATCGGGCCTACCGCCAGCCTCATCCCGGATGCCTTTTTCAGGAGGGGCGTCAACGTGATGGCAGGTGTCCGCATTCTGGATGCAAACCTTATGCTCAACCTTCTGAAACAGGGAGGTTCTGCCTACCATTTGTTAAAGGAATGCTCCGAAAAAATCGCTTTTATCCAGTAGTAGAAGGGTTTAACTTAGAAGGTGCCGAGCTGGCACTCACGGATTTTCAGCCCTAAGGTCTCGCAGGCGGTAGAGACCGCCTTTCGCTCGGCGACAAGACGGTCAGCAATCGCCCAAACGGCTGCACAGGCCACCCTGCCGTCTTCGGCTACCTCCTCAAGAGCATTTTTTATCTCTTCTGAGACAGAATCAGCCACATGGATGTCCTTACCATGGTTCGGCTTATTGCCCCAGCCAAAGAGCCCCAGTTGACATTGCTTGATCTTGATCCCCAATAAGTCGGCAGCGATACCCACTTCAGAGATACTGACTTTGAGCTCTTTTGCAATTTTCTCAGCCATCCCACAAGAGAGCTCGCCGCCGGGAGATTTTTCCCGAATCGCCTTTGTAACCTGTTCATTCGGTTTTGCTCCGGACGGATGTTTCAAAGCATACTTGCCAGAATAGTCGTGAGTCATTTTTTTTAAACCTCCTTTGAACCTGATAGATTTTTACCTCATCCCTCAACTCCATTCACCCATACCGGCTTCGGATTTCCTTTGACTTAAGTCAAGAATCATTTAAGATCATTGTTTAAAATTGAAGGGGAAGTATTGCGTTTCTTCCAAGAGTAGAGTAATAAAATAAAAATAACTAAATTTATTTTATTACTCAATGGAAAAGAAGGTGAAAAAGGCTCCCCCCAAATTTTTAAGACGTATCAAGGGACCTTCCACGTCAACCCGGATTATGCCCTCTGGTATGGCTGGAGTAAGATGCAGCAGAGCCTGATGGAAATTAAAGAAAAGGCTGTTGATTTACGTGCAAAGACCAAAAAGTAACGTGAGGGAGGAATTTCCTTTCTGGGGGAATTCCTCCCTATTTTTTCCTTGAATCAAACATCCCATTCTTCTACTATAGACAATCTATGAAGGCCCTATTTCTTTGCTGGGTGCTCGGATGCATCCTTTTCCCACCACTTCTTACCCATGCTACTCCGGAATATGCGGAACAAACGAAATTCGAGTGCCAGCGATGTCATGTGGAGGCCACTGGAGGAAAACTGACAAAGGCCGGAGAAGATTTCAGGGGGGAACTTCAAGTAAAAGGTCTATATAGGCCCCTCAAACCGTTTCAAAAAGTCGTTCGTTTGACCGTCGGTTATCTACACCTTCTGACAGCCATCGCCTGGTTCGGAACCATCCTCTATGTCCACATCCTCTTAAAGCCGGCCTATGCGGCAAAGGGGCTCCCCAAAGGCGAACTGATTCTCGGATGGCTTGGAATTATTCTATTGACTGCAACCGGCATCCCTCTCACCATCGCAAAGATTCCGACCTGGGAGGCCTTTTACACGACGAGATTCGGAATCCTGTTGGGCATCAAATTGATTTTATTTTCAATTATGGTCAGTTCCGCAGGCACCGTCACCTTTGTGATTGGACCTAAATTGAGGAAAAAAATCGCCCAACCCCTGCTTGAGAAAAAAACGAAATACACCCCGGGAGATCTCTCCCGTTTTGATGGAAGCGAGAAAAGGCCTGCTTACATTGCTTACAACGGGAAAATCTACGATGTCAGTTCAAGCAAGCTCTGGGTCGAGGGAAATCACGTGAGAAAGCATCTGGCAGGAAACGACCTGACAGAGACGCTCAACACTGCGCCTCACGGAGAGGAAAAAGTCTTACGGATGCCGTTGGTCGGGGAATTGCTTGCGGTAAGCGCTAAAATGGAGAAAACTCTCCACGAAAAAGTCTTTTACTTCATGGCCTACATGAACCTGATCTTCGTCTTCCTCATCACCTTCATCATCGCCCTCTGGCGCTGGTGGTAGGCAAAATTCCAATCACCAAATTCCAATCCCGCCAAGGCGGGACCAAATAAATTCCAATAACCAAACGAATATTCGATTTCCCACACCACCCCTCACCCCCAAGAGACTGTGTCGTAATATGAAAAAACCCCCTTTGCTTCCGATTGCGACACAGTCTCCAAGGGGAGAGGGGGTTAATAAAGGATTTTTATTAGAAATTTTGGTCATTGGTTATTGGTTATTATTTGGTTATCGGTGCTTGGATATTGGTTATTATTAGTTTACATCTTTTCCTTCAGTTCCATCGCCTCAAAGATGAGCTGGGTGACCTGATTGAAGTTGAAGGGCTTGGAAATCATGAGATCAATTCCATTTTGGCTCATCTTCTCTCTGTTGAGTTCCATCCCCCATCCGGTGATCATGACAACGGGGATTTTCGGATTCAATTCCTTCAGCGCCTTTCCCACCCCCCAACCTGAAAGCTTTGGCATCCCGAGATCAGTGAAGACCAGATCAAATGGGTGCTTTTTAAACCGCTCTATCCCCTCGTCCCCATCCGAAGCCGTCTCGACCTGATGGCCTTTGGTCGTAAGCATCCGGGAGAGGATGTCCCGGACAGCCTCCTCGTCGTCAATCACCAGAATTCTTGCCGATCGAATCATCCCCGGGAGCACCCCCCCCCGTTTTTCCGTCTCCTCGACCTCTTCCCCGTAACCTATGGGCAGGTGGAGAACGAAAACGGTTCCCTTGCCGGGTTCGCTCTCGACAAGGATTTCACCTCCATGGCGCTTGATGATTCCATAAGAGACGCTCATCCCCAGTCCGGAGCTGGCTACCCCTTTCGTGGTGAAGAAGGGGTCGAAAATTCTTTTCTTGACCTCCTCTGGCATACCAATGCCCGTATCAGCGATCCTCATCTCTACCCAGCCTTCCGAATGGAGTTGGGTCGAAAGGGTGATCTTCCCTCCCTTCGGCATGGCATCGACGGCGTTGAAGAGAATATTGGTCAAGACCTCTCTTAACTCCGATGGATTTCCCAGGACGGGAGGGACTTCTCCGGGCCTTTTGACCAGCTCAATTTGGATTCCCTTCTTTTGGGCCTGATCCTTCCACTTCGGCTCTGTGATGGCCGATACCTCATGGACAAGGTCATTGAGGGAAAGAGGGATGAATTCCCTGTCTCTCCTTCTCCCTGTAAAATCCTGAATACGACGGACCGTTTCCGCTCCGTCCTGTGCAGCCTTTTCAATGGTTTTTAATCGCTCCCGAATCTCCTCCGGCCCATAATGCTCATAGGAATGGAGCAGGAGTTGAATATTCCTAAGGATGGCAGCCAGGACATTATTGAAATCGTGCGCCACGCCGCTGGCCATCTCCCCCATCGCTCTCAATTTCTCAGCCTGGACGATCTGATCCTGAGCCTGTTTTAACTCACTCAGGGTCTTCTTCAAATCGGAGAAGAGTTGTGCATTCTCAATGAAGATGCTCACCTGGCTTGCAAAAGAAGAGAGTGCTTTTAAATCCTCCTCATCAAACCCGTGTATCTCCCTGCTCTCTGTATCCAGAACACCGATCACCTGTTCTCTCACTTTGAGTGGGAAGGCGGCCTCTGACCTGCCCTCTGGAGATCCCAAGATATACCTGGAATCTCTGGATACATCCGGGACATAAAGAGGTTCGCCGGTATTGGCCACCCATCCAACAATCCCATCGATACCGACTCGGAACCTCAAATGCTTCACCTCGTTAATGTCCCGACCGATGACCTGTCGGATATAGAGTTCATTCTTCTCACGATCCCTCAACAGAATACTGCACAGAGGATAACCCCACTGTGCGTTGAGAAGCTCGAGGGCATTGTTGAGTAATTCGTCAAGATCGAGAGTGGAAGAAAGTTTTTTCCCGACCTCGTAAAGGATCGTCAATTGTCTGATCTTGGCTAACGAGTCCTCATAAAGTTGGGCATTACCAATGGCAATGGCTGCCTGCTGGCCGAAAGCAAAAAGGAGGTCGATCTCACTCTGTTGGAAATGTCTCTGGGGATCGATGGTGCCAATCGCCATGACTCCAATGACCATGTCTCTGACGATCAGGGGAACTCCCATGACTTCTTTGAAATGAAGGGAATCCAACTCTTTCATTCGATTGGGATTGTTCTCATAATCCTTATAGATAACAGGACCCTTCTTTCTTATCACTTCTCCCACAATACCAATCGATGAGGGTGAAAATTCTCTTCCCATGAAGGATTCCGGCAACTCATGAACAATGACGTTCCGATAGGTCTGTTTTCGATTGTCCCAGAGGACAACCGATCCCGCATCGACTCTCAATAGTTCGTTGGCGCTATCCATGATTTTTTTGAGAATCACTTTCAGTTCAAGTCTGGAGGCAACTTCCTGACTGATGGCGTAAAGGGTCTTCTGCTCTTCGAGGCGCTTGACATTCTCCGTATAGAGGGAGGCTCTCTCCAGAGCGCTGCTGATGATCTGTCCGATGGAATTGAGGAGATTTTTGGTAGAGGGCGTGAATGGATAAAATTCCTTTCGGGCAATATTGAGGGTTCCGTAGATATTCTCTCTCGATTTAAGAGGTATGACAGCCAGGGATTTCAAACCCTCTTCAATGGCAAAAGGGATGGCATCCGGATAGCCGGAATAGTCCTCGATGAAGAGAGGCTCCCCCGAAAGAGCGACGTTTCCTGTCGCTCCTCCACCCAACTTCAATCGCTTCATTCTCTTTAAAAAGGCCATTGAAAATCCCTTGTGAGCAACATAGACCAGATCGCCGGTCTTCTCCTCTAAGAGGTAGATGCCTACCGACTGAATCTCCGTCATCTCTACGATCTTATTCAGACTCTTGTTCAGGATCTCGTCGAGATCAATCGACTCGTTGACGGTCTGGCTGATGGCATTGAGGATCGAAAGCTCACGGTTGAGCCTGACGATCTCTTCTCCTTTGCCCCTCTTCTTCTCACTCTTCATATGAGAATGTCTTCCTTCCCTTTGAATAGACCGTGTCGTCATCAGCCGTTCGCCCTGAGGTTCTCGAAGGGTGAACGGTTCGCTCAGGATCGAACCATAAATGGACTTACGACACAGTCTTTACTCCACCAGGATCAATCCGAAGATGTTCTGTTCTTCTTCGGGAGTTCGCACCACCCGGATGGAAAATCCATTCCCCCTTGCCGTCTTATAGACATCCACCCCGCAGGCTTCCATGGAGGCCCTGGCTTCCATCCCGTGTTTGCAAAGACTGTTTAAATCACATTCTTTACAGAGGCGGCAGGGCCCTGAAGTCATGCTCAGGGCTTTATAATAGCCATCGAGGAAAATTTCAGCCTCGAGTCGAACGACCATCTCATTAAATTGCTTCGTCTCCTCTCGCCTCTTGATTCCATCGGTGATGCGCCGATGGAGCAGAATCGCTTTTTGATAGGAATCGATCACCTTCCGGGTGACCTCTGGAGTGGGGGTGTGGGGGGGACAGCAGTGACTTCTTCCAAATCCCGGACATCCGAACTGACATTTCAGCCTGACCCACTCGGCTGTGGCGATGGATTCAGGGGCGATCACCTTCGCTCCATCTACTCCTTTCTCTAAGGCATTCTGGCAGTAAACCTCTAATGGTTTCATCCTTTCCCCCCTTCTTTATGTGAAGCTGAAGCCTTGCCCTACAACGACTTCTATATTATTTCGTTTGGGTCAATTCTCTGATCTCCCTCTGGGCCTCCTCCCTTTCCGGACTTCCCCTCTCCAGCCGATCGAGCGAGGTTCTATAATGGAGGAGAGCATTCTTGTTTTCTCCTCTCAACTTAAAATATTTTGCAAAATAGAAGTGAGACAGCCCCTTCTGTTCCATTCTCCCATAAACGGAACCGAGACTATGATGGACATCCATCCATTCGGGATGACCTTTTTTGACTTTCTGGAAGAGCGGCAGGGATTGGGTAAGATCTCCCCTCTCTTGATAGCACCTCCCGAGATAATAAAGGTTCAACAGATCATCATTCCGATCATCGCCCTCCCTGGAAAGTCGATGAGCCGTTTCGAGGTTTTTGGTCGCCTGATCCAGCTTTCCGGAAAGAAAAAAGGCGATCCCCAATTCCCGCAATAGATCCCTGTCATTTAAAGCCAATGAGTGTCCGTATTGAAAAGCCTCTATCGACTTGTCCAATCTCCCCATCTTCCGGTAGGCCAAACCCAGACCATAGTGGGCGTCCACATCCTGCGGATGGGTATCAACCATCGATTGAAAGTGGTTGATCGCCACATGGGGTTCTCTTTCCTCTACAAAGGCTTTGGCCTGAATCTTTCGATAAGTCCCGGAAGCTTTAAAAGGCTCTGACGGTCTTGGCCTGGTCTGGAGGAGATTCTCCATCAGAGAAATTCGATCTTCGATGGCCGGATGGGTTGAGAGATAGGTAGGCACTCTGGGTCCGGAGGTCAGGCTGAGTTTGTAAATCTTGTTCATAAAGGTGATCAGTCCGTTCGGATCATAGCCTGCCTTGATCGCATATTGAAGACCGTTCTGGTCGGCTTCAACCTCCATCTCGCGGGTATATTTCAGGGCAAGGGCTTCTGCGGTTGCCATTGCCGTTGCGGCTACCGCCTCGCCCGCTTTTCCGCCTCCTCCTAAAAGTATCCCTGCGATCATGGCTGCCATGGAGGCAATGTTAAGTCTTTTCGACCTCTCGATCATCTGCGCCACATGTCTTGCCATGACATGAGAGATTTCGTGGCTGAGGACTCCTGCGATTTCCTGTTCACTCTCTGTTGAGATTAAAAGCCCGGTCGTCACAAAGATGTGGCCCCCTGGAATGGCATAGGCATTGGGGTCTCTTCCAACGATTAAATAGAATTTGAAATCAAAAGGAGTTGAACCCACCTGAGCAACAAGAGATTGCCCGATCGTGTTGATAAAGTTCTGCAAGGTCAGGTCCCTTACCCAATCGACCTTTTTCTCCATTTCGAATAAGATCTTCTTCCCTAACTTCTTCTCCTCTTCGATGGTCATCGCCCCTGAGATTGTGGCAAAATGAATGAAGAAAAAGCAGAGGAAAAGAGAGGTAACCCAAATACTGTTTTTTATTCGAGGGGACATCTTTTTGTCTTTTTGAGATCTTGTTTGGGTGGCGTTAATTTTAACACGTTCTCTATTCGCAGACAATAAAAAAAACCCTATATATCCTCTCCATTTGGGTGGGGTTTGGATGGTGGGAGTAAGAGGATATATAGGGCAATAAATTTTTAGTAACCCCCGTGTTCGCTGAAAAGGAAACAACCACCATCCCCGCAGCAGAGCTGCGGGGCTTTCTAACGGGGTAAATAACTTATGGTATAGCTGTCACCCTGAACTCGTTTCAGGGTGACATTTTTTTAGATTCTGAAACAAGTTCAGAATGACAGTTTAAATTAATGCTCCAGACAGGGATGATAAATGATCATTTCGCCGATTTTATCAGATCTCCATTTTAACCAGTCGTAACTTCTTTTCAAAAAACTGCTCTCCTTCGTTTGAATTCTCTTCTTTTGCTTTTTCTTCGGATAAGGGCCATATCGTTCCCTAAGAGTGTCCTTCATAAACCTTCACCTCCCTTTGTTTACCCCGTTAGAAAGTCGAAGAATTTCTAACGGGGTTTAAATACCCTTCCACTTTTTAATGGATTCGTTCAGATATTGAACCATCCCATAAAGACCTTTGACGGAGAATTTCTCTCTTCTTTCCTGATGAATGGGATAGGCCCTCCCGCCTCCTGCCCCCGACCCTTCATTGAAATGGACCGGGGTTCCTTTCTCCTCTGCCTTAATTCTCTCTAATTCCGAACCATGCTCCAGTTCCATCTCGTGTTCGGTCAGGTGCCCGTTGATCCAGGCCCAACTCATCGGATAGACATCTGGATTCCACACAACCGAATAAAAATGCCAAACAATAATGGTGAGCGTAGCTAAGATGGCTTCATAAAAATGGATGGCCCGCGCCACCTCAAAGGTCCACATCGGAAAGAAGAGAAGCCATTCTTCCTTGAACCAGAGGATGAAACCTGTGA